>JBFWKS010000307.1:0-4896 GCA_050252545.1 Solirubrobacteraceae bacterium
ACATGGGGGCGCACACCGGTACCCACGTCGAGGCGCCGCTGCACACGCAACCCGACGGGGCGCCGATCGACGCGCTGACCCTCGACCTGCTCGTCGGGCCCGCGCGCGTCCTCGACCTGACCGGGGTGGAGTCGGAGATCACCGCCGACGACCTGCGTGCGGCGGGCCTGGGCGACGAGGAGCGCGTGCTGCTGCGCACGACGAACTCCGACGGCCTGCTCCAGGGCGAGACGATCCCGGAGACGTGGGTCGGCCTCGCCCCCGACGGCGCGGAGCTGCTCGTCGAGCGCGGCGTCCGGCTCGTCGGCGTGGACTTCTACACCGTCGAGGCACCCGGCCGGGACAAGACCTTCGACTCCCACTACATCCTCTCGGGGGCGGGCATCAGCACGGTCGAGTGCGTCGACCTCTCCCGCGCCGACGCAGGCGTGTACGAGCTCATCTGCCTGCCCGTCCCGATCCGTGGCGCCGAGGCCGCGCCGGCCCGCGCGGTCCTCCGCCCGCTGCCGTCGGGTCAGGTCCCCGCGCCGATCGACGTCACCGTGCCCGTGCACACCGGGATGCTCCACTGGGGCCGCCGGCCGGTCCGCGAGGTCGTCGAGAGCTTCGAGAACGGCGATCGCTGCAACGTCACGCGCTGGGACATCGGCTCCCACACCGGTACCCACACCGACGCCGGTCGGCACTTCGACGACTCCAAGGGCACGATCGACGCCTACCCGCTCGACGTCCTCATCGGGCGGGCCCGCGTGCTCGACCTGACGGCGGTCGAGACGGAGATCACGGCCGCGGACCTGCTCGCCGCCGGCCTGGCCGAGGGCGACGAGCGGATCCTCCTCAAGACCCGCAACTCGACCACGGCGCTGCGCGAGACCG
The DNA here is from genome assembly GCA_050252545.1 of Solirubrobacteraceae bacterium. Classification (GTDB taxonomy): domain Bacteria; phylum Actinomycetota; class Thermoleophilia; order Solirubrobacterales; family Solirubrobacteraceae; genus Patulibacter. The sequence goes on from JBFWKS010000307.1 coordinate 877, forward strand.
ACAAGCCGGACTTCTGGGTCGGCCTGGCCCCGGACGGCGCGCAGCTGCTCGCCGACCGCGGCGTCAGGCTGGTGAGCATCGACTTCCTCACCATCGACAGCCCGACCCGCGACGAGACGTGGGACACGCACCTCGTCCTCTGCCCGGCCGACATCGCGATCGTCGAGTGCCTGGACCTCGCGGACGTGCCCGCCGGCGAGTTCGAGCTCGTCTGCCTGCCGCTCAGGCTCCGGGGGGCCGAGGCCGCACCGAGCCCCGCGTTCCTGCGTCCGCTGGCCGCCTGACCGTCCGCCGACCGGAACCGGAGCCCGCATGACCCGCACCGTCGCCGTCGCCGCACCCCATGCTGCGGCGACCGCCGCCGGCGAGGACGCGATCCGCGCCGGGGGCAACGCCCTCGACGCGGCCCTCGCCGCCGCCGCCGTCCTCGCCGTCACCTATCCGCACCAGTGCGGGATCGGTGGCGACCTCAACGCCCTCGTCCGCCGCCCCGACGGGTCGGTCGTCTCGATCCTCTCGCTCGGCGCCGCGGCGGCAGCGGTGGACGTCGACGCGCTGCGGGCCGGCGGAGCGACGATGCCGCGCCAGGGGCCGCAGGGCGTGACGGTGCCGGGCACCACCGCCGGCTGGGCCGCACTCGCCGATCTGGGTGCCCGGCTCGGCCTGGTCACCCCGGTGCTGCGGGCGGCGGAGCTCGCCGCCGCCGGTACCGCGGTCGTCCCCGGGCTCGCGCGTGCGATCGCGTCGCGCACCGACGCGGTCGTGCTCGATCCGGGCCTGCGGGGCGTGCTGGCCCCCGGAGGCGTGCCGCTGCGAGCGGGGCAGACCTTCCACCAGCCGGCGCTCGCCGAGACGCTCCGCGCGATCGCCGACGATCCCCGGGCGCTGTACGACGGGCCGCTCGCCGAGCGGTTCGCAGCGGGCCTGGCGGGGGTGGGCAGTCCGATCACCGCCGACGACCTGCGGGCCCACCGGGTCGAGACGCTCGAGCCGCTGCAGCTCGAGCGCCACGGGGTGCGCTGGTGGGCCGCCCCGCCGCCCGCCCAGGGCGCGGTGGCCCTGGCGATGCTCGACCCGGACCTGCCCGGCGACCTGCTGGAGCGGGCGCGACGGGCCCACGAGGCCCGTGCCCGGCTGCTCGGAGACCCGCGAACCGGACCGGTCGACCTGCCCGGCCTGCTGCGGCCGGGGGTGGCCGACGCCGCCACCCCGGCACCGCCGCGCAACGCCGGCGACACCGTTGCGGTCACCGCGATCGACGACGAGGGCTGGTCGGTGGCGCTCATCCAGAGCAACTTCCAGACCTTCGGGTCGGGGGTCCTCGAGCCCACCACGGGCATCGTGCTCCACAACCGCGGGTCGTCGTTCGTGCTCGAGGCCGGCCATCCCGGTGTCGTGCAGGGCGGATCGCGCCCGCCGCACACGCTCTGCCCGCTGCTGGCGGAGGGTGACGGCGTGCGACTGGCGCTCGGCTGTCAGGGCGGACGGGCCCAGCCGCTGATCCTCACCCAGGTGGCCGACGGCGCGGTCGACCCCGCCGCCGACCCGGCCCGGACGCTCGGTGCGCCGCGATGGGTCGTCGGTGACCGCGACATCGGCTTCGCGACCGAGACGGTCCTGGCCGAGCCGGGCACCGATGTTCCGGCCTCGGTCTCCACCGCCGGCCTGCCGGTGGCCGAGGGTAGTCCGAACGAGGACCTCTGCGGCCACGTCCAGCTGTGCCGGATCGTCGACGGGCGCGTCGAGGCCGCCGCCGACCCCCGGGCGGACGGTACCGCGGCCGTCGTCGAGGTCTGAGCGGCGAGCGGCACGCCCGGCCACCGACGGCATCTTTCCGGACGCCGGTCCGGACGCCGAGAGGCCCGTGGCCCGGAGGGCGATGTGACGTTCTCCGCCCGATGTGGCGGGGTTTGCCGCAGACCGGCCCCGGCCTTCGAGCAGTGATGTGACGTTCGCCGCCGGATATGGCGGGGTTCGTCACATCGCCGGTCCGTCCTCCGGCACGCGGAGGGTGCTCGCCCGCACGCGCAAGGTGCTCGTGAGGATCGCGGGTCCGGCATCGCGCTCACCGGCGATCCGGCGCAGCACGAGCATCACCGCGGCCTCGCCGACGTCGTCGGGACGCAGGTCGATCGCCGTGACCGGGGGGTCATTCGTGCGGGCGGCGACCCCGTCCATCGCCGCCGCCACGAGCACGTCGCCGGGGACGTCCAGGCCGGCGTCCCGTGCCGCCCGCACGATCGCCGCCGGGTAGTGCTCGGGCATGGCGATGATCGCGTCGGCAGCGTCGGGGCCCGCGAGGAGCGCCGCGGCGTGCTCCCGGGCCGTCGCGTGCTCACGGCGAGCGTCGGCGGTGTAGTGCACCGTGGCGGTCCGCCCGTGCTCCGCCGACCAGGCGCGATAGGCGTCGACCGAGTCGGTCGTCCAGGCCACGTCCCACTCCCACGCCACCAGGGCGATGCGCGTGGCACCCCGGTCGGCCAGGTGGTCGAGCAGATCACGCATCGCGCGGGCGTTGTCGCAGTTGGCGTGGCCCCGCTCGTCGGGCCGGCCGGCATCGCGTTCGATGGTCACCAGCGGCACGCCGGCGTCGGCCACGAGCTCGAGCTGGGGATCGCCGACCACCGGGTCGCAGACGATCACGCCGTCGAGGTCGGCGAGGTCCTCCGCGGTGCGCAGGGGCGGCGCGACGAAGAGCCGGTGGTCGGCGGCCGTGGCGGCGCGGGCCGCGGCGTGGAGGAGGCGCATCGGGTACTCGACGCTCGTCCCGCCCTCGCCGACGGTCGCGGTCTCCAGTGGCGACAGCGCGATCGCGAGGTTGCCCGACCGGCTGGTCCGCAGCGCGCGCGCCGCGCGGCTCGGCCGGTAACCGAGCCGCTGCGCCACGGCGGTGACCTCGGCCGCCGTCGCCGCGCTGATCGTGCCGCGGCCGTTGAGGGCCAGCGACACCGTGGCCGGCGACACGCGCGCCGCGGCGGCGACGTCGCGGATGGTGACGCGGCGCGGCGGATCGGCGTCGGGCATCGCGGTCATCGTAGTCGTGGCCGGGATGCGGCCCGGGTTCCCGTCCCCCGGCCGGAGGCCGGGATCACGACGGGGCGGGCGACGTTCGGTCGGTGGCGGGCGGGTGGGGTTGACGAAACGATTGGATCCAGTATAAATCGTTTTATGGCGGATGCGATGGCGTCCGTCGGCCGGCCCTTCGAACGAGGAGCAACTCGTGAGCACCTACGCCCCCACCCACGGAATCGCGACCGGCACCGCGCACCCGCTGGACCCGTTGAGCCCTGCGGAGATCGATGCCGCCGTCGCCGCCGCCCGCGCCGACGGTCGCCTGTCGGAGCGCACGCGATTCTGGGGCGCGTACCTCGACGAGGACCATGCCCGCAGGGCCGCCGCCGGGGACGCCGACGCGGGCGAGCGCCGTCTCGAGCTCGTGGCGACCGACGGCGCCAACCGGGCCGGCTGGGAGATCGACGTCGCCGTCACCGCGGGCGGGGCCGACGCCCGCGCCCGCGATTGGCGTCCGGTCGACTACCGCCGCCCCGGCATCACCTCCGAGGAGGCCCGCGCCGCCGCCCAGGCCTGCCGCGAGAGCCCGGAGTTCCAGGCCGCGCTCGCCAAGCGGGGCATCACCGACATGTCGCTCGTCGTCATCGACGCCGAGTCGATGGGCGGCTTCGAGCCCGAGGCGTACAAGGACCGCCGGGTGACCTGGGGCACCGTCTGGCAGAAGACCTCGGTCGAGGACAACGGCTACGCCCGTCCGGTCCAGGGGGTCGTCCCGATCATCGACATGGACGCCATGGAGGTCGTCGAGGTCGAGGATCACGGTGTCGTGCCGATGTCCGAGGAGGCCGGACCGATCGAGGCGGGGTCGTGGCCCGCCGACCGTCCGCTGCTCCCCGAGGACGGCGACGGGTCGACCGATCCGACCCGTACCGAGCGCACCCCGGCGCTCAAGCCGCTGGACATCGTCCAGCCCGAGGGGCCCGGGTTCGACGTCGACGGGTGGAAGGT
>JBFWKS010000308.1:0-4869 GCA_050252545.1 Solirubrobacteraceae bacterium
GGCCCGCTGGCGCAGGTCGTGGCGGGTGCCCTGGACCGCGTGGGCGAAGCGGTCGAGCGCCCGGCCGGTGCCGTCACCGGTGCCGTCGGCGCCGCCACCCAGCCCGGCGGGGTGCGCAAGCCGGTCGGCGACGTCACCGAAGCGGTCGCGGGCACCGCCGGGAAGACCGTCGGCGGGGTCGTCGAACGCGTCGGACGTCGCGTGGCCGGGGTCGCGGGCCGCGTCGTCGGCGCGGTGCGACGCCCGTCGAGATCGGCCACCGGGTCGTCGAAGGGCGGTTCCGAGGATCGGGCGGACAAGGACGCCGCGACGGACGCGTCGGCGAACGGCACCACCGACGGCGCCCAGACCGGGAGCTCCGGCGACGACACCGCCGAGGGCGCCGGCACCGATGACGCCCGTCCGCGGGGATCGGCCGCGACGTCGACCGGGACCACGGCCGCGGAGCCGCCCGGGACCACCGATGGCTGAACGGGACGGCGCCGCGCACGACGTGGCGTCGCACTCCACGCTCTCCGCGCTCGGGGCGAACTTCTGTGCCCGGCACCCGGAGCTCGCCGACGACGTGCTCCGGGACGCCGAGGCGATCGAGCACCGCGGCCTGCGGGAGTGGGCCGCCGACGAGGACGTCGCCGTCCAGGACGCGTTCGAGACCCTCGTGACGGGCCTGGCGATCCGCTTTTACACGGCGTTGGCGGGCGAGGCGAGCCTGGCGCTCGGCCCCGGGGACCGTCGCTGACCGCTGCGTGCCATACTTCGCCACCGCGTCGGGGCGTGGCGCAGTCTGGTAGCGCGCGCCGTTCGGGTCGGCGAGGTCCTCGGTTCGAATCCGGGCGCCCCGATTGCAGCGAGAGGCCCGTCGGCGACGACGGGCCTCTCGCGTCTCGTAGGTGCCCGTCGGTCGCGATCCGCGAACCGCGCACCGGATGGTCCACCCCCGCCGAGGGGCGACTTGCCGTCGTCGCCCGCGTCGTCCGCTACGCTTCCGCGCTGAAGGGCAGTATCCCGCAAGGGACGTCGTCGTCATCACGGTCGCCAAGCGCGCCCCGGCACGTCCGCCCACCAGGGTGGGAGAGACCTTCGACCGTGCCCAACCATTGGTCGGAGGACCCCCTTGACCACGCTGCTCGCCGCGTCCACCCCCGAAGGTGCCGGATCCACCGTCTCGATCGCCGTGTGGCTCGCCTTCGGGGTGTTCGTCATCGCGATGCTCGCGCTGGACCTCTTCGTCCACCGCCACAGCGAGGGCGACGACCCCGAGGACGCGCACGTCCCGCCGTTCCGCCAGAGCGTCATCTGGAGCATCGGCTGGACGGTGCTCGCCGTGGCCTTCGCGTTCGTCCTGCCGCTGCTGGACGACGGCTACGGCGGCAAGGCGACCGGCGAGTACCTCACCGGCTACGTCATCGAGCGCAGCCTGTCGCTCGACAACCTCTTCGTCTTCACGATCCTCTTCTCGTTCTTCAGCGTCCCGATCTTCGCCCAGAGGAAGGTCCTCTTCTACGGGATCGTCGGCGCGATCGTCCTGCGCGCGATCTTCATCCTCGTCGGCGGTGCGCTGCTCAACGCCGCCAGCTGGATGATCTACGTCTTCGGGGCGCTGCTGATCTTCACCGGCATCCGGATGGCCACGCACTCCAACGAGGAGGTGCACCCGGAGAACAACCCGATCCTCAAGGTCATCAAGCGCATCTTCCCGATGACCGACGACTACGAGGGCTCGAAGATCTTCACGCGCCGGAACGGCAAGCGGATCGGCACGCCGATGCTCGCCGCGCTGGCGATGGTCGCCACCTTCGACGTGATCTTCGCGATCGACTCGATCCCCGCGATCTTCGCCGTCACCCGCGACACGTTCCTCGTCTTCGCGGCCAACGCGTTCGCGCTGCTGGGCCTGACGTCGCTGTTCTTCCTGATCGCGGGTCTCCTGGACCGGTTCCACCACCTGAACTACGGCCTGGCGTTCATCCTCGTCTTCGTCGGCGTCAAGATGGTCATCGTCGACCTGTGGCACGTGCCGATCGGCCTGTCGCTCGCGGTCATCATCGGGACGCTCGTCGTGACGGCGATCACCTCGACCATCTGGCCTCCCGACCACGGTGACGGCGAGGGTCCGGGCTCCGATGCGGGCCCCGGCACCGGTGGCGAGGCGACTCCGGTGCCGAGCGCCGGCTGACCGGCACGGGCGGCGGACGCCGGGTGGATACCCTGCCCGGCGTGACCCCGCCCGCCGTCACCGTCGTCGTGCCCACGCGCGACCGGTCGGCCCGCCTGACCCGGCTGCTCGCCGGCCTGCGCGCGCAGTCGATCGGGGTCGATGCGTTCGAGGTCGTCGTCTGCGACGACGCGTCAACCGACCCGGCGGTCGGGGAGCTGCTGGGGGCGGCCACGTCGGAGCGTGAGCGGGGCGGCCTGCACCTGCGGGCGCTGCGCCACGACACGGCCCGTGGCCCAGCGGTCGCGCGCAACACGGCCTGGCGTCGGGCGCGGGCGCCGCTCGTGGCGTTCATCGACGACGACTGCGTGCCGACGGCCCGGTGGCTCGAGGCGCTGCTCGACGCGTGGTGGGCCGCCGACCGGACGGACGCGGCGCTCCTGCAGGGCCCGGTCGACCCGGACCCGGGCGAGTTCCCACAGGCACAGACACCGTTCTCGACGACGCTCTGGGTGCATGACGCCGGCCCACGGTTCGAGACCGCGAACATCGCCTACCCGCTCGCGCTGCTGGAGCGCCTGGACGGGTTCGACGAGTCGCTCGTCGTCGCCGGCGAGGACACCGACCTGGGATGGCGGGCGGTCGAGTCCGGCGCCACGGTCGTCTGGGCCGGCGACGCGCTCGTGCATCACGGCGTGATCGCCCAGACCCCCTGGGGACGACTCGCCAAGGGCTGGCGGTGGCGGTTCGTCCCCGCGGTGTACGCCCGCCATCCCGGTCTGCGCGACGAGCTCGTCGTCGGCGTGTTCTGGACCGTCTGGCACTGGTGGCTCTTCCGGGCGCTGCTCGCGGTGGCGCTGCACCCTCGGTCGCCCGCCCGCGCCGGCCGGCCGGGTGGCCTGCGCGGACCCCGCCGCGGGCCCGCCTGGTCGTTCGTCCGCTGGTTCCTCGCGTTTCCGTACGTCCGGCGGCTCACGCACTACCGCACCGGTCCGGTGCTGGCGCCCTACCGCCTGGCCTGCGACATCGTCGAGGTCGCCGCGATCGGCGTGGGGGCAGTGCGGCACCGCGTTCCGATGATCTGATGCGGGGCGGGCCGGACGTCGCGGGGTGGACGCGCGGCGTCGACGACGTCGCGGGCCGGAAGCGCCACACGGTTCGGTGGACCGAGGGCGGCGGCCGTGGCCGCGTAGCCTTGCGACCATGACCGAGGCCGTCCTCGCCGACCGTGGCGTCACCCTCGTCCGCGCCGACAACCCGGGGCCCAAGACCCTCGACGGCACGAACACCTGGATCCGGGCCGGCGACGGCGGCGCGTGGGTGGTGGATCCCGGCCCCGACCTGGATGGCCACCTCGACGCCGTCGCGGCCGCCGTCACCGACGCCGGCGGGCTCGCCGGCGTCGCGCTCACCCACCGCCACGGCGACCACGCGGACGGGGTGGCGGGGCTGCTGCAGCGGACCGGGCCCGCCCCGATCGCGTCGCGGCACGGCTGGGTCCCCGGCGACGCCCCGAGCGGCAGCGTCGGGCAGGTCGTGGCGGACGGGGACACCGTCGGTCCGTTCGGCGTCGCCGAGACCCCGGGGCACGCCTCCGATCACGTGGTGTTCATCGCCGACGACGTGCTGTTCGCCGGCGACACCGTCCTGGGCACCGGCAGCGTCCTGCTCGTGCCCCATCCCGGGTCGCTCGCCGGCTACCTCGACGCGCTGCGCGCTCTGCGCACCCGCGAGCTGGGTCTGCTGCTGCCCGGGCACGGCCCGGTCGTCACCGATCCCGCGGCCAAGCTCGACGAGTACGTCGCCCATCGCCTGGAGCGGGAACGGGACCTCGTCGTCGCGCTCGACGACGGGCTGCGGACCACCGACGAGCTGCTGGACCGGGTCTGGCACGACGCGCCCGGAATCCTGCGGCTCGCCGCCGCGGTGACCCTGCGCGCCCACCTCGACAAGCTCGCCGACGAGAACCGGCTGCCCGCCGGGGTCGAGATGCAGGACTTCGGCGGCTTCGACGGACTCTGAGGGGCGTCGCGGCTCGTGGCGGGTTCGCTGCGCAACCGTCCCCGTCCGCCGCGAAGCCCCCGCCCCCGCCATCGGACGGCTTGTCCGGACAGGGGGGCCGAGGTGTGCCCGTTACATTGGCGGGCCTGTGCCTCCCGGCGTGCACGCGCGCCGTCCCCTTCCCCACAGACGCAGGAGATCCCATGACCGGTGTCGTCATCGCCTCGGCCGCCCGCACCGCCATCGGCAGCTACGGCAAGTCCCTCAAGGACGTGCCCGCGACCGAGCTCGGCACGACCGCCGCCCGCGCCGCCATCGAGCGCGCGGGCCTCGACCCCGCGAAGATCGAGCACGTCGTCTTCGGCAACGTGATCCACAGCAACACGAACGACATCTACATGTCGCGTGTCGTCGGGATCAACGCCGGCGTCCCGATCGAGACGCCGGCGCTCACCGTCAACCGCCTCTGCGGATCCGGGGTCCAGTCGATCGTCACCGCGGCGATGCACATCCAGACCGGTGATGTGGAGATCGCCCTCGCCGGTGGTGCCGAGTCGATGTCGCAGGCCCCCTACTGGGTGCCCACCGGCCGCTGGGGAGCGCGGCTCGGCGCCGGCGAGTACGTCGACCCGGTCGTCGGGGCGCTGCAGGACCCGTTCAAGAAGAACCACAAGGGCGTCACGGCCGAGAACCTGTCGGTGCGCGACACCATC
>JBFWKS010000309.1:0-4851 GCA_050252545.1 Solirubrobacteraceae bacterium
GAGGATCGTCCAAGCCTACCCGCGGCGGGCGGCGCGGGTCATCGCGTCCCGCGGGGCCGGACGGCCGGTCCACCGCTCGAAGCTCCGTGCGCCCTGACCGACGAGGATCTCCAGCCCGTCGACGGTCGCGCACCCGGCGCGCGCGGCGGCGGTGACGAGCGTCGTGCCCTCGGGGCGGTACACGAGGTCGACGACGGTGCCGTGGTCGGCCAGGCGTGGCTCCGTGACCGGGAGCGCGGCGAACGTCTCGGCCGGGTCGTGGAGCCCGACCGCGGTGCTGTTGACGAGGATGTCGGCGGCGAACCACTCCCCCACGGCCTCGACCTCGAGGTCGTCCGCGAGCGCCCGCGCGCGCTCGGCGGTGCGGTTCCAGACCGCCACCCGCGAGCAGCCGGCGCCACGCAGCGCCCACGCGCACGCCCGCGCGCTCCCGCCCGCGCCGAGAACGAGCGCGGTCCGACCGGTGACCGGGGCCCCGATCGCGTCGATCAGGCCCGGGGCGTCCGTGTTGTCGCCGTGGAGGGATCCGTCGGCGAGCACGGTCAGCGTGTTGACCGCCCCGATCTCGCGTGCGGCGTCGGTCAGGCGGTCGCACGCCCTCAGCGCCGCGTCCTTGTGCGGGATCGTGACGTTCGCGCCGGCGAATCCCGCCGCCGCGAGGGCGGCGATCGCGGTCGCGATCTCCTTCGGCGGCACCGGCAGCCGCTGGTAGGTCCAATGGGCCAGGCCGACCTCGGCCAGGCCCGCGGCGTGCATCGCGGGCGAGCGGCTGTGGGCGACGGGCCACCCGAACACGCCCAGCCGCCAGGCTCGGTCGGGATCGGCGGCGGACGCGGCGACGGGCTCGCCCGTGCGGGTGAGGGGGCCGCTCACCGCTTCGCGCAGCCGGTCGCGTTGGCCGGGTCCCCGCCGACGCGCTTCTGCTCCGACCGGTAGTACGCCGCGTCGCGCTGGAACTGGTCGTCGGAGCTCGAGAAGTTGTGCCGACCGTTGCCGCAGGGTCGCACGACGTAGTAGAGCGCCTTGGAGCTCGACGGCGCCGCGGCCGCCTTCAGTGCCTCGAGGCCGGGGCTGCCGATCGGCGTCGGCGGCAGACCGGTGCGCAGACGGGTGTTGTACGGACCGGGGCGGTCCAGCTCGCTCTGCCGCAGCGGGCGGGTCCAGTTGCGCTCGGCGTAGCGGATGGTGGCGTCGATCCCCAGCGGCATCTGGCGCTTGAGCCGGTTGTAGATCACCGCGGCGACGTGGGCCCGCTCGGAGGGCACGCTGACCTCGCGCTCGACGAGCGACGCGATCGTGATCACGTCGTAGCGGTTGAGCTTGGCCTTGCGCGCGCGCTTCATGTCGATCTTGCGGATCTCGGTCGCGAACGTGTCGAGCTGGTCGGACACCAGCGCCTCGGCGGTCGATCCACCGCGCGGCAGCTCGTAGGTGGCCGGGAAGAGGAATCCCTCGAGGCCCTTGGTGCCACTCGGCTGCCCGTACCTGCGGGGGTTGAATCCGTCGTGCTTCGACGATGCCGACAGGTAGCTGCCGGTGACCCCGGCCTTGCGGGCGACGGTCGCGGCCTCGCGTCGCGACAGGCCCTCGGGCAGCGCGATGGTCACGACCGCCGGCGGGAGCGGGTCCTGCTGGAGCGCATCGAGCGCCGCGCTGTACGACATCCCGTTCCTGAGCCGGATGGTTCCGGCACGCAGCCGCCCGCCCGCCCCGCCGAGTCGTGCGCGCACGGCGAAGATGAACCCGCTGCCGATGACGCCACGCTCCTCGAGCAGCTTGCCGATGTCGTCGACCGAGGTTCCGGGCTGGATCCGGACCTCGACCGTTCCGCTGCCCTCGCCCTTGAACGGCTGGAAGAGCACGACGTATCCGGCGACGACCAGGACGATCGGCACGAGCACGAGGACGGCGAACACCCGCGAGAACCCACGCCGCGCCGGGGCCGTGCGGGGAGACAGGTCGGGCGTGTGCGCCGGGACGAGCGCCGGCCGGCCGCTGTGCGTGAGCACCGGCTCGGGCTCGCGACGCCGCCGGAAGAAGCCACGCCGCTTCGGCTTGGGGCTCTTCCCCGTCGTGGGGCCCTTGCCGGTGCCGCGGCCCTTGCTCGTCCGGGCGGCGCGGGCCTCGGCGGCTCGTCCGGTCGTGGGCTCGGCGGGGCCCGGCGACGGGCCGGGGCCGGTGGCCCTTCGCCGGCGGGTCTCCGTCCGGCCTCCGGCGTCGTCGCGGCCGGCGGAGTCCGTCCGGTCCGCGGGGTCGGCCGCGCGTCGGCGGCGCTCCGGCTCACGCGACCGGCGGGATGCGCCGGTTGCGCCGGGTTCCGCCGGATCGGCGGTCACGTCACGGCGTGGGGGCCGCTCCGCGCTGCCCGGGTCCGAAGCCGCCGGTTCGGCCCCCGGCGCGACCGTGGCCGGATCGGTGTGCCCGAACCAGTCGACCGGCACCGGCGACCCGGAGAGCGGCGGATCGCCGGCCCGGGACGCGTCGGCGACGGGGCCGGTCCGATCGGCGCGGGGCGCCGGATCGCCGGACGCCGCAGCGTCGGCCGCGGGCGCGCCGCCGGCAGGGCCGTCCGCCCCCGCGGGTCGGTCCCCCTCCGCCGGACCGGCCGGATCGACGGGCCGCGCCGGATCCGCCGGGCGCGTCGCGTCCGCAGGACCGAGCGCCGGGTCGCCCGACGCTCCCGGTCCGGGCAGATCCTCGAACCGCTCGGGGATCGGACGGCCCTCGCGACGTGCCCGGCGCTGCTCGCGCTCGAGTCGCGCCTGCCGGCGGTCGGCCTCGGAACGCTCGCCGCGACCGCGGCCGCGTCGTCCGCTCACCGCCGCGACCCCCGCCGCGCCGTCACCGATCCGGACCCGCGGGCGACGGATCGGTCGAGCGTCGACCGGCCCACCGTGGGGCCGTCGAGCGGCGAGACCGATCGGGCCGCCGGCGTCGTCGCGCGCGTGGGAGCGGCCGCCGCCGTCCCCGCCCGTGGGGCGCCATGGAGCCTGGGCATCGCCGGAACGGTAGAGCACCCACGCCACGGGCGCACGATCGGAGCGGGCCGCCGCCGTCGGCGGCGTGACCGTCGAACCCGGTCAGCCGGCGTCGACGAGGGCGAGCGCGCCCGATCGGCGGATCGTCACGGTGGTGAACCCGGCGGACCTCAGCCACCACTCCAGGTCGCGTCCGGTCCCGACCACGCCGAAGATCCCGAACCGTCGGAGCACGCCGATCGCCGCGTCCTGCCGAGCGCCCACTCCGCGGATCACGCACGTCGCCCGCAGAGCGCCTCCCGGACGGAGCACGCGGCGGAGCTCGACCAGCGCATCGGCCGGGTCGGTCAGGCAGTGCAGGCCGTTGAAGCTCTGGACCAGATCGAAGTGGTCGTCGTCGAACGGCATCGCGCTGATGTCGACCCGCTCGAACCGCACCCGGTCGGCGACGCCGCGACGACGGGCAACGGCCTCCGCCCGGCCGAGCATCGTCTGCGAGAGGTCGGCCGCCGTGTAGTCGACGTCCTGCCCGGGGCGCAGGCCGCGCAGGGCGACGCCTCCCCCGCACGGCACGTCGAGCACGCGGGTACCGGGATCCACGGACGCGACCCGGTCGATCGCCCGGAACAGCTCCCGGGTGTCGCACCCCCACAGCGCCCGGCCGGCCAGGCGCACCGGTGCCTCGCGCTCGACGACCAGGTCGTAGGCCGTGGCGATCAGCCGGTCCCGCTCCCACCGCTCCCGCGTCGTCGGCATCCGCATGGGCGCACCCTAGTGGCCGCGGCGACCGGTCAGTGCTGCCCGCGCACGCGCAGCCACTCCTCCAACAGGATCGCGGCCGCGCGCGAATCCTCGTCGGATGCGGTCCCGCCGGTGGCCTGTGCCATCCGGGTGGTGAACCGCTCGTCGTAGAGCTCGACCGGAACGTCCGGACCGAGCGCCTCCGACAGGGTCGCCGCGAACGCCCGGGCCTCGGTGGTCTGGGCGGTGTCGTGACCGCCGAGGCCGACCGGCAGGCCGACGACGACCCGGCCGACCTCGCGATCGGCGATCAGGCGCAGCAGCTCGCGGCGGCCCTTGCGGGCCCCGACCCGCAGCACGGACGGCAGCGGCGTGACGATGGTGCCCGTCGGGTCGCTCACCGCCACCCCGGTGCGAGCCGACCCGTGGTCGAGGGCCATCACCCGCATCGCGACGCCTCCCTCGTTCGACATGGGGCCGCCCGGCAGGCTCGCACGGACCCGGCCCACCGGTCGACGGCGGGCGCGGGCGGCCGGTGCCGTCCACGTCCGATGGCGTCACCGTCCGCGGTCACCTCAGCCGCCGAGCGCCTCGACGATCGCGTTGCGGGCCGCCGCCAGCGCGTCGTCGGTGCGGGACGGGTCCTTGCCCCCGGCCTGGGCCATCGTCGGCTTGCCGCCTCCACCACCGCCGACGACGGCCGCTGCGACCTTGACGATGTCGCCGGCCTTGAGCCCGCGGCCGACCAGGTCACCGTCGACCGCCACGATCAGGGCGACACGGTCGTCTCCGGGGGCGGCGAGCACGACCGCGCCCGGCCCGCCCAGGCGGCCCTTGACGCGGTCGGCGATCGCGGGGAGCGCCTTGGGATCGGCTCCGGCGACGCGGGCCACGACCACCGGCACGCCCGCGATCTCGGTCGCCTCGGCCGCCAGTGCCTCCTCGTCGACGGCTGCCGCATCGGCCTTGCGAGTGCCACCCTTGGCGTCCTCGCGGAGCTTGATGATCCGCTCCGCCAGCTGGTCGGCCGGGGCCCGCGCCGCGGCGGTGGCCGCGTCGAGCTGCCGGTCGCGCTCGCGGAGCAGGCCGACGGCAGCCGGCCCGGTGATCGCCTCGATCCTCCGGACGTTGG
>JBFWKS010000310.1:0-4837 GCA_050252545.1 Solirubrobacteraceae bacterium
TCGCCGCCGCCATCGACGAGCAGCGCCTGCTGCGGTTGGTTCGCACCGAGCACGAGATCCGCTGCTGCGCGCTGCACGCCGTCGAGCGGATCGCCGACCGCACCGGGATACCGCCCCACCGGTTGGACTCGTGGCTCTGGAACCTCGGACAGCGGCCCGAGATCAAGGCGCGGCCGCGCCACCGGTGCCGGACCGTCTTCTACTGACGGCCGGCGCGTCGTCGGTTCTGGGCGTGTGGCACCGTGGGCCGGACCGGACGCCGCCGTCCGGCGGGCTCAGCCGCCGGCGGGGCTGCGGCCGTGCTTGGGGCGCAGCAGGTGGATCTGGGCGCCGTCGTCGGTCCCGGTGGCGGCGGGCGGCGCCGGCTCGGCCCCGAGGGCGCGTACCTGGGCCTCCAACGCCAGCACGCGACGGTTGAGCGTCTGAAAGGCGTCGGCGACCGGGTCGGGCAGATGGATCCAGTCGGCGTCCGGCCCGCTCACGCGGCGCCCGTCGATCCGCACGGGGTGACCGGGGTTGCCGACGACCGTCGTGCGCTCGGGCACGTCGTTGATGACGACGCTGTTGGCCCCGACCTTCGCGTCGTCGCCGATCGTGATCGGGCCCAGGAGCTTGGCGCCGGATCCGACGGTCACGCGGTCGCCGACCGACGGGTGACGCTTGCCGATCTGGAAGCCGGTGCCGCCGAGCGTGACGCCCTGGTACAGCGTGACGTCGTCGCCGATCGTCGCCGTCTCGCCGATCACGACGCCGGATCCGTGGTCGATGAACAGGCCACGCCCGATCTGGGCCGCGGGATGGATCTCCACCCCGGTGGCGGTGCGCGACAGGTGCGCGATCGTCCGCGGGACGAGCGGCACTCCGCGCTCGTGCAGGGCGTGGCTGACGCGGTGCAGGAGGAGTGCCTGCACCCCGGGCCAGGTGAGCAGGATCTCGGTCGTGCCGACGCCCGCGGCGGCCGGGTCGCGCTCGCGCGCGGCACGCACGTCACAGCGCAGTTCGGCGACAGCCCGTCGGATCGTTCCCAGCCCCAGCATCGAGGCGCAAAGCGTACCGGCCGTCCGCGGCGGGCCCGTCGAACGGGGCGTTCCATCCCACGACCGCCCCAGGGGCGGGCGGGGGCGGGCGGGCCGGTCAGCGCGGCTGGAAGAACGGCAGGCCGGCGTACCGCTCACCACCGTCGGGCAGGATCACCGCGATCCGCTTGCCCTGTGACTCCTCCCGCGCGGCGACCTGGAGCGCCGCGTACAGGGCCGCGCCCGACGAGAGTCCACCGAGCACGCCGCAGTGACGCGCGACCCGCCAGGCGGTCTCGATCGCGTCGTCGTCGGTGACGGGGATGACCTCGTCGAGGACGCGCCGGTCGAGGACCGGTGGGACGAACCCGGCACCGATGCCCTGGATCCGGTGCGGCCCGGCGGGCTCGCCCGACAGGACCGCCGACGATGCGGGCTCGACGCCGATGACGAGGGTGCTGTCGTCGTTGGCCTTGAGTGCACGGCCGACGCCGGAGATCGTGCCGCCGGTGCCGATGCCGGCGACGAGCACGTCGATCCGGCGGTCGAGCTGCTCGAGCAGCTCCGGGCCGGTGGTCTTGCGGTGCGCTGCAGGGTTGGCGGGGTTGGCGAACTGGTCCGGCATCCAGACGTCGTCGCCGGTCGACAGCTGCCGGGCGGCTTCGACCGCCTCGGTCATGCCACCGAGCGACTCGACGATCTCGACCCGGGACCCGAACAGGCGCAGGAGCGTCTCGCGCTCGCGGTTCATCCCCTGTGGCAGGGTGATGACGAGCTCGTACCCGCGGGCGGCGGCGACGAACGCCAGGCCGATGCCGGTGTTGCCGCTGGTCGCCTCGACGATCGTCGTGCGACCGGGGACGATCCGTCCCTCCTTCTCGGCGGCCAGGACCATCGCCAGCGCGATCCGGTCCTTGACCGATCCGCCGGGGTTGCGCTGCTCGAGCTTGGCGTACAGCTCGACCCGCTGGCCCTCCGGCTCGACGCGGGCGAGCCGGACGACCGGGGTGCGGCCGATGAGGCCCGTGATGTCGGTGATGTCGGCCATCGTCAGATCCAGTACATCGTCTGGCCCTGCTCCCGGGCCTCGCGGTCGATGATGTCCTGCACGCTCGTCGAGGCGAGCACCTCGCGGGCGGCCTCGGCGACCTCGGCGAAGATCCCGACGGAGTCCTGGCCGAGCGGCCCGTCGAGCATCTCGACGATCTCGAGGATCGTGATCTCGCGCGGATCTCGGGTCAGCAGGTACCCGCCGTGCACGCCCCGTTGGGAGCGCAGCAGGCCGGCACGGCGGAGCGTGGCGAAGAGTTGCTCGAGGAACTGGCCCGGGATCTCCCGGCGCCTGGCGAGCTCCGCGACGGGAATCGGCGTCGTCGTCCCTCCGGCGCGACCGAGCTCGGTCAGGGCCTGGACGGCGTAGGGGGACTTGGCGGTGATGGAGAGCATCGTCGTCGGTCGAGGCGGAGCGTCCGAGGTCGAACATCCGCGTAGCCTGCGCGATCCTATGGCAGTGTCCGGACCTCCCGGCGGCAAACCCCCGGACGAGCGACCCGATCCTGACGCGAAGCGCGTCGGAAACCCGGGCTCGGGCACGGATTTCGCCGTCGGTGGCGCGGCGATCGTCGTTGCGCGGGTCCTGGTCCGCTTCGGGCCGCCGATCGCGCTGATGGCGGTGATCTGGATCCTGAGCGCCCAGTCCCACCTGGCGACCGACCTCGGCTGGCTCGACACGGTGCTGCGCAAGCTCGCGCACATGACCGAGTTCGGGCTGCTGGCGTTGCTGTGGGGGCGAGCGTGGCTGTGGAGGGCGTCCCCGGCCGGTACGGCGGGCACGTTCCGTCCGCCCCGGCCGGACCGTCCGACCGGGCCGAAGCGGCCGGCCGGCCCGGCGATGACGTCCCGTCGGCGACGGCACGCGATCGTCACCGGTGCAGCGGTCGCGCTCGCGTGGGCGGTCGTCGACGAGCTGCATCAGGGCACCGTCGACGGTCGGGTCGGCACGCCGGTCGACGTCCTCGTCGACACGGTCGGCATCGCGGTGGCGGTCCTGCTGTGGCACCGCTGGCCGGACCTCGTCCGCCGGTGGCGGGGCCCGGTCGACGGCACGACCGATCCCACGCGAGGACACGACGCGACCCGCGAGGACGATCGGCACCCGGTCCGGGACTGACCGGCCGGCTCCCGCGGGCGCCGGGACGTGGACCGGCCGCGCGCGACGGCCGATCGGCCACGGATGCCGCAGCGACGCTAGAGCCAGCCGCGCTCGACGGCGATCAGCACGGCCTGGGCGCGGTCGCGGGCACCGAGCTTGCCGTACATGTTGTGCAGGTGGGTGCGGACGGTGCTCGTCGACAGACCGAGCTCGCCGGCGATCTGCTTGTAGACCCGGCCGGACGCCAGACGCCGCAGCACGTCCATCTCGCGGTCCGACAGCGGGCACGGCGTGGCGCTGCGGTTGCGCTTGGGGCCGCCGACCGCCTGGTCGTACAGCAGTGCGCGGAGCGTGGCCGCGTCGACGTCGACCCGGCGGGCCGCCTTCATGAGCAGCGGCGGCGACACCTCGCCGCCGTGGGCGTGGTGGGCGAGCATGTCGGCGAGGCGCAGCACCGCGATCTGGCGGCTGTCGTCGTCGGAGTGGTGACGCTCGACCAGGCGCGAGAGGTCGCGCGGGAGGCCCCAACGGCGGGCGAGGACGCCGCCGACGAGGGCATGGTCGACCCCGAGCTCGCGGCGCTCGGCGAGGAGGCGCTCCTCGGGTGCGACGTCGGCCGACAGAACGTTCTGCACGTACCCGGCGTGCGCCCGGCGCAGGACCAGCCGGCCGATGTCGTGGAGCAAGGCCGCGGTGACGAGCACGTCGGTGTCGACGTCGTCGGTCACCGCCGCGATCCGGTGCACCGCGCTCTGGACCGCGGCGACGTGGCGGCGGTACGCGTCGGCCTCGCGGCCCCAGACGCCGCCGCGGTCGAAGAAGTCGACGGTGCGGATGCGGTCGGCGACGGTGCGAAGCGACTCCACGCCGAGGGCGTCGACGGCGGCGGGGATCGTCGCGACCCGGCCGATCCGGCCCTCCATCCGGTTGGCCATGCGCAGGACGGTGAGCCCGAGACCGAGGTCGGTCTCGATCGCGGCGACGATGGCGGCCGTGTCGACGGGGTTGCCGTCGAGCGCCTCGAGCAGCCGGACGCGGGACTCCCCCATCGCCGGGAACCCGTCGAGGGCGTCGAACGCGGCGGTGAGCCGGCGTCCGTGCTGCTCGTTCGGGCGGATCGGCACCGTGCGCGCGGCACCGGCCGGCGGTGCCGTCGGCACCCGGTCGAGGTCCGTGGCGGTATCAGCGGTGTGGTTGGAGGCGAGGGCGGTGCGGGACATGGGCTCACTGGACGTATCGGCAGCCCGAGGATCGTCCTTGAGTCCAATCTCGTAGAACGTCGGTCCAACGGGGTGGACGGACGTCAGGCGCCGAGTGCCGCGTCGATCCGCCGTCGTGTCTCGTCGCGCCCGAGCGCGGCCACCGACTCGAACACGCCGGGCGAGACCGTCGTGCCGGACAGGGCCACCCGGACCGGCTGGAAGACGTCCTTGGCCTTGACGTCCAGCTCGCCGACGAGCGCCCGCAGCCGCGCGTCGACCGCCTCGACGGTGAACGGGTCGACGGTGGCGAGTGCGTCGCGAGCGGCCCGCAGGTTCGTGCGATGCGCCTCGCCGCTGAGGAACTTGGCGCGCGCCTTCTCGTCGTCGACGGGGCCGTCGAAGAGGAACCCGGCGAGCGGCCAGAAGTCGTCGACCGTGGAGATCTTCTCCAGGCTGATCGCGACCGC
>JBFWKS010000311.1:0-4830 GCA_050252545.1 Solirubrobacteraceae bacterium
GAGGACCGCACGGTCACCGTCCGCGACCGCGACTCGCTCGAGCAGACGCGCGTGGCGATCGATGACCTGCCGGCGCTGTTCGCCGGCCGGCTGGCCCAGGACTGGGTCTCGCCGAAGGTGGGCTGACCTCCCGGGGCCGCGGCGCCTCGCCTCGCCGCGGCCCCGCCGGACCGTGACGCCCGCCGCGTCCGCACCGGCGGGGGCCGGCGGCTTCCTTCGTCGGACGCCACGCGCCGGGCCCAGACGACCGAACCGGACGGCGGCGCGATCGGCGTCGGCGGTCAGATTGCGGGAGCACGCCGCGCCCGCTCCGCGAGGAGCGCCGCCGGCGCCAGGCCGGTGAGCGCCCGGCAGTCGCGGGTGAGGTGCGGCTGGTCGGCGTACCCGGCGTGGGCGGCGACCCTGGCCAGCCCCCCGTCCGTGCCGGTCCGTCCGCCGGCCTGGTCCGCCGCGCCACCGGTCCAGACGCCACCGGTCCACGTGCCCGTGCCGCCGATCCGGTCCTCCACGCCACCGGTCCGGCCGACCACCGCGCCGCCGGTCCGATCGTCCGCGCCGGCGGTGCGGGTGGCCTGACCGACCCACGGGGCCTCGGCCATCCGCAGGAACCGCTGCAGGCGCAGCACGCGGTGGAGGGTCTTGGGTCCGTAGCCGAAGGCGTCCTCGCTCAGCCTGCGCAGCTGGCGCTCGCTGTAGCCGAGGTCGTCGGCGATCGTGGCGATCCGCAGACGTGCCGCCCCGGCCCGCGCGAGGATCCCGCCACGGACGTGCGCCCGCCCGCGGTCGTCGTCGGCGTCGGCGACGCGCTCCCGGACGAGGGCCACCAGCGCGACGGCCGCGACGTCGGGCGGGGCGTCCGGCCCCAGATCGTCCGTGACTCCGGGAACACCGGCGATGGCCCGGGCGAGGGGCCCGTCCAGATCGACGAGGGCGACGCGTTGGTCGCGCAGGGCGGATGCCGGTAGACCGAGCACCACCCCGGCGGTACCCGGCCGCAGACGGACCGCGCGCACGCGGGTCCCCGTGGGGAACGCCGCCCGTTGGTGCCGGGTGTCGGGGCCCGCGACGAACGCGCCGACGCCGGACGCCCAGATCAGGTCGACGCAGGCGTCGGGCAGGATGCGCGTGGGAGCGCCGTCCCTCGTGTGCGACGACCAGGTGCAGGTGACGAGCCCCTCCAGCTCGGCGGGGGGCGTCTGCTCGCGGTATCGCGTCCCGTCCGCTCGGTGCGGGTCGGGTCCGTTCCGGCCGTCCGCGTTCCCGTCCACCTCATACCAGCGCACCCCGGTCCCGCCCGGCCCGGATGCGGCCCCGCTCGCACGGAGCCCGGTCCTCACGTCCGTCCCGCTCGCGTCCGGCCGTTCCATCCCCTCCGATGATGGCCGATCCGTACAAGACGGTGACCGGGCGATGCGGTGGGATGGGGTCATGCCGAGCTTCGACCCCTCCGCCGCCGAGCGGTTCCTCGCCACGACCGCCCGGGTACTCGAGCGGCGCCTGCACGCGCGACTCTTCGACGGCGGCCCCGCGGCGGGCGTCCGTGACGCGGTCGCCGCATACCGCACCCCCGACGGCGGGTTCGGGTTCGGGCTGGAGCCCGACGCCCGGTCCCCGCACGCCCACCCCGCGGCGATCAGCACCGCGCTGCGGATCCTTCACGAGGCCGACGCGTGGGACGACGACCTGGCCCGCGGCGCGTGCGACTGGCTGTGGCGCCACGCGCCGGGCGACCATGCGCCCCCGCCTGCGGGCCCGACCGGCGCTGCCGTGGAGAACCTCGGCCCCGGCGCCGGGGGCGCGACCTTCGTCGACCCGGGCGTCGAGGGCTGGCCCCGCGCGCCGTGGTTCGGTCCGCAGCCCGGCCTGCCCCGCTCGCCGGTGCAGGCCGGGCCGATCACCGGCTACCTCGTCGCGCACGACGTCGCCCACCCGTGGCGCCCCGCGACCGAGGCGCTGCTGTGGGCCGAGGTCGACGCGTGGATCGCCGCGGAGCCCGACCGCACCCTGACGGGACTCCCCCGGGTCGGTCGCGGCTACGACCTGCGTGGCCTGCTGGCGTTCCTCGAGCACGCCGGCGACGAGCCGCGGGCGATCGCGGCGATCGACGGACTGGCGGACCACGTCGCCGCGCTGGTCGATGTCGACGTCGACGGCGCGGACGAGGCCCACCGGCCACTGCACGTCGCACCGGTCCCGGGCGCCCGGACGGCCCGGCTCTTCGACCCGGCGGTGCTCGACGCGCACGTCGACGCGCTCGCCGCCGGCCAGCAGGACGACGGTGGCTGGACCTTCGACTGGATGGCCTGGTCGCCGGCGACCACCGCCGACTGGCGCGGCGTCCTCACCGTCGACGCGCTCCGGATCCTGCGCGCCCACGGGCGCTGGTAGCCGCGGGGCGACCCACGGGACCGTGGCGGCCAAGGCCATCCCGGCGGCGGTTGGCGATCGTTCGCACCGCGTGAACGATCCCGACGGGATCCGGGACCACGCGCCAGGGGCGGCGGCCGGCCGGCGGCGGTCGGCGATCGTTCGCACCGCGTGAACGATCCCAAGGGCTCCAGGAGCGGCCTGCCACCGGGTGCGGGTATCCGGAAGGTGATCGCGAGGGCGACGCGGTAGCGTCCGGTCATGGCTGAGATCGAACATCCGCGGTTTGCCCGTCTGTGGTCGTGGGCGATGCGCCACGAGCCACGCGACATCGTCCGCGCCCGCGAGGAGCTCCTCGACGGACTGAGCGGCCGGGTGCTCGAGGTCGGTGCCGGCACCGGATCGAACTTCGCGCACTACCCGGCCGCGGTGACCGAGGTCGTCGCCGTGGAGCCCGAGGCGACCCTGCGGGACGAGGCCGCCGACCACGCGGCCGGGCTCGCCGTGGGCACCGCCGACGCTCCGGACCGCCGCCCCCGCATCACCGTCCACGACGGCACGTTCGAGGCTCTGCCGGACGCGGCCGCGGGACCGTTCGACGCCGTCGTCTGCTCGCTGGTGCTGTGCACGGTCCCGGATCCGGAGCGGGCGGTCGCCACGGCGTTCGACGTACTGCGCCCGGGCGGCGAGCTGCGGTACTACGAGCATGTCGCCACCGGCGGGGCGCTCGGCGGGTTGCAGCGCGCGGTCGACGCGACGTTCTGGCCACGGGCGTTCGGCGGATGCCACACCCACCGCGACACCGTCGCCACGATCCGGTCGGCCGGGTTCGAGTCCGCCCGCCACCGCGATCTGCGGGGCGCACCACGATGGACGCCGGTACCGATCTCCCCGATGGCCCTGGGCGTTGCCCGACGCCCGGCGTAACGTCAGGCCGGCTCGCGGACGAGGCTGCGGATCGCGGCGCTCGCGGTCGTCGTCACCGACGACAGGGATGCATCCGGGTTCGACAGCAGCTGCAGCGCGACGCCGTGCGTGAACCCCAGCAGGGTCGTCGCCAGCGTGTCGGGCTCGCCGTCGAAGTCGATCCGGCCCTCCTCGCGCAGCCGTGCCAGCCGGGCCCCCATCGCGCCGGCGGTCTTGCCGGTCATCCCCGAGGTCTCGGCCGCGATGTCGGGGTTGCGCTGGGCGAGGGCGAAGAGCTCCAGCAGCAACAGCACGAACTCCGGCTCGTGCCGCACCGTCGCCCGCAGCGACCGTGCCCACCAATTCACGAGATCATCGGCCGAGCCGACCTCCGACAGGCGTTCCGCCATCGCCCTCGCCCGGACCTCGGAATCGTGCTTGGCGACCTCGACGAGGAGTCGTTCCTTGGACCCGAAGTAGTAGTGCAGCAGCCCGCGCGACACGCCGGCCTCGCGGGCGACGTGATCGAACGTGGAGCCGGCGACGCCGCGCTGCGCGACGCTCGTGCGCATCGCGTCGACGATCCGGACGGCCTTGTCGCCGGCCAGCTCGCGTTGCGTCTCGTTCGCCACCCCAGCAGCATAACTGGCTGGCTGGCCAGCTGGGCCGTGGAGCGGCCCGACAGGCGCACCGCGCTCCCCCGGAACGCGACCGGCCCGGCGCAGCGCACCGGGCCGGTCGGCCTGCCGGAGAACCCCCGGCGATCGCCGGGGCGTGCTTACGCGGTGGCGCCGGGCGCGGCCGACGCCGCGGCCTGGGTGCTGCCGTTGGGCGACCCGGCCGGGGCGGCGGAGCCGACGGAGTAGTCCAGCTCCTCCTCCGGGCCGAAGACGATGTCGAGCGCCTTGGACCGCACCGACGGCACGGCGACGACGGCGGCGACCGCGCCACCGAGGCCGAGGACCAGGAACCCGAAGAGCCCGCGGCCCTTCTTCTCCTTCTTCTTCTTGCCCTTCAGCGACTTCTTCGCGTCGAGCAGCGCGTCCGACGCGTTGCGCAGCTCGCTGTGGACCTTCTTGTCCTGCAACAGCGCGGCGGGGCCGGCACCCGCGACCCGCGCGTAGGCGGTGCGGGCGGCCTCGGCGAGCGTGCGCAGGTCCTCGTGCAGGTCCTGGTTCTCGATCAGGTTGCGGACGGCCTCCTCGCGGCCGGCGAGCGAGGCCTGGGCCTTCTTCGCCTGCTTGCGGAGCTGCTTCTTGTTGGGGGTCTTGCGAGCCATGGTGCCTCCGGTGGGGGTCGTGCGACCAGTCCACCCGAGCCTATCGTCCTCTCGGTGTCGGTGGATCGGGCCGACGCCGACCCGCGCCGGCCGGCGCGATCAGCGCGCCGGCTTCAGCGCGTGCTCCAGCACGCTCTCGATCCGGTCGACCCATACGAAGTCGATCCGCGACCGCAGCGGCTCCGGCTCGTCGTCGGCGTCGCGCTCGTTCTCGCGGGGGGCGATGACCGTCCGCACGCCGTTGCGCTGGGCCGCCAGGGCCTTCTCCTTGAGCCCGC
>JBFWKS010000312.1:0-4822 GCA_050252545.1 Solirubrobacteraceae bacterium
GGCCGCCCAGCGCGCCGGCCGTCGCGTCGTGGTGCTGTCCAAGGCCGGCCAGACCCACGGTGCGACCGCGACGCACTACGCCCAGGGCGGCATCGCGGTGGTGCTGCCCGACAACGACGATTCGGTTGGCGCCCACGTCGCCGACACCCTGGCCGCCGGTGCGGGCCTGTGCGATCCCGACGCGGTCACCTCGATCGTGGCCGACGGCTATCGCGCGGTAACCGAATTGGCCGGTGACGGGGCACGATTCGACGAAGCGGCCCCCGGCCGGTGGGCGCTGACACGCGAGGGCGGGCACTCCCGGCGCCGGATCGTGCACGCCGGCGGCGACGCCACCGGCGCCGAGGTGCAGCGCGCGCTGGACCACGCCGCGGCCGCGATGGACATCCGCACCGGCCACGTGGCCCTGCGGGTGCTGCACGACGGCTCCCTGGGCGAAGAAGCGGTCACCGGGGTGCTGGTGGGCAATCCAGATGGTCACGGGATCATCAGCGCGCCGTCGGTGATCCTGGCCTCCGGCGGGCTCGGGCACCTCTACGGCGTCACCACCAACCCGAGCGGCTCCACCGGCGACGGGGTCGCGCTGGCGCTGTGGGCCGGGGTCGCGGTCAGCGACGTCGAGTTCATCCAGTTCCACCCGACGATGCTGTTCCGGGGCGGCGCGGGCGGCCGCCGTCCGCTGGTCACCGAGGCCATCCGCGGTGAGGGCGCGGTACTGCTTGACCGGCGAGGCAAACCGATCATGGACGGCGTTCACCCGATGGGCGACCTGGCGCCCCGCGATATCGTCGCGGCGGCGATCGACGCGCGCCTGAAGGACACCGGCGACCCGTACGTCCTGCTCGACGCGCGCGGCATCGCGGGCTTCGAGGCCCGGTTCCCCACCGTCACCGCGGCCTGCCGGGCCGTCGGCATCGACCCGGTCCGCCAGCCCATGCCGGTGGTGCCCGGGGCGCACTACAGCTGCGGCGGCGTCGTGACCGACGTGTCTGGACGAACCGAGCTGCCGGGCCTGTTCGCGGCCGGCGAGGTGGCCCGCACCGGGATGCACGGTGCGAACCGGTTGGCGTCCAACAGCCTGCTGGAAGGGCTGGTGGTCGGCGGCCGGGCCGGCCGGGCCGCCGCGGCGCACGCGTCGGCGGCCGGGCGCACGCGCGCCGAGGTGCCCGAGCCGCTGACCTACACCGCGCCGCGGCGCGAGGACCTGCAGCGCGCGATGAGCCGCGACGCGGCGGTCGTGCGCGATGCCGCCGGGCTGCGGCGGCTGTCCGATACCTTGTCGGGCGCACCGGTGCGGCACCTGGCGGGACGCCGCGACTTCGAGGACGTCGCATTGGCGGTGACGGCCCGCGCGGTGACCGCGGCGGCCCTGACCCGCACCGAGAGCCGGGGCTGCCACCACCGCGCCGAATACCCCGGCGCGGCGCCGGAGCAGGCCCGCAGCAGCGTGCTACGGCTGGCCGAGGACCGCACGTCGGTGCTGGTAGAGACGCTGGCGACGGTGGGGTGATGATGCTGTCGGACGCCGAACGGGCCGCCGCCCTGGACACCATCCGGCGGGGCCTCGACGAGGATCTGTGCTATGGGCCCGACGCGACCACGCTGGCGACGGTTCCCGGTGACGCGGTGACCACCGCGGCGATGGTGCCGCGTGCGCCCGGCGTGATCGCCGGGGTGGACGTCGCGCTGCTGGTGCTCGACGAGGTGCTCGGCGCCGGAGGCTACGGGGTGGCGCACCGCGTCGAAGACGGCGCCCGGGTGCGGCCGGGGGAGGCGCTGCTGACCGTGCGGGCGCCCGCCCGCGGGCTGCTGACCGCCGAGCGGACCATGCTGAACCTGATCTGCCACCTGTCGGGGATCGCCACCGCCACCGCGGCCTGGGTGGCCGCCGTGGAAGGTACCAAGGCCAAGATCCGCGACACCCGCAAAACCCTGCCCGGCCTGCGGCTGCTGCAGAAATACGCGGTGCGGGCCGGTGGCGGCGTCAACCATCGGCTCGGGCTCGGCGACGCCGCCCTGATCAAGGACAATCACGTGGTGGCCGCCGGATCGGTGGTCGACGCGCTGCGCGCGGTGCGCGAAGCGGCACCGGACCTGCCCTGCGAGGTCGAGGTGGACTCCCTCGAGCAGCTCGACGCGGTGCTGGCCGAAAAACCCGAGCTGGTCCTGCTGGACAACTTCCCGGTGTGGCAGACACAGATCGCCGCGCGGCGCCGCGACACCCGCGCACCGACCGTGCTGCTGGAGTCGTCGGGGGGGCTGCGCCTCGACACGGCGGCGGCCTACGCCGCGACCGGCGTGGACTACCTGGCTGTCGGAGCGCTCACCCATTCGGTACGGGTGCTCGACATCGGCCTGGACATGTAGCGGGCCGCCGTATCGAGCCGCCGGCGCGACACATCCGCCGCGCACCCGACGCGCCGACGCCTCGTGCGGGCGCCCGTTCACCGGCACTGTACCGGCCAGATAACGCCTTGAGTCGCTCTGGGACAATGAACCCTGTGACCGCCACGTCCGCGCCCCTGATGGCCCGCATCGACCTGCGGGGCACGGATTTGACGGCTGCCCGGCTGCGGGCGGCGTTGCCGCGCGGCGGCGCCGACGTGGAGGCCGTGCTGCCCGCGGTGCGCCCGATCGTGGCGGCCGTCGCCGAGCGCGGCGCCGAGGCGGCGCTGGACTTCGGAGAGCGGTTCGACCGCGTGCGGCCCCCGGCCGTCCGGGTGCCCGCCGCCGCCCCGCGGGCCGCGCTCGACGCGCTGGACGCCGGGGTCCGCGACGCGCTGCACGTCATGATCGAGCGCACCCGCGCCGTGCACGACGGCCAGCGTCGCCCCGACGTCACCACCACGCTCGGTCCGGGCGCGACCGTCACCGAGCGGTGGGTTCCCGTAGAGCGGGTGGGCCTGTATGTGCCCGGCGGCAATGCCGTCTATCCGTCGAGCGTGGTGATGAACGTGGTGCCCGCCCAGGCCGCCGGTGTCGCCTCGCTGGTGGTGGCCAGCCCGCCACAGGCGGTGTCGCAGGGCCGGTTTAGGGGCCTGCCGCACCCGACGATCCTGGCCGCGGCCGCGTTGCTGGGCGTCGACGAAGTCTGGGCCGTCGGCGGCGCGCAGGCCGTCGCGCTGCTGGCCTACGGCGGCACCGACACGGGGTCCGAATGGCCCGGCTTTCCCCCGCAAGCGGGAGGTGCCCCCACCTCGGATCGCACGCGATCCGCATCGTCGCCGGGCGACCGCGGGGCCGAACTGGCGCCGGTCGACATGATCACCGGGCCCGGCAACATCTATGTCACGGCCGCCAAGCGGCTCTGCCGTTCGCGGGTGGGCATCGACGCGGAAGCCGGGCCGACCGAGATCGCCATCCTCGCCGATCACACCGCCGACCCGGCGCACGTGGCCGCCGACCTGATCAGCCAGGCCGAACACGACGAGATGGCCGCCAGCGTGCTGGTCACCCCCAGCGCCGGCCTGGCCGACGCCACCGACGCCGAGCTGGCCGGCCAGCTACAAACCACGGTGCATCACCAACGTGTCACGACCGCACTGTCCGGACCCCAGTCGGCGATCATCCTGGTCGACGACCTCGACGCCGGGGTCCAGGTCGTCAACGCCTACGCCGCCGAACACCTGGAGATCCAGACCGCCGACGCGGCCCGGGTGGCCGAGCGGATCCGTTCGGCCGGCGCCATTTTCGTGGGCCCGTACGCACCGGTGAGCCTCGGCGACTACTGCGCCGGATCCAACCACGTGCTGCCGACGGCGGGCAGCGCCCGCCATTCCAGCGGCCTGTCGGTGCAGACCTTCCTGCGCGCCATCCACGTCGTCGACTACACCGAGGCGGCGCTGAAAGACGTATCCGGGCATGTGATCACGCTGGCCAAGGCCGAGGACCTGCCCGCCCACGGTGTGGCGATAAGACGGAGGTTCGAACGGTGAGTACGTCAGAACCCGGCCTCGACGACTTGCCGTTGCGCGCGGGCCTGCGGGGCAAATCCCCCTATGGCGCACCGCAATTGCGGGTGCCGGTGCGGCTCAACACCAACGAGAACCCGCACCCGCCCACAGCGGCGCTGGTCGAGGACGTCACGCGCTCGGTGGGCGCGGCGGCCGCGGAGCTGCACCGCTACCCCGACCGCGACGCGGTGGCCCTGCGCCGCGATTTGGCGGCCTACCTCACCGCCCAGACCGGCGTCCAGCTCGCCACCGGAAACGTCTGGGCGGCGAATGGTTCCAACGAGATCCTGCAGCAGCTGCTGCAGGCCTTCGGCGGGCCGGGGCGCTCCGCGATCGGGTTCGTCCCGTCCTACTCGATGCACCCGATCATCTCCGGCGGTACCCAGACCGAATGGATCGAGGCCGCCCGCGCCGGCGATTTCAGCCTCGACGTCGAGACCGCGGTCGCCGCCATCGTCGACAACAAGCCCGACGTGGTCTTTGTCGCCAGCCCCAATAACCCTTCCGGACAAAGCGTCTCGCTGCCGGATCTGCGGCGGCTGCTCGATGTGGTGGCGGGCATTCTGATCGTCGACGAGGCCTACGGCGAATTCTCCGCGCGGCCCAGCGCGGTATCGCTGGTCGCCGAGTACCCGACGCGGCTGGTCGTCACCCGCACCATGAGCAAGGCGTTCGCCTTCGCCGGCGGCAGGCTGGGCTATCTGGTCGCCACTCCGGCGGTGATCGACGCGCTGCTGCTGGTGCGGCTGCCCTATCACCTGTCCTCTCTCACCCCGGCCGCGGCGCGGGCCGCGCTGCGGCACGCCGGCGACACCCTGGGCAGTGTCGCCACGCTGATCGCCGAGCGGGAACGCGTCACGAAATCATTG
>JBFWKS010000313.1:0-4810 GCA_050252545.1 Solirubrobacteraceae bacterium
CGGCGAAGGATCCCGGCAGGCGGCCCGGATGATTCGCGATACTAGTTATCCTAGCAAATGATATTGGGAGGCCGCGGCCCACCGGCCGACGTCGCCGGCGCCGCTGCACCCGCCGGGTCGCGTACCCGCCGGGTCGGGCACGCGCCACGGTCGGCCGCTGCGCCCACCGGGGCGGCTGGCCCGTGACCGGGCGGTCAGCCGTGGTCGCGGTCGCGGGCGGCGATCGCGGAGAGGATCTCGGCGGCCCGCGCGAGGGTGTCGCGGTCGGCGTCGTCCAGGTCCTCGAGCCAGCCGGCGACCTGGGCGGCCTGCCGGGCCCGGGCGTCGGCGAGGCGCTCGTCGCCGGCCTCGGTCGTGCGGACGCGGCACGAGCGGCCGTCGTCGGGATCGGCCTCGCGGACGACCAGACCGGCTTCCTCGAGCCCGGCGATGATCCGGGTGACGGTGGGCCGCTTGACCTTCTCGTGCTCGGCGACCTGGCTCGGCGTCAGCGGCCCGTGGACCGCGATCGTGGCGAGCGCAGCACCACTGGCGGGCCCCAGACCACCCTGGGACTCCTGGCGCAGGCGGCGGGCGGCCCGCATGATCGCCAGGCGCAGCCGGACGGCGGTCTCCTCGGTGGTGGCGGTCGCGGACAACATCACCGTCCAGCGTAGCGGCCTCCCCGTCCCGGTCCCCTGCCGTGGTCGTCCGGCCCGTCAGCGCTCGAAGCCGCCGACGGGCTCGGTGCTCCAGCCCGGATCGGCGGCGGTGATCCAGTCGTGCTCGCGCGACACGCGGACGAACACCTCGGGATCACCGTCACGGGTGCCGCACGCGACGCCCCACGAGTCGACGCCGACGACCACCCAGCTGCGGCCCCGCGGGCGCAGGAGCGGCGCGCCGCTGTCGCCGCTGCAGCCCGAGGAACGCTCGCCCGCGACGCCCCGAGCACCGCTGCG
Source organism: Solirubrobacteraceae bacterium (assembly GCA_050252545.1). Lineage (GTDB taxonomy): Bacteria > Actinomycetota > Thermoleophilia > Solirubrobacterales > Solirubrobacteraceae > Patulibacter. Next base: position 942 of record JBFWKS010000313.1, read on the forward strand.
GGGCTCGCCGCGCGTGCAGAGCATGAGCGTCGGGCGGAACTGCGCGCCCTGCCCGTCCTCGGCCCGCTCCAACCTCCGGCGGCAGGCGTCGACGCCGTGGACGCGCAACGTGGCCCGCCGCAGCCGGCCGAACCGGCTGGGCCGATCGGCGTCGTCGGTACCGAACCCGAACAGGGTGACCCGCGCGCCGGCACGCATGGTCGTGCGCGAGAGGCGCAGCGGCGTGACGCCCGTCACCGGCTCCTTCAGGCGGACGAGGCCGACGTCACGGATCGGCTCGTTGGGGAACGTGTCGGTCTGGTAGGCGAACCGCGGGTGACGGGCGATCGCCGCGACGACGTGGGCACGCGGTGGGGTGCCGATCGTGACGCGCGTGCGGCCCGGGGCGACCCGGCCCAGGCAGTGCCCGGCGGTGAGCAGGCGATCAGGGGCGATGAGCGTCGCGGTGCACGCCTCGGCGAGCGGAGCCACCCACGGCTGGTCGACCCGCTGCTCGGTCGTTCCGCCGATGACCGCCGCCGCGGGTGGGGCGGCCCCGCCCACCCCGATGAGCGCGAGTGCCCCCGCGACCACCCGCGACGACACGCGGGGAGGCCATCGCCGAATCGGGACGGTCGCCGACATCACCTCCAGCGTAGATGCGAGAGCGGTCGGCGCGCCGGATACGTCGTCGGCCCTCGCGCTCGCCCGTGGCGGACAGGGAGTCAGGCCGCTGCCCCGCACCCGCACCCGCGCCCCGCTCACGACCCAGACGCGCCGACCCGACGGGGTCGCGTGACGTTCAGGCGGAACCCGCCGTCGAGGTCGGTCAGCGCAAGCCGGGCCCGGGCGACGGTGCTCTCGGTCACCTGCACGGCGCAGACGACGGTCGCCCCGACCCGCACCTCGACCCGGTCGGGGCACCGGACGTCAAGGACCGGGCGGCCGGCGCGCTGCTCGATCAGGCGGCGGGCCCCGCGCGCGTAGCCGACACCGGGGGCATACGCCCGCTCGACGCTCCAGCGGTAGTCCAGGCCATCTCCGTCGACCTTCGTGACGGTGCCGCCGATCTCGACGTCGACGTCGCTGGAGTTGCGCCCGGTGCACGACACCGCCGCGTCGACGCGGCCCTCGACCTCCTCGCAGGTCAACCGAACCAGGGTCACGCCGCTCGCCCGTTCCTGCTCGGCGTACTTCGCGGTGATGTCCCCGGCGACAGCGGCACCCGAGATCTGGCGTGGCTTGCGTTCACCGACGCTCACCTCGGCGCCGCAGCCGGCAAGGGCCATAGCGGCCGGAAGGCAGAGCAGAAGGAGCGAGCGGGCGTTCGGCACGCGGCCGGACGATGACGCCCGTTCCCGCTCTCGCGAAGGCCGCGACCTCCGCAGAGTTACGGCCGGGTCTCCGTAGCGGTTGCGTGCGACACGGGCCCGGGGGATCGCCGGGCCCGCCTCGATGCGGCGGACGGTCTCGGGAGGGCGGTTCTGGCCGTACGGTGATCCCATGATCGGACCGTCGGTCGAAGTCCGCCGCCCGGAGAGCGGCAACGGCGGCCTCGGGGAGGAACCGCTGGTCGAGCGCGAAAGCGAGTTGACGGTCGTGGCCACGGTCCGCGACGCGCTGGAGCGGGGTCGCGGCGGCCTCGTCGTGATCGAGGGCCCCGCCGGGATCGGCAAGAGCGCGCTGCTGCGGCGGCTCGCCGGGAACCGGTCACCCCGCCCCGACGATGGGGACGCTCCGACCTGGGTACGTCCGACATGGTCGACCCGCGGGGTCCAGCGAGAGCAGTCGTTCCCGTTCGGGATGCTGATGCGCCTGCTCACCCCACACGTCGGCCCGACCGGTGGGATCGCCGGCTGCCGCCCAGGATCGGTAGGCGCGCCCCCTCCCCCGGACGGGCTGCTCCACCGACTCCTGTGCGACGCGTCTCGGGCGTCGCGCTCGGCCGCGGTCGTCGGGACGATCGCCGACGCGGTCGGCGGAGCGATCGCGCCCGCGGCGGAAGGGCGGATCATCCTCATCGACGACCTCCAGTGGGCCGACGAGGCGTCGCTGGCGGTGCTGGCAAGGATCGCGGCGTGCGAAGGACCCGGCGCGGGCCTGCTGCTCGCCGCCGCCGGGCGCGTCGACGACGCCCGCCCCGCCCGCGGGGCGCTCCGGACGGCGGCCACCCACGTGATGGAACCGGCCGCCCTGAGCCCCGCCGGCATCGCCCGCCTCGCAGGCCGGATGGGCCGATCACGGACCGCCGCCGAGGCGGAGGCCCTCCACGAGCTCTCGGGCGGAGCGCCCGCCCTCGTCATCGCCGCATTGCGCGACGACATCGGTGCCGGGGTCGGCCTCGAAGGCGTCGAGGTCGAGGTGGCGCACGGGGTTGGCGGCCCCGTCGGCGCGGGCCTCGGGACCGACCCGCACGTCGACGTCGGTCCGGCCCTGACCGCCTTCGCCCGACAGCGTCTCGCCGAGCTGTCCCCGTCGGAGCGGGCGGTCACCGAGGCTCTTTCGATCCTCGACGGCACCGTCACCCCGGCGACGGTGGCGGCCGTGGCGCGACTCCCCGCTCCCGCGGCGGCTGCCGCGACGCATCGCCTCGCGGCGGCCGGGATCACGGCGCCGGACGGGCGAACGCTGTGCCCGCCCGTGCTGCAGCTCGCGGTGCTCGACGCGCTCGGTCCCGCCCGGCGGCGGCTCCTCCACGGCCGGGCCGCGGCGGCGATCGACGGCGACGCCCCATCGCGCGTCGCCGTGCACCTGCTCCACGCCGCCGGCGCGCCCCTCGCCCTCGACCCCGTTCCCGACCGCTTCGCCGAGGCGCAGGCCCTGACCACCGACGTCGCGGTCGACGCCTGGATCGCCGTGCGCCGTGCCGAGGCCCTGATCCACGCCGGCCGTACCACCGAGGCCGACGACGTCGTCCACGCCGCCCGCGAGCGGCTGCCTGCCGCCGGCCCGGCCATCGGCGACCTGCGGCTCCAACTCGACGCGGTCGCGCACGCGGCGCGGTCTGCGCGCGGTGACATCCGCGAGCCGTCGGTCCCGGCGCGCCTGCTGGAGGGCCCCGCCGACACCCCCGGTGAGCGAGCGATCGTCGCCCGCCTCGCGTGGACCCTCGCGATCACGGGCACCGCCCCCGCCGTGCGGGTGGCCGACCTCGCCCGACGGGCCCTCGGCGGCACCGCCCTGCTCGACGCGGTCGGACCGTCCTCGCCGACGTTCGCCCACGCGTGCTCGGCCCTCATCATCGCCGGCGACCCCGACTCCGCCGCGACCATCGCGACCGCCGCCCAGCGACACGCGATCGGGTCGGGATCGTCGTTGGGCCTCGTGACCGCGCTCGCCCTGCGCGGTCAGGCCGAGATGGCGCGCGGTGCACCGTCGGCCGCGGCCAGCGCCGTCGGCGACGCCGCGCGACAATCGGCGGCGCGTCGGACCCCGCCGTTCGCCGTGGCCATGGCCGGGGCGGTGGCGGCGGCGATCGTGCTCGCCACGCCGCAGACCGGGCGGGCCGCGCTGCGCGCCCATGGCCTCGACGCGGAGCTGGCGGATCTCGGGCCCGTCCACCAGCTCATGGTCGTCCGCGGACGGCTGGCCCTGGCGGAGGGCGACGTGGCGCGGGCCCTGGCCGAGATGCAGGAGGTGCGCCGCCGCGCGGAGCCGGGCTACGCCAACCCGTCGTCGCTCCCCTGGCGGACGACGCTCGCCCTCGCGCTCGCCGCAGCCGGGGAGCGTTCGGCCGCGCTGGACCAGTTGGAGACGGCGCTGGAGGGGGCACGGGCGTTCGGCGCGCCGAGCGCCCACGGCGCCGTGCTGCGCGCCCGCGGGCGGATCCGGGGTGGGCCGGCCGGCCGCGCCGACCTGCAGGACGCCGTCGATCTGCTCGAGGGGGCGCC
>JBFWKS010000314.1:0-4789 GCA_050252545.1 Solirubrobacteraceae bacterium
TCGCGCATCGTGGCAGCCATGACGGGGTCGTAGAACCGCGTCAGGATCCGATGCCCCGCCGCCGGCACGTACCGCTCCTGACCCGACGCACCGGGGGCGCTGGAAGACGGCGAACCGGTCATACGCTTACCCTAACGAACGTGCGAACGTTTGGGATCCTGTCGGGGCGGCGCCTCGCGCTCACGGTGGCGACGGTGACGCTCGCGGTCGACGTCGCGACGAAGGTGGTGGCCGAGAGCGGGGCGCCCCTGCCGATCAAGCTGCCGCTCGGGATCGACCTGGAGCTCTCCCACAACCGCGGGATCGCGTTCGGGTCGTTGACGGAGCTGCCGCCTGGGGTGTTGTACGTCGGCATCTCGGTGCTGGTCGCCGCTCTGGCGGTGGCGGTGCTGCGCGGCTGGCCGAAGGAGTCCCCCACGGCCGGGGGGCTCCTCCTCGGCGGGGCGGTCGGCAATCTCGGCAACCGACTACTCGAGGGACACGTGACGGACTTCGTTGCGGTTCCACACTTCTCGGTCTTCAACCTCGCGGACGTCGCGATCACGTTCGGCATCGTGCTGTTGCTGCTCAAGAGCTTCCGCGAACGGCCCGAAGCGGTCGACGGGGAGGTGTCGGAGTCGGTCAGGCAGGCTGCGCTCGCGTCGCCTGCGCAACCGGATCGACGGCCGGGGTGGCGGCGCGGTGGTCGAAGGCGACGCGGCGAGCAGCACGCACGCCGTTGGCGATGACGAACAGCTCGGCGATCTCGTGGATCGCGACGACCGCCGCCAGGCCGAGGACCCCGGTGCCGGCCAGCGGCACCAGCGCGACGAGCAGCCCGCCGGAGAACAGGAGGTTCTGGCGCATGATCCGCCCGGCCCTGCGGGCGTGCGTGACGGTGTCGGGCAGTGCGCGCAGGTCGTTGCCCATCAGCGCGACGTCGGCGGCCTCGATCGCGACGTCGGAGCCCATCGCGCCCATCGCGACCCCGACCCGCGCGGACGCCAGGGCGGGCGCGTCGTTGATGCCGTCGCCGACCATCGCCACCGGGTGCTCCAGCTGCATCCGCTCGACGACGGTGACCTTGTCCTCGGGCAGGAGCTCGGCGTGGACCTCATCGACCCCGGCCCGAGCGCCGAGGGCGGTGGCGGTGGCGGTGTTGTCGCCGGTGAGCATCGCGACCTGACGGACCCCGGCCCGGCGCAGCAGCGCGACTGCGTCGGCGGCCTCGGGGCGCAGCTCGTCGCGGACGGCGATCGCGCCGGTCAGCTGGCCGTCCTCTTCGACGAGGACGACGGTGGCGCCGTCCTGCTGCAGCCGGGTCACGTCGGCGGCGAGGGGGCCCGCGTCGATGTAGCCGGGCTTGCCCAGCCGCACCGTGGTGCCGGCCCGCGTGCCGGTCAGGCCGTGGCCGGCGATCGCCTGCACGTCCTCGGCCGGCGTGGGGTCCGCGGGTGCGGCGGTGAGGATCGCCGCGGCGAGCGGGTGGTCGCTGCGGACCTCCAGTGCGGCCGCGGCCGCCAGCACCTGGTCGGTCGTGGCGCCGGGGGTGGTGAGGGTGTCGATGACGCGCGGCTGGTTGCGGGTCAGGGTGCCGGTCTTGTCCAGCGCGACCGCCCGGACCGCTCCGAGCGCCTCGAGTGCGGCGCCGCCCTTGATCAGGACGCCGGAGCGGGTCGCCGCACCGATCGCGGAGACGACGGTGACGGGGACGGCGATCGCGAACGCGCACGGCGACGCGGCGACGAGGACGACGAGCGCGCGGTTGATCCACTCCGACGGATCACCGGAGACGAGCGATCCGATCACGGCGATCAGCAGCGCGACGACGAGGACCCCGGGGACCAGCGGCCGGGCCACGCGGTCGGCGAGACGCTCCGAGCTGCCCTTGCGCTCCTGCGCCTCTTCGACGATCCGGACCACCCGCGCCAGCGAGTTCTCCCCCGCCCGCGCGGTGACCTCGATCTCCAAGACGCCGGAGCCGTTGATCGCCGCGGCGAAGACCTCGTCGCCCGGTCCGCGCTCGGTCGGCAGCGACTCACCGGTGATCGCGGCGAGGTCCAGCGCGGAGCGGCCGGTGCGGATGGTGCCGTCGGTGGCGATCCGCTCGCCGGCACGGACGAGCAGCGCGTCACCGATCTGCAGCTCCGCGGGGTCGACGTCCCGCTCGACGCCGTCGCGCCGAACGGTCGCACGGTCGGGGACGAGGTCCATCAGGGCCCGCAGGCCCTGACGGGTGCGCGTCATCGCGTAGCTCTCCATCGCCTCGGAGATCGAGAACAGGAACGCGAGCGTCGCGGCCTCGGCGACCTCGCCGAGGAGGACCGCACCGATCGCCGCGATCGTCATCAGCGTCCCGACCGACAGCCGCCCGCGGCCCAGCGCCCGGATCGACTGCGGGATGAACGTCAGCCCACCGACGATCAACGCCAGCACCTCGAGGACCCGCGGCACGGTGCTCACATCCAACAGCGACAGCAGCAGCCCGGCGGCCAGCAGGAGCCCGGAGACGGTCGCCAGTTGGATCTCGCGGACCTCGTAGAGCCGCTGGACCGGAGCGGACGGGTCGACAACCTCGACCTCGCAGCCGCACGCGTCGACGATCGTCTTCGTCCTCACCGGTGGCGTCTTGACCTCGCAGCCACACGCGTCGACCTGCGCGGATGCCGGCGCGCACCCGCACGCCTCGTCGGGCGCGGTGGCCATCTGCAGCTCGACGAGGTCGCCCCCGTCCTCCTTCGGCTCGCCGCCGCAGCACGAGTCGCTCACGCGTGCACCTCCCCCGCGGGCAGCAGGACGTCCAGCAGCGCGCGGCCGGCGGCGGTGATCTCGTACATCACCATCTTGCCGTCGCGGCGGGACCGCGCGACCCCGGCGGTGCGCATCTTCCGCAAGTGATGGGAGACGAGCTTCTCCGACCGCTCGACGATCCACGACAGGTCACAGACGCAGAGCTCTCCACCATCGGCGAGCGCGCGCGCCAACGCGATTCGGGTCGGATCACCCAACGCGGCCGCCAGCGCGGCGACGGACTCCGCAGCGGCCTGCTCCAGACGCGCGCGACGCAGGCCCTCGGCCTTCTCCATGTCGATGCAGAGCAGCTCGCACGAATCCGTCATGCGCACATCCTAACGATCATACGACTGAACGTCTAGCCCTTATCGTCGAGGGGGTAGTCGGCCCAGCGGTCCGCGCGCGAACCGCGAGGGGCACGCGGTGCCGGACGCCTCGGCTTGGAGACGTCACGTCGGGCGACGGTGGCCAGGACGAGCGCGCCAGCGATGACCGCGACGTCGGCGAGGTTGAACGCCGGGCCGCCCCTGATCCGCAGGAAGTCGATGACCGACCCGAGCGTGAGGCGGTCGACAGTGTTCCCGATCGCCCCGCCGACGAGCAGACCGGCCCCGATCCACGCACCCGGCAGGCTCGTGTGGCGCAGGAACCAGGCGAGGACCGCACCGACCGCACCGAGCACCAGCAGGCCGACGACCAGCGGGCTGTCGGCGAAGCTGGAGAACGCGATCCCGCTGTTGCGCCAGTGCACGAGATCCAGGCCCGGCACGAACCCGACGACGTCGCCGCGGTCGATCGCCTCCCGCAGAACCCGCTTGGTCAGCTGGTCGACCAGCAGCGATAGCGCCGCGACCGCAGCCGTGCGACGGAGGGCCAGATCGAACCGACGCCGAGCAGCAGAACGAGCGCTCATCCCGCTGGTCCGATTCGGCGTGCCGGCCACGGGGCGCCCGGTCGAAGTCCTAGAGTGCCACTGCGCACGACCTCATCCTAATAATCATGCGTCTATTGGGCCCGCCGGGGCTCCCGGGCGCTCGCGAGCGTGACCGCCGAGCACAACCCTTGGACATCACGACGCACCGGGGTCCGGCGTCAGACGATCGTCGATGCGCCACACTGGCGCGCATGACTCGTCCTCCCGGCCGGCAGTCCGTCAAGGCCCGCCTCGAGCAAGAAGCCGTCGAACTCGCCGCCGCCGAGCGCCGCGGTCGCGTCAAGCTCGCCGCCGCGGCGGTCCTCGCCGTGCTTCTGGTCGTCGTGGCCGTCGTCGCACTCGGGCCGTTCAGCGATCCGACCGACGGGGCGGAGAAGACGACCGTCGCGGGCGTGGAGCTCTCCGGGATCCCGGAGACCCGGAAGAAGCTGACCGGCGTGCCGCAGGACGGCACCCTCCTGGGCGATCCCGCCGCTCCGGTGACGATCCACGAGTTCGCGGACCTGAAGTGCCCGGCGTGCCAGCGGTACGAGGTGCAGCGCCAGCCGCAGAACGTCGACGAGCTCCTCCGGACGGGCAAGGCGAACGTCCGGATCCACCTCATCAACATCATCGACCAAGGGCACGGCACCACCGACGGGGTCGGGCTGCGCAACGCCGCTCACAACCTCGCCGCCACCGACAAGCTCTGGCCCTTCCTGAGCCTCGCGTACTACAACCAGGGCCCCGAGAACGACGAGTGGGCCACCGAGAAGCGCCTGCGCGAGCTCGCCGCCGGCGCCCCCGGCGTCGGCGCCCCCGCGATCAACCTGCGCGAGACCTCAACCAGCCGCACCCTCAACGCCGCCGCCGACGCCCTCGCCCGCCGGCTCGACGTCCAGGGCACCCCCTCGTTCTACGTCCAGCCGCGCGGCACCGACACCTACGAGAAGGTCGACGACCCTGGCGACGGCCTGGGCGACGCCGTCGCCGACGCCGCCGAGAACGCCAGGCCGGCCGCCACCCGATGAGCGACCGACACAGGGAGCGCGGGATCTCCTCGCTGCAGGTCGTCACCGTCCTCTTCACGCTGCTGCTGGTCGG
>JBFWKS010000315.1:0-4778 GCA_050252545.1 Solirubrobacteraceae bacterium
ATCGCCTCCATGTGGGTGATCTCGGTGATGAGCTCCGCCGACGTGTCGGTTCGGGGGTCGGCGGTGTAGACGCCCTCGACCCCGTTCTTGGCCATGAGGATCGCGTCGCAGTGGACCTCGGCCGCCCGCAGCGCCGCGGCGGTGTCGGTCGTGAAGAACGGGTTGCCGGTACCCGCGGCGAAGATCACCACGCGGCCCTTCTCGAGGTGCCGCTCGGCGCGACGCCGGATGTACGGCTCGGCGACCTCGGTGATCGTCAGTGCCGACTGGACGCGGGTGCTCACGCCGCGGCGCTCGAGCGCGTCCTGCAGGGGCAGTGCGTTGAGCACCGTCGCGAGCATGCCCATGTAGTCGGCGGTCGCGCGGTCCATGCCGGCGGCGGCGCCCGACATGCCGCGGTAGATGTTGCCGGCGCCGACGACGATCGCGACCTCGACACCGAGCCCGTGGACCTGCTCGACCGCCCCCGCGACGGCGTCGAGGCGCTCGGGGTCGGTCCCGTACTCCCGGGAGCCCATGAGGGACTCGCCGGAGAGCTTGATCAGGACGCGACCGAACGCCGTCGAGGGCGTCGGGGATGCGGGCGATGCGGTCACGGTCGGGGGCCGGTCGCTATGCGCCGACCTGGAACCGGACGACGCGGGCGATGACGGCGTCATCGGCCACGTCCTTGCGGAGCTGGTCGATCGTCTTGCCGTCGTGCTTGTCCGGGTTGATGTGCTCCTGCGGCAGGAGCGCGATCTCCTTGAGCCACTTCTGGAGCTTGCCCTGGGCGATCTTCTCGCGGATCTGCTCGGGCTTGCCCTCGGCCTCGGCCTGCTGGGCGTACACGCGCAGCTCGGCGTCGCGTGCGTCCTGCGGCACGTCCTCGGGCGAGATGTACTCGGTCGGCAGCGCCGCGACGTGCAGCGCGACCTCGCGGGCGAAGGCGGCCTGCGCGTCGGCGGTGCCGCCACCCCGGACGACGACGGCGACGCCGACCTTGCCCGTCGCATGGATGTAGCTGGCGATCGCACCCGGCCCGTCGAGCTCGAGGCGCTCGGCGCGGCGGATGACGACGTTCTCGCCGGTGCCGGCGGACAGGTCGGCGCGACGGGCCTCGTACGTGCGCCCGTCGGGGCCGTTCTGGCCGAGCAGGGCGTCGACGTCGACCGGACCGGCGGCCCCGTCGGCGGCGAGCTCCTCGGCGAGGACCTTCGCGAACGCGACGAAGTCGTCGTTGCGGGCGACGAAGTCGGTGTTGCAGTCGACCTCGACGATCGCGGCCCGGCGACCGTCGGCCGAGAGGAACGCCTGGACGGTGCCCTCGGCGGCCTCGCGACCGGCGAGCTTGCCGACCTTGTTGCCGAGCTTGACGCGCAGCAGCTCGACGGCCTTCTCCTGGTCGCCGTCGGCCTCCTGCAGCGCCTTCTTGCAGTCCATCATGCCCGCGCCGGTACGGTCGCGGAGCGCCTTGATGTCGGCGGCGGTGATCGTGACTTCGGTGCTCATCGTTGGTCCCTCGCGGGTCAGCCCTGCGGCGGCGTGGTGGGGTTCGCGGCGGCGGCCTCGGTCTCCGCGGCCTCCTGATCGACGGCGGCGGCGGCGCTCTGCTCCTCGGCCTCCAGGCGGCGGGCCTCCTCGGCCTCGCGCCGCTCGGCCTCCTCGGCCTGGCGCTGCTCGCGCTCGGCGGACTCCTTGGCGCGACGGGCCTCCTCGGCCTCGTACCAGGCGATGGCGCCCGTGGCGGCCGCGGCACCGATCGCGTGGGCGATCAGGCTGCAGGAGCGGATCGAGTCGTCGTTGCCGGGGACGACGAAGTCGACGCCGTCGGGGTTGACGTTCGTGTCGGAGAGGGCGACGACGGGAATGTGGAGCTTCGTCGCCTCCTCGACCGCGATCTTCTCGCTGTTGACGTCGATGACGAAGACGACGTCGGGGGCGCGGCGCATCTCCTTGACGCCGCCGAGGTTCACCTGGAGCTTGGCGAGCTCCTTGCGGCGCATGATCCGCTCCTGGCTGGGCAGGAGGTCGAGCTGGCCGTCGGCGTCGAGCCGCTCCAGGTCGTTGAGGGTCTTGATCCGCTTGCTCGACGTCTGGAAGTTCGTCAGCAGGCCGGGCGACCAGCGCTGGTTGACGTACGGCATGCGGGCGGCCTCGGCGGACTCCTTGACGGCGTCCTGTGCCTGGCGCTTGGTACCGACGAAGAGGACGCTGCCACCGCGCTGGGCGATGTCGGCGACGAACGCCTGGGCAGCCGCGAGGAGGTCGACCGTCTGCAGCAGGTCGATGACGTGGACGCCGGCGTGCTCACCGTGGATGAACCGCGCCATGCGCGGGTTCCAACGGCGGGTCTGGTGTCCGAAGTGGACGCCGGCCTCGAGCAGGTCCTTGATGCCGATATCGGCCATGGTGCTTCCCTTGGGTGTGGAGCGGATGGGGTTCCCGCCGGTCCGGCGCGTGGATCCGAGGGCTCGGACAGGGACGCGCCGGGGTGATCCGCCGGGGTCGGGTGACAGGATCCGGGCACGGGACGGCCGGATCGGCCGCCGCGCACGGATCAGCAATTCAACCAGAGCGAGGCGCGCCGCGCGATCCGGGCCCCGCCCCCGCCGTCAGCGCTCGGAGCGGGCCAGCTCCAGCGCCGTCGCGAGCGCCTCCGGGAGCGCCGACTCGACGACCAGGTGCTCGCCGGTCGCGGGGTGCTCGAACGACTGTCGTGCGGCGTGCAGGAACTGCCGCGTGAGCCCGTAGGGACCATCGACGTCGTCGCCGACGGGTCCGCGTCCGTACTCCGGGTCCCCGACGATCGGCAGGCCGATCGCCTTGAGGTGCACGCGGATCTGGTGCGTGCGCCCGGTCTCCAACCGCACCCGCAGGAGCGTGGTCGCGGGAAGCATCTCGACGATCTCGAAGTGCGTCACCGCCCGCCGCGGCGTGTCGGTGTCCAGGGACTGCCGGGTGCGGACGTGGCGGTCGCGGCCGATCGGTGCATCGATCGTGCCGGTGCGCGCGTCGGGGTGCCCGTGGACGAGCGCCAGGTACTCGCGGACGACGGTGCGCTCGCGGATCGCCTCCTGCAGCGCCCGGTGGGTCGCGTCGTCACGCGCCACGAGCAGCAGTCCGGAGGTGTCGCGGTCGAGCCGGTGCACGATCCCGGGCCGGTCCGGGTCGCCGCCGGGTGGCGTGGCGGCCTGCAGGTGCCCGGCCAGGCCGTCGACGAGCGTCGGACCGTCGTGTCCGGCGCCGCGGTGGACGATGAGGCCGGCGGGCTTGTCGACGACGAGCAGGTGCTCGTCCTCGTGCCGCAGGACCGGCGGGGGCGCGTCGGGGTGCGCCGCGACCGGCTCGGGGGCCAGCGATCCCAGGTCGACGGCGATCCGCTGCCCGGCACGCGGGATGCTGCGCTTGCTGGCGGGCCGGCCGTCGACGAGCACCGCTCCCGCCGTGATCGCGCGCTGCGCACGCGCCCGCGATCCGCAGACCTCGGCGATGAGGACGTCCAGGCGTCCCCCGGCCTGCTCCTCGTCGACGAGGATCTCCTCGGTGCTCATCCGCGCTGCGGATCGGTCCCGGTACGACGGCGTGCGGCCGCCTCGGTCCGCCGGTGCTCGCGCTCGACGACGAAGACGAGCAGCGCCATCCCGACGATGATCGAGATGTCGGCGATGTTGAACGCCGGCCAGTTGGGCGGCTTGAGGAAGTCGATGACCGCGCCCTCGGTGATCCGGTCGAGCACGTTGCCCAGCGCACCACCGGCGAGCATGCCGGCGGCGAGCCACGCGAGCGGCAGCGACCGGTTGCGCAGGAACCACACGGTGAGCGCGACCAGCGCGGCCGCGACGAGGATCCCCACGATCCAGGGCTTGCCGGCGAAGCTCGAGAACGCGACCCCGTCGTTGCGGACGTGGACGAGATCGAGCAGCGGCAGGAAGTTCTCCCGTTGCCCCCGCTCGAGCGACGCGACGACCAGGCGCTTGGTCAGCTGGTCGACGACGAGGATCGCGACCGCGACCGCGACGACGCGGCGGATGGCGAGGTCCCCGGCCCGCGATCTAGCCGCGGACAAGTTCCACCACCAGGCCGCCGCCGATCTGCAGCAGCAGGATCGCGACGATCGGCGACAGGTCGAACGGCCCCAGCGGCGGGATGACGCGCCGGAAGATCGCGAGGAACGGCTCGACGGCGTCGCGCAGGAACCGGACGATCGCGTCGACGACCCGGTTGTCCGGCATCCGCATCCCGGCGGTCATCACCAGCGACACCAGGATGTAGGCGATGATCAGGATGATGTAGACCCGCATCAGGGTCTCGAGGAAGTCCGCGACCTCGGTGCGCGCCGAGGCCAGGACGAGGGTGGTGAGCGTGTTCACGATGCGTCCGCCGCCGCGTCGAAGGCCGCCTGGACCGCTTCGCGCAGCCCGTGCCGGTCGAGCTCCCGCAGGCCGCGGGCGGTCGAGCCGCCGGGCGAGGTGACCGCGCGCCGGACCGCCAGGGTGTCGTGGCCCCCGTCGCGCAGGAGCGCCGCGGCGCCCTCGATGCCGGCGGCTGCCATCCGGCCCGCCGCGTCGGGGTTGAGCCCGTGGCGGACGGCCGCGTCGACCGTGGCCTCCGCGAACAGGGCGACGTACGCGGGCAGCACGCCGAACAGCGCCGTGGCCGCGGCGAGCTGCGACTCCGGCAGCTCGACGACGGTGGCGCAGCGGCGGAGTCGTTCGACGAGCGCGTCGCGGACCTCCGCCTCGTCCGGCGGGACCCCGTCGGGCTCGACGGCCACGGCCACGACGCCCTTGCCGATG
>JBFWKS010000316.1:0-4769 GCA_050252545.1 Solirubrobacteraceae bacterium
CAGGAGTGCCTCGAGGTCTTCCAGTGGACCAACGGCCTCGCCCGCGGCCAGGCGCTGACCCCGTTGGAGACCGAGCTGTACCGGGCGGCCAGCACCGACCCGGACCTCGCGCGGGCGATGCTCGACGTCTTCTCCCGCTCGCGTCTGCCCTCGAGCGTCGTCGGACCGGTCCGCGCGATCCGGATCCTCGCCCGGGCGATCGCGCATCCCGACGGCTCCCGCCGCGACGTGGTGACCACCGCCGCGGCCGATGTGCGCACCGCCGTCCGCGACGCTCGCGTGCGGCGTCGGGTGATGTCGGTCCCTACCACGCCCGCACGCCGCTGAGCGGCGGCGCGCCCGATTGGTCGATCGGTCACCGCGGGCGCGGGGGCGGTGTTAGCGTCGCGGCAGGCCGTCCCCCCGCACCGTGGCCTGCGTGTTGAAGGAGGCGCTCCATGTCCCAGGAGCTTCATCGTCGTACGTCCATGCACTGGACGCCCGTTGCCATCGTCGTCGCCCTCCTGGCCGCGTTGACGGTCGCCCTGTCGGCCGGAGGACCATCCACCGTTCCCCGGGCGTCGGCGCAGGGTGACCGATGCACCCCACCGGACCGGCTCGGGGTGGTGTTCGTCATCGACGACTCCGGATCGATGAGCAACGGGGTGTACGTCGGTGGTACGTCGTTCCCCGCGTCGGATCCGGGCGGGCTGCGCCGCCAGGCGACCAAGGCCGGCCTCGACCGCCTCGCGGACGGATACGCAGCCGGCATCGTCTCGTTCTCCAGCGCCGCGCGCACGGTGCAGTCGCCGGTGATCCTCAACGGCAAGTCCCGTGACGGTGCGAAGCGGTCTCTCGGGGACGGCCCGGGAGCGGGCGGCACCGACTACGGCGCGGCGTTCGGTGCGGCGGCGGCACAGCTCGACGACATGCCGGGCGGCGTGGACCGCAGCGCGGTGGTGTTCCTCTCGGACGGGCGGCCCGAGGGCGGATCGTCCGCAGACGCGGCCCTCGCGCAGATCAAGGCCAAGGGCGCACCGATCTACACGATCGGGCTGGGTCCGGGCGTGGACCCCGGGCTCCTCCAGGGCATCGCCACGCAGGGCGGCGGTAAGTACCACAAGCTCGATGCCGCGTCCCAGATCACCCCGATCTTCGGGTCGATCATCTCGGAGCTCACCTGTGACCGGCCGATCGGTGGTGGTGACGGGACCCTCGATCCCGGCCAGTCGGCGAGCTACCCGTTCACGGTCGAGGACGGGACCGGCAGCGTCGAGGGACAGGTGTCGTGGGACAGCGGCAAGGTCGACGTGTCGCTGAAGACACCGGGCGGGCGCACCGCCACCCCCGACAACCCGCGGGGCGTGAAGTTCACGACCGAGGGCAGCTACACGAGCTTCCAGATCGAGGACCCGCGCGCCGGTGAATGGCAGGTGACGGCGACCGCCAAGGAGGCCACCAGCGCCCTGCGGTTCAACGTCCAGGTGTTCGCCCGCGACGCCGACCCCGGGTCCGGGGGACCGGACCCCAAGGACAAGCCGGGCTGCAAGCACGAGGTCGACATCGGCGTGGTGCACGTCACCGCGACCTGCCTCAAGCGCGAGGGCTCGGAGTTCTCGCTCGAGGCCGGTGGCCAGGCCCGCGTCAACGGCATCGACCTGTTCACCCCGGAGAGTGGCGGGACCCTGATGGTCGACCCGCTGCACCGGCGGATCAAGGCGACCGGCAAGGTCGAGGTCCAGCTCGGACCGCTCGTGCTGCGCGCCGGCAGCTTCGACTGGGAGCTGTCCAAGCCGATCGACCTGTCCGTCAACAAGGCCGCCAAGCTCAAGGGCATGCCGGTCGAGGGCTCCGTCGCGATCGACTTCAACAAGAAGGACCAGCTGGTCGCCACCGCGCACGCGAGCCTGGGACCGCAGTTCGGCAAGATCACCGGTGACGTGCAGCTTCACGCGTCCACGAAGGACGGGGTCAAGCTCGACAACCTCAGGATCGGCCTGTCCGACAGCGACCTGCGCCTGATGGGCAAGCTCGCGATCCAGAGCGCGGGGGTGGAGTACACCGCCGACGAGGACCTGTGGCGCGGCGACGCCGAGCTCGGTCTGCCCGCCGGCAAGGCGGTCGCGGCGAGCCTCGGGATCGCCGACGGCGGGTTCCACGACGCATCGGTCGACGTGTCGGGACTGAACATCCCGATCGGGCAGGTGATCTTCCTCAAGTCGCTCGGGGCGAACGTGTCGGTCAAGCCGTTGAGCTTCGGTGGCACGGCGAGCTTCACCGCGGGCCCGAGCCTCAAGGTGTTCGGCCGCGACCTGTCGGCGCTGGAGGGCACCGGGTCGCTGCAGTACACGTCGGGTTCCTCGTACGACACCTACGAGTTGGGCGGAAGCCTCGCGCTCGCGAGCTTCGACCTCGCCGACGCCAAGGTGACCTACCGGACGGGAACGGACCTGAGCTTCGAGGGCGGCGTCAAGATGGAGCTGGCGAAGGTCGGGTTCGACGCCCAGGTGTCGGGTTGGATCGAGGGCACGTCGCAGTTCCAGGCCGAGGGCGAGGGCCACGTGTCGCTGCCGCTGCTCTCCGCCGACGGGCAGGGCATGCTGTCCTCTCGCGGCGCGGCCGTCTGTGGCAGCAAGGACATCCTGTTCGGCACGCTCCGCGGCGGTGCCTGGTACCGCTGGGGCGACAGCACGCCCCACATCTTCAAGGGCGCGTGCGACTACTCCGACGTCGAGGTCGAGCGGTCCACCAGCCGCCAGGTGGGTCGGCCCGGCGCGCAGACGGTGCGCCTGGACCGCTCCGATCGCCCGGTGCTGCTCGCGATCCACGGGGCGAACGCCGCTCCGCACGTGCAGGTCACCGGGCCCGGTGGGGTCAACCTCGTTCCCGGACCGCAGGGTGCGGCGCTCCAACGGGGCGTCGGATACCTGCTGGAGGTACCCGACGAGCGCACGACCTACGCGATCCTCGCCAAGCCCACCGGTGGGGACTACACCGTGAGCACGCTCGCCGGTGGCGAGCCCCCGACACGGGTGACCGAGGTGCGTCCGCACCCCGACGTCCGCGTGCGCGGCGCGGTGACCCGTCGTCGCGACGGCGACCGCGTGCTTCGCTGGAGCCTCAAGCCGATCAAGGGCCAGGAGGTCCGGTTCGTCGAGCGCGGCAGCGGCGTCGGCAACACGATCAAGGTCACCAACCGGCGGGACGGCCGGGTGAGCTTCACCCCGCGGCTCGGCCGGTCGGGGCGGCGCACGATCGACGCGGTGGTGCTGCAGGACGGTCGCCCCCGCGCGCAGATCCCCGTCGCGAGCTACGGGTACCGCGCCCCGCGTCCGCGGCGCCCGACGCACGTGCGATACCGGCGCAGCAAGGGACGGATCATCACCACCTGGCGCCATAGCGGCCCGACGACCGGGTACGACGTCGTGGTCCGCGCCAGCGACGGCCGGCGTCTGCTCCGGATCGCCGACGCCGACGATCGTCGCGCGACGATCCGCGGGATCGCCAAGCGCCACCGGGTCAAGGTGACCATCGTGGCGCGCGGGCTGGGTTCGCGGCACGCGAAGGCGGTGCGGGCGACGACGCGTCCCCGACCCGGCGAGTCGCAGCGCCCGCCGAGCTCCGGGCTGGGGTAGAGACGCCCGGACCGGTACGGCCGTGGCGCGACGGTGGCGTCACGGCCGGCCGCGTCCCGATCCGGGCGTCGCGCCGCCCGTGTCCACGGCCCCGGGGTCCCCGTGAGATTCGGGGCCGCACGTCGACTACGCCGCGTGCTCGGCCTCGAAGTCCAACAGCGTGCGCTTGACGTCGGTGCCCCAGCGGTAGCCGCCCAGACCGCCGGACGCCGGCAGCACCCGATGGCACGGGACGAACGGCGCGACGCGGTTGCGCGAGCAGGCCTGTCCGGCCGCGCGGGACGCTCGGGGCGACCCGGCGTCGGCCGCGAGCTGCGCGTACGTCCGCGTCTGCCCGGCCCGGACCTCGCGCAGGCGACAGCGCATCCGCGCGACGGGCGCCCTCGGATCGGCGTCCTGGACGACCCGGACGGGATCGAGGGCGGCCGGGTCACCGGCCCAGTAGGCCTCCACGGCACGGACGGCGATGCGCGTGGGCCCGTCGGGTGCGTCGTCCTGGATCCTCGGTCCGTCACCGGCCCGATCGGCGGCGGGCAGGAGCGCGACGAGCTCCGACACGTCGCCGGTGAATCCGCTGGCACGCACGGCGCCCTCCTCGTCGGTCAGCACGATCAGCGGACCGGCGGGGGTGGGGATCGTGGCGCGGTACAGGATGCTCATCGGGGCCCCTCGCTCGGGGATGGGGCGGCAGACGGGAACGTGGGGGCAGAACGCGGGACGGTGACGGTCCACAGGTGCTGGGCGGCGTAGGAGCGCCAGGGGGACCACGTCGCCGCCCGGGCCGCGAGCGCCCGCGCGCCGTCGGGGATCCCGATCCTCGCGGCGCCACGGCGCAGGCCCAGATCGGTGGCCGGGAACGCGTCGGGATCACCCAGGGCGCGCATCGCGACGTACTCGGCGGTCCAGGGGCCGATCCCCGGCAGGGCCAGCAGCGCACGGCGGACGTCGTCCCCGGGGGCACCCCCGTCGAGGTCCAGGATCCCATCGGCGACGGCGGCCGCGACCGCGCGCACCGCGGCGGCCCGTGTCCGGGGCATCGCCAGGGCCTCGTCGGAGAGCTCGGCCACGACGGCAGGACCGGGCAGGACGCGCAAGGGCGCCTCGTCGGCACCGCGGCCGGCGTCGAGCGCCGAGGGAACCTCGGCGCCGTGTGCG
>JBFWKS010000317.1:0-4759 GCA_050252545.1 Solirubrobacteraceae bacterium
GGCCCCCATGGCCGGCGGCCCCTCGAGCGTGGCGTTGCTGGCCTCCGTGGGCGCCGCCGGCGGTCTGGGCGTGCTGCCCGGCGGGTACCTCACCGCCGAGGCGTTCGACCGCCGGATCGTCGAGCTGCAGGCCGTGTCCGATGCGCCGTGGGCCGCCAACCTCTTCCTGCCCGGGCCGCGGGCTCCGGATCCCGGGGCGGTCGCGGCTCACGCGCGGGCACTGCGACCGATCGCCGATCGTCACGGCGTCGCGCTCGGCGAGCCGACGTGGGACGACGACGGCCTGGAGGACAAGGTGCGGGTGCTGCTCGACCACCGGCCGGTGGCGATCACGTTCACGTTCGGCATCCCCGCGGCCGAGCTCGTCGGACGGTTGCGCGAGACCACCGGGGCCGCGATCCTGGCGACGGCCACCACCGCCGAGGAGGCCGCGCGGGCGGAGGAGACCGGCGTCGACGGGCTCGTGCTCCAGGGGTCGGAGGCCGGCGGGCACCGCGGCGTCCACGTCGACGATCCCACCGACCCGGCCGGCGGACCGCTCGTGCCGCTGGTCGCGCTGGTGCGGAGGGTCGCCGCCGAGACGGCCCTGCCGCTGGTCGCCGCCGGCGGCCTCCACACCGGTGCCGGGATCCGGCGGATCCTCTGCTCGGGTGCGTCCGCGGTGGCGCTCGGCACCGCGTTGCTCGCGACGCCCGAAGCCGGCACATCCGCGGTGCATCGGGCAGCGATCCTCGAGCGCCGCTACGACGAGACGATCATCACCCGCGGGTTCACCGGTCGCCCGGCCCGTGCGCTGGCCAACCCGTTGGCGCGGGCGTTCCCGCGAGCGCCTTCCGGCTATCCCGAGATCCACCACGTCACCCGCCCGCTGCGCGCCGCCGCGGCGCGAGCGGAGGATCCCGATGCGGTGCACCTGTGGGCCGGCGAGGGCTGGCGCGCCGCGACGACCGAGCCGGCCGGCGCGCTGGTGGCCCGGCTGGCCCGCGACGCGGGGCTCGACTAGGGTCCCCGCGCGATGACCGACACCGATCCCGGACCGCACTGCCCCGAATGCTCCAGCGAGCACACCTACGAGCTGGGCGGGTTCCAGGTCTGCTCGATGTGCGCCCACGAGTGGACGCCGGCGACGGAGGGACCGACGGATCCCGACGGCGCGACGCCCGTCGTGCGCGACGCGGTCGGCAACGTCCTGGCGGACGGCGACACGGTCGTCGTCGTCAAGACGCTGAAGGTCAAGGGCGGATCGGCACCGATCAAGGCCGGCACCAAGGTCCGCAACATCCGCCTGGTCGACGGCGTCGGCGACCACGACATCGACTGCCGGATCGACGGCTTCGGGGCGATGCAGCTCAAGTCGAGCGTCGTCAAGAAGGCGTGACCCCGGTCCGGAAGCGGCCTTTGCCTGCGGCACGTGGGCGGGCCCGGGTCGGCCCACGTCGGGTTCCGGCCCGGACCGGTCGGTCGGTCAGGTGACCCTCGCTCCGTCGTCCTCGACGTAGCGGTCGGATGCGGCGACGCGACCGGTGAGAACGAGCCCGCCGGTGAGCACGGCGAGCGCGATCACCGGCGCCGTCCAGCCGGCGGTGAGGTCGTGGAGCGCTCCGACGCTCAACGGTCCGGCGGCGGCCACCGCATAGCCGACGGCCTGGGCCATGCCCGACAGGTCCGTGGCGCCCTGCGTCGTCCGCGAGCGCAGGACGAAGAGCGTGATCGCCAGGCTGATGCCGGTGCCGGTCCCCAGACCCAGGGCGATCATCCACACGACCGCCCACGCCACGGGCGCCACCAGGAGGCCGACGAGCCCGACGAGGAGCCCTCCGGCACAGAGCAGGACCAGCGGCTGCTGCGTCGGACGGCGGGCGGCGACCACGGGCACGACGAACGCGGCGGCGATCCCGGCGATGCTCACGATCGACACCATCAGCCCGGACGTCGGCTCGCTCATCCCGTGGTCCTGCAACAGCGTCGGCAGCCACGCCACGAGGCTGTAGAACGCCAGCGACTGCAGCCCCATGAAGCCCGCGACCGCCCACGCCACCGGCGACCGCCAAACCGCGACGTGCGGCACCCACGCACCACTGGCGCCGACCCGCTGCGGGCGCCGGCACAGCTGCGGCACCCACAGCACGACGGCGAGGAGCGCCAGGATCCCCCACAGCGCGAGCGTTGCGCGCCACCCGGTGTCCAGCGTCCGGCCGAGCGGTACGGTCACGCCGGCCGCCAGCGCCGCCCCGGCGTTGAGCATGACCGAGTAGAGGGCCATCATCGGACCGGTCCGCCGGGGAAAGTCGCGCTTGACGACGATCGGGACCAGCACGTTGCCCAGCGCGATCCCGGTCCCCACCACCGCGCTGCCCACGAACAGCGCGAGCGTCGGGGGCAGCAGCCGCAGCGCGCAGCCCGTCACCAGCAGCAGCCCGGCGAGCATCAGCGCCGGCTCCAGCCCGACGTTGCGCGCCAGCCGTGCCGCGACCGCGGAGAAGACCCCGAAGCACAGCAGCGGAAGGGTCGTCAGGAGGCTCACCGCCGTCGCCCCCAGGCCGGTGTCGTCGCGCAGCTGCTCGGTCAGCGGCCCGACCGCCACCAGCGCCGGACGCAGGTTCAGCGCGAAGACGGCGACCCCGGCGACGAGCAGCGCGACCGCCACGCGCCCCCGCGCACCGCCCGGCGAGGCGGACGCCGCGCCCGTCGATGTCGTCACCGGCGCCGCGGGGGCCCGGCGACCCGGGACGGTGCGGGCGTCATCGGCTGCTCACCCGGTGTGGACGACGATCTCGCTGATGACCCGTGGGTCCTTGGACAGCCGTTGGTCGAGGATCCCCTCCAGGTACCAGTGGTGGTGGTTGTGCTCGGCGCGGAACGTCGGTGCCGCGTCGGCCGGGACGTGGATCTCGAACGGCAGCTGCTGCGTCTGGCCGGCGGGGAACGTGGACGCGCCGAGGAGCTCCACCCGCGTGCCGTCGTTGGCCGTCTTGTTGCGATCGGGGTCGAGCCGCAGACTGCGCAGCTGCACCCGCACCGCACGCACCTTCAGCTCCTCCGACGGGGTGAACCGCAGGTGACCCATGATCGGGTCGCCCGCCCTGGCCACGCGCGACGGCACCTCGACGCTGATCGGCCACGGCACGGTCGTCTCGGCCGGCGCCGACGCCCACGAAGGGTGCTGCGTCGCCGGGGTCAGCACCGTGATCTCGGCCTTGGCGACCGCGTCGCGCGCCATCTTGCGGTCGATGACGGCGCGCACCTCCCAGGCGATCACGTTCTCGGCGGTGCCGGGCGCGTCCGGCGGCACGAGCAACTCCACCTCGGCATCCGGCGCGTCGCCCAGCGGCACGTCCTGAACGTCGACGCGCACGGTCGACGTCACCGTCCTGGTCTGGGTGCCGTGCTCGTTGTCGTGGTGATCCTCGCGGTAGGTGTTGCGGTACACCAGCTCGATCCGGGCGGCGCGGGTCTTGCCGTCCGGCTCGCCGAAGGAGGCACGCGCCCGTAGCACCTCGCCCGCGACGACGGTCGCCGTCGAGACCTCGACCGTCACGTCCGGCTTGCGCTTGAACAGGGGCATCGCGTCGTCTCCTCGTCGTTGAGCGCCCGGTGGCGTCGCGCCGGCCCGGCGCGGCGCATCATCGCACCGTCACCGGTCCCCACCGGCACCCGCATGGTGGCGACGTCGATCACGGACGGCGGGGCTCCCCGGGGCCCGACGGCGTGGGGCCGCGGGGAGCCACGGTCATGTCCGATTCCCGCTAGTGCGCGTCGGGTCCCCGTGACACGATCGACATCGATGCCCCCGACGACCACCGACGAGTTCGAGCGACGCTACGCCGTCGTCCGCAGCCGCGACCGGCGGTTCGACGGACGGTTCTTCACCGCCGTGACGTCGACGGGCATCTACTGCCGCCCGTCCTGCCCGGCCCGGACGCCGCTGCGGCGCAACGTCCGCTTCTACGTCACCGCCGCCGCCGCGCAGCAGGCCGGGTTCCGTGCCTGCCGACGCTGCCGTCCCGAGGTCGTGCCGGGCGCACCGGAGTGGGACCACGGTGCCGACGTGGCCGCCCGGGCTATGCGGTTGATCGCCGACGGCGAGGTCGATCGTGGCGGCGTGTCCGCGTTGGCGTCGCGGCTGGGCTACTCGGAGCGCCAGCTCCACCGGACGCTCGTGGAGCGGCTCGGCGCCGGGCCGCTGGCGCTCGCCCGGGCCCAGCGTGCGCGCACGGCGGCACTGCTCGTGGAGTCCACGCCGATGCGCCTGACCGACGTCGCGTTCGCCGCCGGATTCGGCAGCCTCCGCCAGTTCAACGACACGATCCGCGCGACGTTCGGCGTCACCCCGACCGAGCTGCGCCGGACCGCCGCCAAGGGCGATCAGGCGCCGGGCACCGTCGTCGTGCGGCTCGCCCACCGCGCCCCGCTCGCCGGCGGTCCGCTACTGCGGCACCTCGAGGCACGGACCGTGCCCGGTCTCGAGCGCACGACCGGCGACGGGGCCTACGTCCGCACGCTCGTCCTTCCCCACGGGACCGGCGTCGGCGTGCTGCGGTTGGGCGCCGACGCGGTGCACTGCACCTTCCGCCTGTCCGACCTGCGCGACCTGGCCGCGGCCGTGGCGCGCTGCCGGCGGCTGCTGGACCTGGACGCCGACCCGGTGGCCGTCGACACCCACCTCGCGGCCGACCCGGCGCTTGCGCCGCTCGTGCGCGCCACCCCCGGTCTCCGGGCGCCGGGAACGGTCAGCGGGTTCGAGCTCGCGCTCCGCGCC
>JBFWKS010000318.1:0-4750 GCA_050252545.1 Solirubrobacteraceae bacterium
GACGTACTTGCGCGCCACCGCCTGAACCGCCGTTCGGTCGACGACGTCGTCGAGCGTCAGCCGTGTGGCGACGGCGAGCGCGTGGTCGATCTCCTCACCGGCGAGCGCGACGAACCGCGCGTCCGTCAGATCGCGCGCGAGGAATGCGACCTGGGCGTCGAGCAGCGCCCGGGCGCGCGCGTCGAGAACGGGACAGGAGCCCGCGGCGCCGGGAACCGCGGGGCCGGTGCCTGCCGGGCCGGGATCGATCGGGGGGTCGGCGGATCCCGGGTCCACGGGGCCGGTGTCGGCGGGGCCGGAATCGGGCACCGGGACATCAAACCACGATGCGCACGACCCCCTTGAGATTCGCAACAGCCTGAGTACACTTACGATCAGTTAGTCGCTTCAAAGTGTGAAGCGAACGTAAACCCCGCCGGAGGGTCCTGGAATGCCGACCGCCATGAGCCGCTTCACCATCCACGACGATCTCTCGGCCCCCGAGGGGTCGCTGCCGGTCATCAAGGGCGCGCTCGCCTCGGCCGGTCAGCTCCCCAACCTGATCGGTGTCCTCGCGGGGTCGCCGGCGGCGCTGCGTGGCTACGCGCGGATGCGCAATGAGTTGCGCCACGGCGTGCTCGACGCACGGACGAAGGAGCGGATCTCGATCGCGGTGGCGGAGCACTTCCACTCGCAGCCCGAGGTGAAGCTCCACGCGCGCGCCGCCCGAGCGTTGGGCGTCGGCATGGACGAGGTTCGCGCGGCCCGCCGGTTCTCGTCCGAGGACGAGAAGCAGGACGTGTTGCTCCGCTACCTCGCGCACCTGCTCCAGAAGCGCAGCCAGCCGCCGGCCGCGCTTCAGGAGGAGGCCCTCGAGCTCGGCTGGACCGAGGAGGACCTGCTCGAGGCGATCGGGTTCGCGTCGATCGAGGTGTTCTCCGCACTGGTGAACATCGCGGGAGACATCCCGATCGACGGCTCCACCGAGCAATCCCGCCAACTCCGGGCCGCCTGAGCGCACGCGACGGGCCCGGCTTCCGGGGCGAGCATCGCCCGGCAGCCGGTACCCGGCGTACGATGGGGTGTCGGAGCCACGCCGTGAACGCCGCCGAGAACTCCACGCACCCGGGCTGCTGCCCCCACTACCACTCCGCCGTCGAGCTGATCGGCCGACGGTGGAGCGGGGCGATCGTCGCCGTGCTCCTCGCGGAGGGGCCGCAGCGGTTCAGCGTGCTCCGCGCCCGCGTGCCAGGGGTGTCCGACCGCGTGCTCTCGCAGCGGATGAAGGAGCTGGAGGGGGAGGGCCTCGTCGCCCGCACCGTCCATCCCGGACCGCCACTGCGGGTCGAGTACGCTCTCACCGACAAGGGCCTGGCACTGCGTCCGGCGGTCGAGGCGCTGGCCCGGTGGGGGCGCCGCTGGATGGACGACGCGGACGGGCTGGATCAAGTCGCCGACCCGACGAGCGTCGCCGGCGCGGCCGCGGACGGCGTCCGGGCGACGCGGCCGCTGGACACCGTGGACGGTTCGAGCGGCTGATCCTGCTCCGCCGGGCGACACGCCGGGGGCGGGGGTCCAATACCGTGCGACCCGTAGGGCACCGGGCCCGCGTCCGCGATGTCCGCGGGCCGTCACGGTCCGCGCCGCCCACGACCGACGAACATGACCGCAGGAGCGAGCGACACCGTGCCCGACAGCCCGAGCACCCCCGAGGACGTCAAGCGCGCGGTTGCCGAGGCCGACATCCGATTCGTGCGGATGTGGTTCACCGACATCCTCGGACAGCTCAAGTCGTTCTCCGTCAACGCGTCCGAGCTCGAGGACGCGTTCGAGGGCGGGATGGGGTTCGACGGCTCGTCGATCACCGGCTTCAACGCCGTCGAGGAGTCCGACATGATCGCCATGCCGGATCCGTCGACGTTCGCGATCCTGCCCTGGGCCCCGGAGGCCGAGGGCGTGGCACGGATCTTCTGCGACGTGCAGACGCCCGAGGGCCAGCCCTACGAGGGCGATCCGCGCTACATCCTCAAGCGGGCGCTCAAGCGGGCGTCCGACATGGGGTTCGACACCTTCAACGTCGGGCCGGAGCTCGAGTACTACCTGTTCAAGGACAGCCAGGGCACCGAGGTCCTGGACGAGGGCGGGTACTTCGACCTCACGGCGCTCGACGCGGGGTCGGACGTCCGTCGCGACACCTCCCTGGCGCTCGAGCGCCTGGGGATGAAGGTCGAGTACAGCCATCACGAGGGCGGGCCGTCGCAGCACGAGATCGACATCCGCTACGCCGACGCGTTGAAGATGGCCGACGACTGCATGACCTACCGGTTGACGGTCAAGGAGATCGCGATGCAGCACGGCTGGCACGCGACCTTCATGCCCAAGCCGCTGACCGGCGAGAACGGGTCGGGGATGCACACCCACCTGTCGCTCTTCCGCGACGGGCGCAACGCGTTCTACGACGCCGACGACCGGTTCTTCCTCTCCGACATCGGCAAGGCGTTCATCGCCGGCCAGCTCCGTCACGCGCGCGAGATGTCGGCGGTCTTCGCCCAGTGGGTCAACAGCTACAAGCGACTGGCCCCGGGGTACGAGGCGCCGGTCTACCTCGCCTGGTCGCGGCGCAACCGCTCGGCGCTCGTGCGCGTGCCGATGTACCACCCGGGCAAGGAGCAGGCCACGCGGATGGAGTTGCGCTGCCCGGATCCCGGCTGCAACCCGTACCTCGTCTTCGCACTGCTGCTGCACGCCGGCCTCGACGGGATCGAGAAGGGCTACGAGCTGCCCGAGCCGATGGAGCGCAACCTCTACCACCTGCTTCCCGACGACCGGCGGCGCCTCGGGATCGAGCACCTGCCGGAGACCCTCGGCGAGGCGATCGAGCTGACCGCCGAGTCCGAGCTCGTGCTGCGGGCGCTCGGCGAGCACACGCTCGACCGGTTCGTCGAGATCAAGCGCGAGGAGTGGGAGGACTACCGGGTGCAGGTCACCCAGTGGGAGCTGGACCGGTACCTGCCGGTCCTCTGACGGCCGGCCGGACGGCCCGCAAGCTGCGGGCCGTCCCCCGTCGGCGTCAGCTCAGAAATACCGGCGGATGACCCGGACGGACTGGCCGACGTAGGGCTTCTTCGACGAGTACCGCTTGCCGGAGTGCACGTACAGCTTGAACTTCTTGTACTTGCTGCGCGGGATCGCGGCCTTCTTGGTCTTGAGGTACCCGCAGTCGTTGGCCTTGCCGAGGCGGATCCGCTTGACGGTCTTGCTGCCGCGACGCCAGCTGGCGTAGAGCACCTTGCCGCCCGACAGCGGGGTGACTCCGGACACGCGCCAGGTGCGACGCGCGTACGCGCTGCGCGGCTTGCTGTTGAGCTTGAGGGCCAGGTTGGTGATCTTGACCGACGTGCTGCCCGACTCGACGATGCCGCCCGGCGTGAACTCGCGGACGTTGATCTGGAGCGAGCGACCCTTGGACGGGTTGATGCTGCCGGTGCTGAAGTTGGTCAGCGCGGTGGTGGCGTTGCCGGCGGCGTCGAAGTTGCCGGTGGTGCTCCCGGCCTTGCCCTCCGGCTGGTAGATCTGGAACCGGCCGCCCGGCACGCCGCCGGCGATGTTGACGACGATCGGCTCGCTGCCCTTCGTCGGAACGCGGGTGTAGCAGGCCTTCGTTGGGGTGATCGTGGCGGCCTGCGTCGAGGCCGGGACCGCGAAGGCGAGGAGCGCGGCGGTCGGGACCGCGGCGGCGATGATCCTGCGGGACATGGGTCTCCTGTCGGGAGCGAACGGGACTGGGGGCACCCACGCAGGCGCCTCTCGGCGGGGCACATTATCGGCCGATCGAGCGGGAGCGCGTCGATCGTCCTCGATCTGGACGACTGGTCGGGTCGTGTGCACCGTCCACCCTGGACGGATGACCGGCCCGCTGGTCGCCGCCGTGGGCGCGTCCGGTGGGTGACCCGCTGGGCCACCGGGTCTCGCGGCCGCCGCGAGCCGGTGCGGCGCCGGTCGCGGGGCCCGGCGGACCCGACGCCTGGCGTGGCGCGCACCGGCCGGCAGGGTCAGCCGCCGGCGAGCACCGCGTCGTGGCCCTCGGCCAGGAGGACCTCCAGTACGACGTCGCGGTGGTCGCCCTGGATCTCGATCACGCCGCCCTTGGCCGATCCGCCGACGCCGCAGCGCTTCTTGAGGCGACCGGCGAGCGCCCGCAGCTCGTCGTCGTCGACGGGGACGTCGGTGACGGTCGTGACCGTCTTGCCGCGACGGCCCGCGGTCTCGCGCCGGACCTTCACGCGGCCGGTGGGCGCTGGTCGCGAGCCGGTCCCCGCCTGGGTCCCGGGGCGACCCGACTTGCGGCCGCCCCGTCCGCGACGGCCACCGTCCGCTCCCTGCCCGCCCGGGCCCCGGCCGTCACGCCCGCGGGAGCGGCGGTCACCCCCGTCGCTGGACCAGACCAGATCGGCGTCGTCGCTCGGCATGCGCCAGACCGTAGCGAGGGCGCCCGCCCCGGACGCCGACGCGGCGCGATCCGTCGCCTCGCGTGCGGCCACGGAACGGACCCGGTCGGGCCGGCCGGGGGTACGTGGGATCGCCATACTGGACCGGTGCCGTCGGCCACGGACAGAACGAGCACGGGTCGGGCCCGACGCGGTGCCGTCGAGCGCCTCGTGTTCGACGCCGTCGAGCACCTGCTCGCCCTCGGCGAGCCGTACACGTCGCTCGGGGTGCAACGGATCGCCGACGAGGCGGGCGTGGCGCGGTCGAGCTTCTACCTGCACTT
>JBFWKS010000319.1:0-4746 GCA_050252545.1 Solirubrobacteraceae bacterium
GGGCCGGGGCCGAGCGCGTGATCCTCGGCACCGCCGCGATCAACGACCTGGACCTGCTGGACACCGTGATGGGATCGCACCGCGACCGCGTCATGGTGTCGATCGACACCCGGGGCGGCAAGGTCGCCACCGCCGGTTGGCAGGAGACGACGTCGCTGGATGCCCCCGAGGTCATCACCCGGCTGCAGCACCGCGGCGTACGGCGGTTCGTCTACACCAACGCCGATCGTGACGGCCTGCTGGAGGGCCCCGACATGGACGAAGTGCGCCGCATCTCCGACGCCGTGCGCGGCAGCTGGATCTTCTCGGGGGGGATCGGCACCGTCGAGCACCTGCGCCAGCTCGCCGCCGCCCGGCTGGTCAACCTCAGCGGAGCGATCACCGGCAAGGCGATCTACGAGAACAAGTTCACCATCGCCGAGGGGCAGGCCGCGCTGCAGGGCAAGTAGCGTCGGACCCATGCACCTCAAGCGCGTCATCCCCTGCCTCGACGTCGACGCCGGCCGCGTCGTCAAGGGCACGAACTTCGTCGGGCTGCGCGACGCGGGCGACCCGGTCGAGCTCGCCGCCCGTTACGACGCCGAGGGCGCCGACGAGATCGTCTTCCTCGACATCACCGCCACCCACGAGCAGCGCGACACGATCGTCGACCTGGCGCGGCGGGTCGCCGACGAGGTGTTCGTGCCGTTCACCATCGGCGGCGGGATCCGGTCGGTGGAGGACGCCCAGGCCGTGCTCGACGCCGGGGCCGACAAGGTCGGGATCAACTCCGCCGCGGTCCGGCGCCCCGAGCTGATCGGGGAGCTGGCCGACCGGTTCGGCGCCCAGTGCGTCGTCATCGCCATCGACGCCAAGGCGGTGACCCCGGAGCGGGCCGCCGAGATCGGCGGCGATCCGTGGGAGGTGTTCGTCGCCGGCGGTCGCACGCCCACCGGGCGCGGGGCGGTGGAGTGGGCGCGGGAGGCTGTCGAGCGGGGCGCAGGAGAGGTGCTGCTGACGTCGATGGACGGCGATGGCACCACCGCCGGGTACGCGCTGGACCTCACCGGTGCGGTTGCGGACGCGGTGCCGGTGCCGGTCATCGCGTCGGGTGGGGCCGGCACGCTGGAGCACCTCGTCGAGGGCCTGCAGTGCGGCGCCGACGCGGTCCTCGCCGCGTCGATCTTCCACTTCGGCACCTTCTCGATCGCCGCCGCGACGGGGGCGTTCGCGGACGCCGGGATCGGGGTGGGGGCGTTGGCGGGTTGAGCGGGCGCGGGACGCGCACGACCCGGAGGTGGAGCACGACCCGGAGGCGGGGCCCGCCGCCGACGAGGAGCGTGACCGCGAGACGGACGACCCCGACGGGAAGCAGCGGGGCGAGGCGCACCGGCGGCGCATGACGGGAGACGCTAGCGCTGCCGGCGTGGCCCACGACGAACCCCTGCCACCGGCGGTTGCCCGACCGCGCACGCTAGCGACGCGCCGCGCGCAACGACCGGACGTCGCGCTTGGCCTGGGCGCGGGGCACCAGGTGATAGACGCTCGTGAAGCTCACGAGATACAGGCGCCGTCCGTCGGAGATGCCCGGATCGTAGGCACCGCTGCGGAACCCGTAGACGCGGGCGCCGTCGCGGGCGCGGCGGATTCCGACGGTCTTCTGACCGCGGTTGGCGTACATGACGAGATCGCCGATCACCGTGATGCCGCCGGAGATCCGGCCGCCGACGTCGCGCGTCCACCGCGGCCGGCCGTTGCGGGCGTCCAGGGCGTAGAGCTTGCCCCCGTAGGAGCCGATGAACACCGTCGGCCCCCGCCCGGCCACCGGCGCCACCGCCGGCGACGAGTACACGTAGCCGTCGGCGCGCCGGCGCCAGGCCACCCGGCCGGAGCGGGCCCCGACGGCGACGACCGCCCCGCCCACCCCGCCGACGTACACCCGTCCGTATGCCACCGCCGGGGTGCTGTAGAGCCGTCCCGCGCCCAGGTCGGTCGACCATCGCCGTCGTCCATGACGCAGCGTGAACGCGTGCATCCGCCCGTCGTAGTCGCCCACGTAGAGGAGCCCGTCGCGTCGCGCGACGGCCGCCTTGACCGGTGCGCCGGCGCGGTAGCGCCACAGGACCCGGCCGTTGCGGGGGCTCATCGCCAGCACGTCGCCGCCCTCGGTCCCGAAGATGAGCTTGTCGCCGGCCAGCAGCGGGGAGGACTCCGTGCGACTGGCCAGGCGCCGGCGCCACATCCGCTTGCCGCGCGTGGTGTAGGCGGCGACCAGTCCGCGCTTGCCGCGCCCGCGCTCGAGCACCGTGACGAAGATCCGGCGCTTGCCGCAGGCGGGGGCGGACGCCGCCAGCCGTCCGACGCGCCGGGTCCACACGCGCTTGCCGGTCCGGCGCTCGAACGCGACGAGCTTCGCGTCGTTGCGCAGGACGTACAGTCGTCGCCCGCACAGGACGGGCGGGAACTCCAGCAGCACGCGACTGGTCATGCCCCATCGCTCTCGCAGGGGCGGGCGGATCGGCGCCTTCCCGACGAAGGGCATGTAGCGCGTGCGCTGCTGGTTGCGGCCGTAGATCGGCCAGTCCGCTCCGTCGTCGTAGGTGTCGCTCCCCTTGGCGCGCACCCGTCGGGGCGTCGAGGGCGTCGGGGCGTCGTCGGCGGCGAACTCGACCGAGTTGTCGACGATCTCCGACGGTCCGCGCAGCCGGTCCCAGACCGACAGCCCGACGAGCGCCACGAACGCCACGAGGACCACGCCGACGCAGCCGAGGCACGCCCAGGGGCGTCGCGTGGCGTCGAGGGACGGGCCGGCCATCCGATCCAGGGTACGGATCCGACGCCCCGCGGCATGTGGGATCCGTCGGCGCGGCGGAATGGAGCGAGAAGCGAGACGCGGGTCTCCCGCTTCGGCTCCGACCCGTAGCGGCCACCGGCCACCGTCGCCGACGGCGACTCCCGACGGCGACGGCCCCGGACCGTCGTGGCGGGACTGGTACAACGGTCGGGTGCCCGTGGCCTCCGATCCCACCCGTGGTCCGCTCGCCGTCGCCGACGACGGACTCCGCGTCGAGATCGGCGGCGCGTCGGTGTGGTTCACCAACCGCGCCGGGGGCACGTCCCGGGAGCCGTACGACACGCTGAACCTCGGGACCTGGACCGACGACGACCCGGCCGCCGTCCGCGCCAACCGGCGGCGCGTCGCCGACGCGATCGGGGTCGCGCCCGGACGGATCGCCCAGGCCCGCCAGGTCCACGGCGTCGACGTGCTGCCGGTGGTCGACGAGGCGGGCCTCCCCGGAGCCGACCTGGCCGCGGTGCGCGACGCCGACGGCGTGGCCACCGCGATGCGGGGCGTGCCGTGCCTGGTGCTCTGCGCCGACTGCCTGCCCGTCGCACTCGTCGCCGACGGGGCGGTGGCGATGGTCCACGCCGGCTGGCGCGGCCTCGTCGGTGGGGTCCTGGAGTCCGGGGTCGCCGCACTGCGCGAGGTCGGCGGTACCGGCGGGATCAGCGCGGTCGTCGGACCGGGCGCGGGCCCCTGCTGCTACGAGGTGGGTGCCGAGGTCCACGCCGCCCTGGCACCGCTCGGCCCGACCGTGCGGCGCGGCGAGCACGCCGATCTGCCCGCGGCGGCAGCGCTGCGGCTGCGGGCCGCGGGTGTGGCGACCGTGCACCGCGCCGAGGCGTGCACGATCTGCGACCCGACGTACTTCTCCCACCGTCGCGACGGTGGGACCACCGGACGACAGGCGGGTGTGGCGTGGTTGCGTTGATCGAGCGGATCGACCCCGGGCAGGTCTCGGAGCGGCTGACGGAGGTCCGCGCACGGATCGCGGCCGCCTGCGCGCGGGCCGGCCGCGATCCCGCCGATGTCGACGTGCTCGTGGCGACCAAGTACCTGGCGCCCGCCCAGGTGCCGCTGCTGGCCGACGCCGGCGTGACGCTCGCCGGCGAGAACCGAGCCCAGGCCCTGCAGGAGAAGGTCGCACTGCCGGGCGCGGAGCGGCTGCGGTGGGAGTTCATCGGCCACCTCCAGTCGCGCAAGGTTCCCGACGTCCTGCCCCACGTCTCGCGGATCCACTCGGTCAGCAGCGACAGCGTCCTGAAGCGCCTGGAGCGCCACCGCGACCTCGCCCGGCCGGGCCTCGACGTCCTCGTCGAGGTCAACGTCAGTGGCGAGGACGCCAAGAGCGGCATCGCCCCGGCGGACCTGGCGGCGTTCGTGGAGCGCTGCCCGGTGCCGGTCGCCGGGCTGATGACGATGCCGCCGTTCGCCGAGACCGCCGAGGACAGTCGTCGATGGTTCGCGGCGCTGCGGTCGCTCGCGGACGATCACGGGCTCGCCGTGTGCTCGATGGGCACCACGCAGGACTTCGAGGTGGCCGTCGAGGAGGGGGCCACCGTCGTTCGGCTCGGCAGCGTTCTGCTGCGGTGAGGAAGGAGACCGCCCGCCGAGGGTGAATCCCGGGTTCGTCATGGCCTTCCGCGATGCTTGGCACAAGGTGCTCGTGTACTTCGCCCTCGCCGAGGAGCGCGAGGGGTACGACGACTACGACGACGAGCCGGAGTACGAGGAACGCCGCCCGCGTGAGCCCGCTCCGGCGGCGCCGCCACCGCGCCGGGCGACCCGTCGCCGGCGGGAGGACTTCGACGACATCTTCAGCGACGACGAGCCCCGCGGCGGCTCGCACCTGCGCTCGGTGAGCCCGCCGGCCCGCTCGGGCGGCGGAGGTGGGGGAGGACGCGACGTGCGTGTGCATCTGGTGC
>JBFWKS010000320.1:0-4735 GCA_050252545.1 Solirubrobacteraceae bacterium
CCTCGCGGCCCTCGGTCGCGGCGGCGGCGGCGCGCTCGCGGATCCGTTGCTCGTCGCGGTGCTGGGCCCGGGCCTCCTCCATCGCCCCGATGACGATGCCGATGAAGAGGTTGAAGATGAGGAACGACGCGACGAGGACGTACGAGACGTAGAAGATCAGCGTCCAGTCCGACAGCTCGCGCCCGGCGGCGACGTAGTCGGGCAGGTTCTCCAGCGTCAGCAGGACGAACATCGTGATCATCGCCGCGCCGACCGTGCCGTACTGCTCCGGGTCGTGGTCGGCGAAGATCACCCAGCCGACCATCCCGTAGACGTAGATGAGCAGCGCGGTCATCACCGCCAGGCCGGCGACCCCCGGCAGCGAGCGCAGCACCGCCCCGAAGATCACCTGCAGGTCGGGGAGGAACCGGACGACGCGGACGATCCGGGCCAGACGCAACAGCCGCAACAGCGTGGCGTTCTCGCGCAGGCCCGGCATGAAGCTCGCCACGACGACGATGAAGTCGAAGACGTTCCACCGGTTGGCGACGAACCGCCGCACCGTCGCCCGCGGCCCGTCGGGGTCCACGGCCCCGACCATCCGGATCAGCAGCTCGACGACGAAGATCCCGAGGAAGACGTCGTTGAGCCGGCTCAACGTCGCACCCGCGTCGTCGGCCACCGACGGGTACGTCTCCAGGCCGAGGACCACCGCGTTGACGACGATGACGACGAGGATCGCGGCATCGAAACGGGCAGAGCCGGCGAGCGCCCGGCAGCGGGTGACGATCATGCGACGCCGAATCGTGCCAAACGCGCCGGGTGGGGCGGGCGACCAGGGAGCCTGGCCGACGGGGTTGGGCCGACGGGATTGGACCGGCGGGGGTGGCTGCAGAACGCGACGCCCTCGGTCTCGAACTGCCGCCACCCCCCGGAACGCCCGCCACCCCACGGCTCCGGGTCGCCCCCCACCCGGGCCGACCCACCGAGCGTCTACGCGAGCGGGCCGCGACCGCCGCGCGGACGGCGGGCCTCGAGCGCGACGCCGAGCAGGCCGAGCGCCAACGCCGCCCCGCCCAGGCCGGCGGTGGCCCCACCGGTGTCGCGCTGGCCGCCGGCGGCGGCCAGCGACGGGGCGGCGCCACCGTTGGCGTTCGGATCGCCGGACGCCGCCTCGGACTGGCCGACGACGGTGCCGCTCACGTTGCCGTCACCGGTCGGCGCACCGGACGGGTCGGGCGTCGTCGAGGTCTGCGGCTCGTCACCGGCACCGGACGTCTCGTCGTCGGTGGTCGCGTCGTCGCTCTGGCCGCGGTCGCTGTCGCCGTTGGACGCCGACAGGCCGGTGCGGGTCTCGCCGCCGGTGCCTTGCGGTCCGCCGGTCGCATCGGTGTCGCCGTCGGCGGTGCCACCGGCGGTCTGCCCCCCGCCACCGGTGGGCTGACTGAAGTTGTCGGCGCCGGACGAGTTGCCGCCGCCGCTGTTGACGTCGCCGTCGCCACCATCGTCGTTGGCCGGGCCCTTGCTGTCGGCCGGCTCGCCGTTGGTGGCCTTGCCGTCCTTGACCGGCTTGAGCGGGAACGTGCGGTACGCCAGGCCGGGCGTGGCCTGCGCGGTGCGCATGATCGACGACGATCCGACGGCGCCGCTGGAGCGCTGCTGGGCCTGCACGTACTGGAGCGGGTTGCGTCCGCCGGACGCATAGTTCAACGGGTTGCCGGCGGCGGCCCTGATCGCCTGCAGCGCGAAGACGGTGGCGAGCAGATCGGGCGACCCGCCTCGGCGGTCGGCGAACCCGCCGGAGCTGTTGTGCTGCCGGTCGCCGATCCACGCGACCGCGGTGTCGAGGTACAGGTCGTCGGCCTTGCTGACGGCGAGTGCCTGGACGACCAGCGCAGTGGCGGTGGTCGTCGGCGTACCGCCGGGCGTGGCCCCCCACGACTCGCCCTTCTGTCGCACGCTGATCAGCCAGTCGCGGCCCTTGTCTCGCGCGGCCTTCACGGCCTCGGACGTGGGGCTGCGGGCGAGCGCGAGCAGCGCCCATGCGGTGGCCTCGACCGATGCGCCGCCGCCGCCGCGATCGGCGAACGAGCCGTCGGCGGCCTGGCGTGCCAGCACCTTGGCGACGAGGTCCTCGCCGCCGACGGTCTGCGGGTCCTCTCCCGCGGCGACGGCGACCTGGACGGCCCGGGAGATGTCGCCGGTGCGCCTGAGCTCGCCGGCGTGACGGTCGAGGTACGCCCACAGCGTCCTGCCGCCCTTTAGCGTCTGGCGGCGCGGGTTGATCCCGGCGGACGCGACGGCCAGGCCGACCCACACGCTGGTGGCGACGTGCGATGACGCGCCGGCCCGCAGCCGCGGGAACCCGCCGTCCTCGTTCTGCGCCCGCTGCAGGTAGGCGACCGTGGTGTCGAGCTGCTTGCGCCCGTCGCTGCCGATCCCCGAGGACTGCGCGGACGCGGCGGTGATGCCCGGGACGGGGGTGCCGCCCGGGAGCGGCATGCCCCCGCCCGTCGGCGCGGCGGCGAGCGCCAGGACGCCGAGCGCAGCGCCGGCGGCAACGCGCCGGGCGATGCGACCCCCGGCGGGTGACCTGTCGGCGCGCGTCATGGACGGCTGACCGTAGCAGAGACGTAGGGTGGCCGAAGTCGCTCCGGATGCCGGTCGACCCGTCCGCGACGGCACCGCCATCGGGGTGCCGGTGACCGCCGAACCGGACCTCGCCGACGATGCCGCGCTCCGCGTGCGTCGCCGCTCAGCCCGACCGCCGCGCGTCGCCGAT
Source organism: Solirubrobacteraceae bacterium (assembly GCA_050252545.1). GTDB lineage: Bacteria > Actinomycetota > Thermoleophilia > Solirubrobacterales > Solirubrobacteraceae > Patulibacter. The sequence continues at coordinate 2,762 of JBFWKS010000320.1, forward strand.
CACCTCCACACGCACGCCTACGGCGTCGTACGTGGGACGGGCACGCGCATCACGCGTCGCGAGCACCGCATCGTGCTCGCGAGCGGCCAAGGCCACCAGACCGTCATAGGTCGCCCCGCCCGATATTCCGAGACGGGCGAGCTCCCGGTGGGCATCCACCGCCGCCGCACGCGACAGCGTCAACGGCTCATCGAAGCCGTCATCGATCAGGAGCACCGCGTCGCCCGGACGCACGCGCGCGTCACCCGGCAGACGGGTCAGCACGGCGTACGTCTCGGCCGAGGCGTGGCCGCTGAGACCGAGCGCGCGCTGCGCGGCCCAGGCGCTGACGGTGTCGTGCGCCTCGTGCGACGCGACGAGCAACGGGACCGCGACGCTCGTGTCGACCACGAGCCGCGGTGCGTCCGTCAACGCCGCCCCGAGTCGATCAGCGTGAACATCGCGTCGTCGGTGACGACGGTGTCCGCACGCGCGACCAGCCGCCCGTGCCCGTCCCGCTCCAACCGCGCGGTACGGCCACCCGGCGTGATCTGCAGACCACTGCCGTAGAGCGAGATGTCCACCTTGGAACCCGCCGTCAGACCGAGCGCGTCACGCAGGCCCTTCGGCAGCAGCAGCCGCCCTCCGGAGTCGATCGTCGCTTCCATGGGATCATGCTACCAACCGAATCCCACCCCGAGCATCGGCCTTGTTGATCCCGCTCCGGTCGTGGTGGGGTCCGCGCCGGCGGCGGTCAGAACACCACGGTCGAGCGCCCGTGCACGATCACCCGGTCCTGCAGGTGCCAGCGGACCGCGCGGCCGAAGACCTGTCGCTCGACGTCGGCGCCCAGGCCGACGAGCTCCTCCAACGTGGCGCGGTGGTCGATCCGCACGACGTCCTGCTCGATGATCGGGCCGGCGTCGAGCTCCTCGGTGACGTAGTGCGCGGTGGCACCGACGATCTTGACGCCGCGATCGCGGGCCTGCCGGTAGGGCTCCGCCCCGACGAACGCCGGCAGGAACGAGTGGTGGATGTTGATCACCGGCCGGCCGACCCGGTCGAGGAGGTCCCTGGTGAGGATCTGCATGTAGCGGGCCAGCACCACCAGGTCGCTGTCGCTGCCGGCGATCAGCCGCAGGATCTCCGCCTCGGCCTCCGGCCGGTTGGCGCGCGTGGCGGGGACGTGGTGGTAGGGGATGCCGAACCGCTCGACCCGCTCGCGGTGGTCGGGATGGTTGGAGATGACGCAGGCGATGTCGGCACCCAGCTCGCCGCGCTCCCACCGCCACAGCAGCTCGGTCAGGCAGTGCGCCTCACGCGAGACGAGGATCACGACCCGCCGTGGCGCGTCGACGGGGACGAGCCGCCAGGTCATGTCGTGCGGCCGCGCCACCTCGGTCGCGAACGCGGCGCGCAGGGCGTCCAGCGCGCCCGCACCGCCGGGCACGTCGACGACGATCCGGCTGAAGAACAACGCGGGGTCACCCCCGGTGGCGTGCTGGTCGAGCTCCACGATGTTCGCTCGGTGGCGGGCGAGCAGGCCCGACGTGGCGGCGACGATCCCGGGCCGGTCGGGGCAGTCGACGAGCAGGCGGGCGCGCGTGGTCACGGGAGCAGGGTACGCCGCGCGGGTGGGCGTGGCGAGGGGTGTCCACGCGCATCGGTCGTGGGGTGCCGGTCGAGCGTGGCCGGGGCCGATCGGCCACCCCCCGCCCCCGACCGCCTTCCACCCGGGCACCGCGTGGCGCCCGTCCCGCTACGATCAGCGAACCGCGTGGCGGTGCGAGGAATCCGGTGAGAAGCCGGAACGGTCGCGCCACTGTGACCGTGGGCCCAAGGGCCCACGGGAGTCAGGAACTCACCCGCCACGGAACCTCAGACGCCGGGACGCCCGATCCCGAGGAGGCACCAGTGCACCATCCCGTTCCCCCGGCCGCGCATGCGCCGGCCCCGCCGAACCAGGCGCCCCGCCCGCGCCACCCGGCCGGCGAC
>JBFWKS010000321.1:0-4722 GCA_050252545.1 Solirubrobacteraceae bacterium
CGGTGGTCCCGCCGTCTCTGGGACGGTCGATCGACCACGGGGGCCTACCTGCCGCGCGCGTGGTCGATCCACCGCGTCTAGGACGGTCGATCGACCAGGGAGCTCACTCAACGGCCCCGTTGGTCGATCCGCCGTCTCTCGGACGGTCAATCGACCCCGCGTGCCCACCCGCCGCGCGCGTGGTCGATCCACCGGCGCCGCACGCCCGGCGACGGCCCGGCGATCGCCGCGGCGCACACCCGATCGAGCGCTCGTCCCAAACCGGCACGGCCCGCCGTCCAACACCCATCCATCCGTCCACTCGCCTTGGACGCCCTCGGGCCCTTTCGTCCGGATGCCGAGGGGGTCCCCAGGAGGCGCCACGGCGTCGCCCCGGGACGGCCGTCACGTCGAGCCCCGGGGCCGGGCCGCCAGTGCGTCGAACCGGTACGCGATCGGCACGCGATCGGCACACACCGCAGCAGAATTCACCCACCACCGCCCCGTACGTTCCATGCTCCCGATGCTCATCGCCCTCTCCGCCGCCTTCGGCCTCCTGATCGGGTCGTTCCTCAACGTCGTCATCCACCGGCTCCCGCTCGGCGTGTCGGTCGCGGGCGGTCGATCGGAATGCCCCAGCTGCCACCACCAGATCCGTGCGTACGACAACGTGCCCGTGTTCTCGTGGCTCGTCCTCCGCGGCCAGTGCCGCGACTGCCACGCACCGATCTCGGCCCGCTACCCGGTCGTCGAGGGCATCACCGCCCTGCTGTGGGCGCTCGTCGCGGCCATCGCCACCGACACCGTCGACGTCGTCCTGGGGATCGTGCTCGTCACGGCACTGGTGCCGATCACCCTCATCGATCTGGACCACCGACGGATCCCCAACGCGATCACGCTGCCCGCCGCGATCATCGCGATCGCCGCCGGTACCGCGATCGACCCCGACGGCCAGGTCGGCCGCCTGATCGCCGGTGCCGCCGCCGCCGGATTCCTCTTCGTGCCCGCGTTCCTGCGTCCCGACGGGATGGGGATGGGCGACGTCAAGCTTGCGGGCGTCATCGGGCTGTGCCTCGGGCCCGCGGTCGCCGTCGCCGTCTTCGTCGCCCTCATCGCGGGCACCGTCTGGGGTGCGTTCCTCAGCGCCCGGGTCGGCGTCGCCGAGGCCCGCAAGACCGCGATTCCGTTCGGTCCGTACCTGGCGTTCGGCGCCGTCGTCGCGCTCGCGGCCGGCCAGCCGCTGATCGACGCGTACACCGGGACGTTCTGAGCGACGTCCCCGCGCGGCCGGCGCCGGGCCAGGGGCATGCCCCTGGCCCTCGGTGCCTGGCCCTGGCCCTGGCCCTGGCGCCGGGCCCCTGGCCCTGGTGCCTGGCCCCCGCCGGCGCGCCCTCGGGGTAGTACTCACCCGTGGGTTACTCACCCGTGAGTGAGCAACACTCCACGTGACGCGACGTGACGCCACGTGACCGACGCGTGACCTCGTCGGTCTGTCCGTGCCGCTTCGACGGTCACGGGGGTGGCCTTACGGTCCGGTCATGCCCTCGGTCCGCGAGCTCGACCCTTCGATCATCGACGAGATCCGAACGCTGCTCCTGCGCCCCCGGGGCTGTGCCCGCCAGGAGATCCAGGGCCGCTACGACCTGGACGCAGTCGATGCCCGGGTCCACCTGCGGGCGGCAGGCGGGGTGGCACGCGGCCGTTCGTGGTGGGGGCCCGGCGCTTGAGGCACCCGGATCGAAGGCGCGCCATACGACGACCGTCCACCCGCTCTACATGTGGTCAAGCCGGGGTCGACACGTGGCCGATCGAGGGGGTGACCCGAAAGCGCCATGGCCCTTCCTCAGCTCACCCTTCCCCGCCGACCCAAGGGCCCCTCCGCCCGGAGACCCTCGGCATCGGCCCCCGTCACGGGCGTGCGCATCGGCGCCACCCACGTGGCGCTCGCCCAGGCCGCCCCTTCGCACGGGCCCCTGGCCGTCGTCGCCACCGCCACCGCCCCGCTGCCGCCCGGTGCGGTCCGCGACGGCGAGGTCGTCGACCCGACCGCCGTCGCCGCCGCGCTGCGCCAGGCGATCGAGGGCCGCTCCGGCTTCGACCGCAAGGTCCGCCTGGGCATCGGCTGCCAGAAGGTCGCCGTCCGCATCCTCGACGTGCCGCCCGTGCAGCACGCGGAGGACCTGGACGCCGCGGTCCGCACGCTCGCCCGTGAGCGGGTCCCCACCGCCGCCGACGGGGCGGTGATCGACTACCGCCTGCTGCCGGAGACCACCGGCGACGACGGCCAGACCATCCGTCGTGCGCTCGTCGTCGCGGCCCGTCGAGAGCTCGTCGAGGGCCAGGTCGTCGCGGCCCAGGCGGCGGGGCTCCAGCCCGTCGGGGTCGACCTCGTCGCCTTCGGTCTCAGCCGTTGCGTCCAGGCCCCGGAGTCGACGCTGCTCCTCGACCTGGACGGCGTCACCACCCTCGCGCTGACGGGCCCCGACGGCTGCCGGTTCGTCCGCACGATCCCCGCCGGCGTGCAGTCCGCATCCGAGGAGATCGGCCGCCGTACCGGCATCGACGCCACGCTCGCCGTGGAGTCGCTGCTCGGACACCGCACGATCGAAGGCGAGGACGCCGACGACGTCGCCGCGATCCTCCAGCGCACCGTCCGGGCTATCGCGTCGACCGTCCGCACGTCGATCGAGTTCCACGTCGAGCAGGAGACCGGATCGCAGCCCACCAGCTGCATCGTCAGCGGTCCGCTCGCCGATCGCGACGGCGTCCACGAGCTGCTCGCCGAGATCCTGGCGCTGCCCGTCGAGTCGGCGACCACCCTGGCCGGGGGCGCCGATCCCGTCGCGCTCGGCCTGAGCATCGAGGAGGTGCACGCATGAGAGCCGTCAACCTGCTCCCGCCCGACCTGCAGGTCGGCGCCGGACGCGGCCCGGGTGGATCCGGCCGCGGAACGCGCCTGACCGCCGTCCACGGCGTCGCCGCCGTCGGTGCCGTCGTGATCCTGGCGATGCTCGGAATGTGGGCGTCGGCGCGGAACGACACGTCCGTCGCCCGCGAGGCCGAGGCCGCCGCGACCGCGCGTGCCGCCGCCGCGCAGGCCCAGGTCAACGTGCTGCAGCCCGTCGTCGCGCTCGACCGTCGTCGCGAGACCCGCGAGACGGCCGTGCTGAACGTCGCCACCGGTCGCACCGACTGGGCGATGGTGCTCGAGTCGGTCGCCGGGGCGCTGCCGACCCCGGTCGGGATCACGCAGCTGACCGCAGGTGCCAACGGCGCCGCGAACGCCCCCGCCGGACTCGACGGACAGGGCAGCGTCAAGATCATCGGCTGCTCCGACACGCAGCCCCGCGTCGCCACCGCACTGCGAGCGCTGGAGCGTCTGCCGCAGGTCGCCGACGTCGCGCTGAGCGAGACGAGCCGGACGACCGCGGCCCGCTCCATCGGCGGGGCCGACTGCTCCGGCGTGGCGCTGGACGCCACGGTCGGCCTGGCCGCCACCGTGATCCTGGACGCCGCCACCGGTGGCACCGACGACGCCGATGCCACCACGGGCGGCGCCACGACCGGCGCGGCCACCACCGACCAGACGACGACCGCCAGCACCACCGACCCGACCGGAGGCTCCCGATGACCGACCGGATGAAGCTCATGCTCGGCGGGGTCGCGATCCTCGCCGTCGGGGCGCTGATGTGGATGATGCTCGTGAGTCCCGCCCGCGAGGACGCCACCGTCGCCCAGGACGCACAGGCCGTGGCCGAGGCGCAGGCCGACCAGGTCAACGCGCAGCTCGTGCAGGCCCGTCAGGCCGCCGACCGGGCTCCCGCCAACAAGCGGACGCTGCGCCGGCTCGCCGTGGCGGTCCCGGAGAAGGTCCAGGCGGCCCAGCTCATCGACCAGCTCGACGCCACCGCCAAGCGCCGGGGCGTGAGCTTCGACGTGCTGAAGGTCAGCGACGCGGCCGCCAGTGCGGCGCCCGCCACCGCCACGCCCGCCACGACGGCCGACCCGGCGACGAGCCCCGATGCCGCAGCCACCGACGCTGGCGCGGCGACCCCGAGCACGGCGACCGCCACCTCCGCGCTCGGCACGGCGACCCCCTTGACGCTCAACGTCCAGGTGGACGGCGACTACGTCGACGTCACCGGATTCCTGCGCTCCGTCCAGAGCAGCGTCCGCACCCGCGGCGGCAAGCTCACCGCCACGGGACGCCTCCTGCGGGTCAACACGGTCGACCTCGACGTGTCCAGCCGGGCCGGCGGAGGACGCTCGCTGACGGGCACGCTCGAGATCGTCGCCTACCTGCTGCCCGCGGAGCGCTCGACGGCCGCCACCGCGACGGCACCGACCTCCACACCGACCGCCACCGACACGGGGAGCCAGCCGTGAGTCGCTCGATCCGCGATCCCTTCGGGCGTCGCTCCGCCACGGGCCAGTCGTCGGCGCCCGGCACGGGTGCCGATGAGGCCGACGGCACGTCGCCCCGTACCGGTGAGCGTCCGTCGCTCGACCCGGTCCTCGCGGCGCTCGTCGCCGGGGTGGTCGTCGTCGGCGCCGGCATCTACCTGTGGGGCGGCGGGCAGGACACCGAGCCCGTCCTGCCGACCGACCCGACCGCGGCGCTGAGCGCGCCGGCCCAGGACGCGACCACGAAGCGCGCCCTGGCCGTCGCCCGCTCGATCGACGTCGAGACCGCCGATCCCGAGGCCGACGGCGCCGAGCGGCTCGCCGACGCCCTGGACGCGG
>JBFWKS010000322.1:0-4698 GCA_050252545.1 Solirubrobacteraceae bacterium
CTGAACGTCGCTCGAACGACGTAGGTGTCCTCGAACGGGAGCGAGACGCGCTGGTTGACCAGCGTGTACCCGACGGCGGCGACGCCCACGCCCCCGAGGAGCGTGAAGACGACGAGGAACCGCAGGTACACCGCCGCGGAGGTCCGCCTCATCGGGTCCCGTCCCGTCGTCGGCCGTCGGTGATCCAGTCCGGGACGCCGCCCTTGCGTGCCTGGAGGTCGGGGAGGTCCTGCTCGGCGCACGGTCGGTCCGGCCGATAGGCCGGATCGACGCCGTAGCCCAGCCACCGTGGGTTGATCCCGCGGACGTCTCCGGGCACGAGGGCGGTGACGTCGCCGATGCCCGGAAGGATCCCGTCGATCATCGTCGTCCCGACGGTGACGCCGAGCCTGGCGGTGCCGGCGTTGCCGTCGACCGCCGACGAGAGCGCGGTGGTCCCGGTCGCGAAGTGCAGGCCGTCGAGCCACACCGGATCGCCGGTCGAGTGGCGCTCGTCCTCGATCCGCATGTTCAACGTCGGGACGATGTGGGTGACGATGCAGTTCGTGACGGGCGTGGACCGCCGCAGGAGGTCGTCCGTGCGTCGGAGCACCGTCGGGAGTCGCTCGGTGACCGGCAGCAGTCGGTCCAGCAGCGCCGGCAGTCGCTCCGGCGCGACGAGCCGCCGGACCTCGCGGGCGAGGGGCGGGACCGCCCGGAGGGCCCGGGGCGCGGTCCGCAGCGTGGGACGGAGCGCCCGAACCATCCGGTCGACCCGGGGCAGCGCCTCGGAGATCGCTCGCATGTCCCGCGGGGCGCTCTCGGTCACGGACGCCAGCTCGTGCACCGCCGATCCGAGCGCCGCCTCCCGCACGGCGAGCGTGCGCGAGATCCGGTCGATCGAGGAGACGACGTCGGCCAGGGCGCGCGGATCGCGAACGAGCTCTCGCGCGAACGACCCGGCGCCGCGCACGGCCCGCGGCAGGTCGCCCGGCTCGACCCCGCGCATCGCCGACAGCGACGTCCGGGCCGGCGGGAGCGCTCGCCGCAGCTCGCCCACGGCGCGTCGCAGGGCGACGGCGCCGGCGGGCCGCCCTCCGTCGGATCCGAGGCCGCTCGCCATCTCGTCGATCGCCCGGTGGAGCGACTCCCGCGTCGGCAGGTCGAAGGCCCCGAGGACCTGGTCGGTCTGCACGGCGACGTCGGACTGGCTCAACGGGACCACGTCGCCGTCCCGGAGGGCGGCGCTCGTCGGCGTCCCGGGCCGGACGTCGACGTACCCGTTGCCTTCGAGGAGGAGCCGCGGCTTGACCGAGAAGCGGGCGTCGACCCGGAGCACGGGGGCCTCGTCGCGGATGCGGAGCACGAGCCGCGCGGTGTCGCCGTCGCCCGGATCGATCCGGTCGACGGTCCCGATCGGGATCCCCGCGGTACGGACCTCGCTGCCGTCCCGCAACTGGTTGGCGGACGCGACCTCGACCGTGATCCGTCGACCGCCGTCCGTGCCCGGACGCGCGAACGCCCAGGCGACGACGAGGGCGAGCGCCACGCCGGCCACGAGGCCCGCGAGCACCGAACGGCGGTACTCCCGCCTCCACCTCTGGGTCGCGGTCGTCATGGTGCGCCCTCCGGGACCTCGAGGAGGCCGGCCCGCTCGGCGAGCCGCCGCACCCCCGGCGGGGGCTGCGTCATCCGGACGCGATTGCTCTGCAGGCCGGGCGGGTTGTTCAACGCGCGGGGTGGCCACGGCTCGTTGTTCGACTCGCACTCCCGGTGGTTGGCATGCGGTATCGGGTTGATGCCGGTGCCCCGCGAAGGCCGGGCGTTCTGCACGAGCTCCCCCTCGCCTCCGAGCGTCGTGAAGTAGATGCTCAGCGCGGAGGGCCCCTCTCCCGTGCCACGAGCGGCGAAGCTGCTGCCGACCGTCGTGCCCCAGAGCGCGATGACGTTGCACTGGAGCTGCGCCGGGAGCAGCTCGTCGAGCGTGGTGTTGACGTAGCCGGCCATCGCATGGAGCTTGCGGAGGGAGCCGTCGGTCGCCGGATCACGCGCGAGCGACTCCACGTCGCCGAGCGCGAGCCGGAGGGGCCGCTCGAGGGGGATCAGCGAGCGCATCGCGCGATCACCCGCACCGAGCGCGCGATTCGTGCCCCGGAGCGCCTCGTCGAGTCGGCCGCTCGCGGCCTGGAGGCCGGTGGCGAGCCGCCCGAGCCGACCGAGCGCCGGGCGGGCGCCGCGCAGCGCCCGGACGACGACGTCGGCCGTCGGCGGAGCCTCCTCCAGCGTGGCGCCGAGCGCCGTGCGGGCCCTGGCCATCGCGCCGAGCGTCTGGCGGGCGCGGAGGACGAGCTCCGGGAGGCCCGCGCTGCTCGGGAGCAGCTCGTCCGCCAGGCGCTCCCACGCCGTGAGGAGGCGAGCCAGGCCGGTCGACGGCGCGGCGAGCGTGCGACTCAGGGCGCGCACCCCCGCCAGCAACTCGGGCATCCCGGCGAACGCGTCGTTGATCCCGGCGCCCCGCCCCGCCGATCCACCGCCCACCTGGCGCGTGACTCCGCGGACCGCGCCGGAGAACTCGCGGTCGAACATGCCGAACACGTCGTCGAGCTCGACGGTGGGGCGCGACCGGGAGGCGTCCAGCGTCCCGCCGTCCGGGATCGTCTCGCCGGCGTCGCCGGGCCGCAGGTCCACGAACGTCAGTCCCAGAAGCGAGGCGGGACGCACCTGGACGGTCGAGTCGACCGGCAGATCGCGAGCCTCCTCGAGTCGCAGCTCGAGTCGGGCGAGCGGCCGGGAGGCCCTCCGTCCGCGGTCGACGTCCACGGCCGACACGACGCCGACGCGGACCCCGTGCACGCGCACCTCCGCCCCGCGGATGAGGTGCGCGGCGTCGGGGACCAGGGCCGTCACGCGGTAGGCGCCGTCCCACGGCAGGCCGGTGTTGACGGTGAAGCTCAGCACGCCGATGCCCGCCATCGCCAGAGCCACGACCACCCCGACGAGAGCGCTGCGCGGCGTCTCCTCGTCCGACCTGCGCCGCACCCGCATCATCGATGGTCCTCCAGCCACGTGCGGAACGGGCGCATCGCGTCCCTGGCCGCCTCGGCGGTCCCGGCGGCGCCCGGGTCGGCGGGCCCCTCGCCACGGGCGGAGGAGCGACGCGATGCGCCGCCTGCGTCCCGGCCGCGGGTCGCCGCGCGCTCGTCGGCGGACGCGCGGCGCTCCGTCGCGAGCGTCGACAGCGTCGGGGTGCACGCCTTGGGCCACCACGACCCGTCCTGGGGTCCGCACCCGGGCTGGTTGACCGGCAGCAGCCCCTCGCCCTCCGCGTCGTACTTGTGGCTGCAGCCACGCGGGGGCGACGTCTTGAGCAGCCCCGCGGCGATGCAGTCGGGGGCGACCCCGACGGTCACCGCGAGCATGTGCGAGACGTTGTCGTACATGGCGGTGTCGGTCGCCAGCGCATACGCGGTCTTCACCAGGCCCTCGACGCCGCCGCGGTCGCGCACGCTCACGAGCAACCGCGCGAGGTCGCGGGCCATCGGGAAGAGCGGCTCGAGGGTGGTGATCGCCTGGACGAGCACCGGGTCGAGCGTCCGAAGGGTCGAGCGGGCGTCCTTCGCGACGCGCTCCAGCACCGGCAGGGCCCGGTCCGCGGAGCGGACGAACGTCGGCAACGTGCGGGACAGGCGCACGACCTCCGGCGCCGATCGTCGGAGGGTGCTGACGAACGGGCCGGCCCGCTCGGTGGCGTCCCGCACCTCGCCGAGGCCTTCGTCGATCTCCGTCAGCAACGCCGGGAGCCGTCGCACCGCGCCGGTGAGCGCGCGATCGTGCCGCGCCGTCTCCTCGGTCAGGTCCGCGAGCTCGCTCACGAGGCCGCGGACGTCGCCCGTCCGCTCGCCGACCCCGGCCAGGATCTCGTCCGACGCGTCGATCGCCCGCCGCAGGACGCCACGCTGGCGGTCGAGGATCGCCAGCAGGCGGTTCGCGTCGCGCAACGCCGGGTTGGCCCGTCGCACGATCTCGTTGAGGTCGTCCCCACGGGCGACGGTGGCGAGGCCGAGCTCCGTGAAGATGAGGCGCGCGCGGTCGGCCACCGGAGCCGCGAAGACGTCGACGACGTCCTGGAGCCCGACCGGGACCGTCGTGCTCGCGAGCGCGACGGCCGGCAGGCCTCCCGCCCCCGCCGGCAGCTCCCGGGCCGACCGGCCCGGCTCGCACATCACGAAGTGCTCGGAGATCAGGCCCTCCGGCCGGATGGCGCACGAGGCGTCCTCCCGGAACGGCCCGAGGTCGCCGTCGATGGCCATGACGATCCGCGCCTTCGGGCCCGCGACGAGGTCGACGGCCTCGACCGTGCCGGCCTTCGCCCCGGCGATCTTGACCTGCTGTCCCGGGACCACGCCGCGCGCGGTGTCGAACACCGCGGCGAACCGGTAGGCGCCTCCGTCGGACGCGGGGCCCCGGACGGCGAGGACGACGACGAGCACGAGCCCGATGCCCATCGCGGCGGCGACGACTCGCGACCTCATGGCCGACTCACGTCCGCGGGAGTGTTGTGACGCGGGTCGCACAGCGCCTCGTCGGGCACCCACGGGCTGGACCCGTCCGGGGCGGGAGGAGCGTTGCCGCCCGGACAGCGCCTCGTGAGCCCGGTCCGGAGCGCGAAGAGGTCCGGCAACAGCGGGTTGGCCGACAGGAACTCGCCGATCGGACCGC
>JBFWKS010000323.1:0-4661 GCA_050252545.1 Solirubrobacteraceae bacterium
CGAGGTGCGCGTGGAGTTGCGCGACGAGGACGACGGTGCCCTGTCGGCACAGACGACGCGCGGCGAGGCGGCACGTCTCCACCTGGACGTGGGGCAGCAGGTCTTCGTGCGGGTCGTCGCCTGACGAACGTGAGGTGAGAGGACGCAGCGGCTGCGGGTGGACGTCGTGCAGAGCCCGTGGCGCCACCCGGCCGCCCGTGCGCGGGTCGGGCGGGCCCGGCCGACCGACTGGTGGCGCGACCCGGACGGGACAGGGCCATCGATCGCGGGCCCGGCGTCGCGGGCCGGCGTCGCGGGCGGACGGCGCCGGCCGACGGCGCGGGCGGACGGCGCGGGCCGACGTCGCGCTCAGCGCCCGAAGGCGGCGGCCAGCCGGTCGAGGCCGTGGCCGATCTCGACCGGTGAGTGGGTCGTGAACGACATCCGCAGCGTTCGCGGGTCGGGATCGGACGCGTAGAACGGCGCGCCCGGCACGTACGCGACCTGCTCGGCCAGGGCACGCGGAAGGAGCGCGGTGGCGTCATGGTCCTCGGGCAGGCGGACCCAGACGAACATGCCGCCGTCGGGCCGGGTGAACGTGGAGCCCTCCGGGAGCGCGCCGGGCAGCCCCGCGAGCATCGTGTCGCGGCGCTCGCCGTACACGGTGCGCAGCCGCTCGACGTGCGCATCCAGGTCGACGTGTGCGAGCCACCTCGCGGTGGCGGCCTGGTCGATCGTCGACGAGTGCAGGTCGGCGGCCTGCTTGGCCACCACGAGCGGGGCGTGGAGCGCGGCGGGCGCGCGCACCCAGCCGATCCGCAGGCCCGGCGCGGCGACCTTCGACAGCGTCGAGAGCGCCAGCACGAACGGTGCGGCGTCCGATCGTGATGCGATCGACGCGACCGGGTCGCCGGCGTAGCGCAGCTCGCCGTACGGATCGTCCTCGATCGTCCACAGCTCGCGCTCACCGATGATCCGGGCGATCCGGTCGCGACGCGCGTCGGGCAGCGTCCGCCCGGTCGGGTTGTGGAACGTCGGCACGGTGTAGAGCAGCTTCGGCGTGGCCTCCCCGGCGATCCGGTCCAGCTCCTCCGGGATCAGGCCGTCGTCGTCGCAGGGGACCGACACGGGCACGGCGCCGGCCATCTGGAACGCCTGGAGCGCGGCGAGGTAGGAGGGCTCCTCGACGAGCACGCGGTCGCCGGGCTCGAGCATCACCGCGGCGATGAGCGTCAGTGCCTGCTGCGATCCGCTGGTGACGAGCACCGCGTCCGGGTCGGTCGGCAGCCCGCGAACGGTCAGCCGATCGGCGATCCGGCGACGGAGCTCGGGGTCGCCTTCGGTCGTGGAGTACTGCAGGCTACGCCCGGCCGAGCGCGGCTCGAGGACCGACGCGAACGCCTCGCGCAACCCGGCGTCGTCGAAGAGCTCCGGTGCCGGGAGGCCACCGGCGAAGGAGAGCACCCCCGGCTGCTCGGTGAGGGCGAGGATCTCGCGGACCGGGGAGCTTGCGACGCCGCGGGCCCGGGCCGCCAGCGGCGGGGCGGGAGGGGACGTGACGCGGTCCGGTGCCGGGGACATGTCGCGGGACGATAGTGCCGGTGGAGGGTGGCCGTCGGTTTGGCCGGACCATCGGTTTGGTAGGACCACCGGGCTTGGCCGGACCATCGGGCTTGTGCCGGACCATCGTGGCGGGGTGGTGACGCAGCGGACGCACGGGGACGGGGCACGGGGCAGATCGGGGCCAGGGGCGGCGAAATCGCGTTCCGTCATCGTGGGGCGATGACGAACCGCGGTTTCGAGTGATCTGCGAAGCGTTCGACGGCGGCCGCCCCGGCGATCGTCGCGCCGGGGCGAGCCCACGGCGACCGTGCCGGTGCTGTCGACGTGCCGGTGGGCGGAGAACCGGCGCGATGTCGGCACGACGTTTGCACGAGTGCTCACTGGTCCGGTCACCGTCGTCTTGGTGACGCTGGGCCGATGCGCGACGCCAAGCTCGCCCGGCTTCTCCTCGATCAACACGGCGTGGTCTCGTTCGCCCCGCTTCGCGACCTCGGGTTCCGCGCGGGGGCGATCCAGCATCGCGTTCGACCGCGCCGACTGTTCCGGATCCACCGCGGCGTGTACTCGTCGTCGCCGGTGCTCAGCGAGTGGGGAAGCCGGCGTGCCGCGCTTCTGGCCGTGGACCGGGGTCACGGGACCGCGGTGCTGAGCCACCGGTCCGCGTTGGCGGCGCTCGACCCGGGCTTCGACCGTGGATCTACCTGTCATCACGTGACGATCCGGGCCACCGGCGCCCGGCGACCGGGCGGGGTGATCGTGCACGCGACCAACCACCTTCCGGAATCCGACGTGAGGCTCGTTCGACGCGTCGCGCTGACGACGACCGCCCGGGCCGTGCTCGACATCGCGCGGGACGAACCCGTAGCTGAGGTGCGACGGCTTGTCCGCGAGCTGCAGTTCGGTGGCTTGCTCGCTCCCGATGAGCTTGCCCGCGCGTGCGCGGCGCACCCCACCCACCGTGGCGTCAGCGTCGTCCGGTTGGCCGATCCCGTCGCCCACGACGCAGACGGGGGTGCGCGGACGCCGCTCCATGACCGAGTCCGGCGACTCATCCGCGACGCGGGTCTCGCGCCGTTCGCCGAGGAGGCGCCGCTCGTCGGGGCGTCGGGGGCGAGGTACCGCGCCGACTTCGCGCGGGACGACCTGATGCTCGTCGTCGAGGCGGACGGTCGACGCGGCCACCTGACGCCCGCCGCGATCGCCGGAGACCGGCGACGCGACGCCGATCTGGGTGCAGCCGGCTGGCAGACCTTCCGGGTCGCCTCGTTCGACCTGACGCCCTTCGACCGTCCCGGAACGATCAGGCTGCTGCGCGGGGTCGCCCGGGATCGCGGCCGGCGGCGTCCGGCGGCCGGGGCAGGCGGTTGACCGGGTCGGTTCGGATCGGCCAGATCGGCTCGGGTTGGGCTGGTCGCCCGGTGAGGGTGACCAGGGTCGGCCGGTCGCGGTCACGCGTCGCGGCGTCGGTGGGCGTTCCCGCACTCGCGGCGACCGGTGCCGCCGGGCGGCTCGGTCACGGGCCGCGAAATCGCGTTCTGCCATCGCCCCACGATGACGAACCGCGATTTCGTCGCGGCTGGCGTCGCGTCACGGCCGCCCGCGCCGTCCGTCGGCGGGGTTGGCGTCGATCAGCGGCTCGCGCGGCGCGCCGGGCAGCGGACGGCTCCCGCCCGCTGCCCCGGCCCGCTCCCGCCCGCTGCCCCGGCCCGCTCCCGCCCGCTGCCCGGCCCGCTCCCGCCCGCTGCCCCGGCCCGCTCCCGCCCGCTGCCCCGGCCCGCTCCCGCCCGCTTTCGCCGTTCCCGCCGCAACTCAGCTCGCGGCGGCTGCGGCGGCCACGGCGAGCTGGTCGGCGCGGTCGTTGAACGCCTTGTGGGCGTGCTCGTCGCCGGTCTCGTGCCCGCGAACCCAGAGCCACCGGACCTGGGCGTGGCGGGCCAGGGCCTCGTCCAGGGCGGTGACGAGATCCTGGTTCTTCACCGGCTCGCCGGAGGCGGTCTTCCAACCCTTGCGCTTCCAGCCGGCGATCCATTTCGTCATCGAGTCGAGCATCAGCCGGGAGTCGGTGACGATCGCCACGGTGCTGCCCGCAGGAAGGTGGTTGAGCCCCTCGAGCGCGGCGGTGTACTCCATGCGGTTGTTCGTCGTGTGCGCTTCGCCGCCGGAGAGCTCGATCGGCTCAGCGGCCGGCAGCGGCGTCCCGTCGGCGTCGGCGACCGGCGGCACCACGATCGCGGCCCACCCGCCGGGCCCGGGGTTGCCCTTGCACGCCCCGTCGGTCCAGATCAGCGCCTCGCCCGGCTGCTGCTCGACGACGTCGTCGGCAGCCTTCTTCTTCGGGGCACGTGGGCGGCGGGACGGCGGACGGCGAGCGGGAGGCATCGGCGGTGAGGATAGAAGCCCGTGGACGGAGCCGGCACGAGGGGAGGCTGCCCGGCGGACACCACGGGCGGCGACGGTCCACGACGGAAGGGGCGGCAGGGGTCCGCCGAGGGAGGGGCTCGGTGGACCACCATCCCGGGGTCAGAGGAACGTCATGCCCTCTCCCCGGTACGTCGGGACGGTGTCGACGATCGCCGCGCCCGAGACGAGGTGGAGGTGGTCGAAGCGCTCGCCGAGCTCGCCGGCCTTGACGTGGCGGAACCAGACCCGGTCACCGATCGCCAGGCGGTCGGCCGCCGGACCGAGGACGGGGGTCTGGGCCTCGCCGGCGCCCTCCTGCGGGTCGAGGGTCAGGCCGGCCGGGTAGGTCGGGCGGGGCAGACGGTCCGGTCCCGCCGCGCCCGAGGCGACATAGCCGCCGCCCAGCAGCGTCACCACCCCGCGGCCGGGGCGGCGTACCACCGGGAGGGCGAAGAACGCCGCCGGTGCGGGGCGGAAGTGGCCGTAGGTGTCGAACAGCGCCGGGGCCAGCAGGCCCGACCCGGCTGCGACCTCGGTGACGCACGCCTCCGACGCGGAGCGCTCGAGGCTGCCGGTACCGCCGGCGTTGACGAACGACAGCGGCCCGGCGACCGCCTCGACCGCCCGGACCGTCGCCGCGCGGCGACGTCGCAGCACGGCCGCCGACAGGGCCTGCATCGCCCCGATGACCCGACCGGACGCCGGCCGGCCGGGCGGAC
>JBFWKS010000324.1:0-4641 GCA_050252545.1 Solirubrobacteraceae bacterium
GAGCAGGCGCGTCGCAACGCCCAGGACGGCATCTCCCTCGTGCAGACCGCGGAGGGCCAGCTGACCGAGGTCCACGCGATCCTGCAGCGCGTCCGTACCCTGGCGGTGCAGTACGAGAACGGCACGCTCAACGCCACCAACCGCACCGCGATCGACTCGGAGGTCACGCAGCTCACGCAGGAGCTCACGGCGATCGGCGGCCGTGCGGAGTTCAACGGCACCAAGCTGCTCGACAACACCAACGCGATCACGTTCCAGGTCGGCGCCAACGACAGCGAGACGACCGTCGTCAACGCCATCGACCTGGCCGCGACCCTCGGCGCCGTCGACGGCATCACGTCGCTGGCCGGCGTCTCCATCGCCGACGTCGACACGGCGATCGACTCCGTCTCGACGGCCCGCGCGAACTTCGGTGCGGTGCAGAACCGGTTGGAGCACACGCTCAACCACCTGTCGGTGTACCAGGAGAACCTGTCGGCGTCGGAGTCGCGGATCCGCGACGTGGACATGGCGCAGGAGATGGTGTCGTTCACCAAGAACCAGGTCCTGCAGCAGGCCGGCACGGCGATCCTCGCGCAGGCCAACCAGGCCTCGCAGGGCGTCCTCTCGCTCCTGCGCTAGCCCTTCCCGATCACCCGAGCGGCCCTGGGGGTGGGGACCGCGGCACCGGCGCCCCGGGTCACCGACCCGGGGCGCCGTCGTCCCCGGACCTCGACCGTCGACTCGCGGCGCGCGGCGGCGGCCCGGGCCCCCTTGGTCCCGCCGTGCCCTCGTCCCGCCGCTCCCGTCCCCCGACGGCCAGCCGCACTCAAGCGGCAGCCGGCCCCGCCGAGTACCGGGACATGTCGAGCGCGGACGATCATCGGGCGTGGGCGGCGCTCTGGCGGGCGACCGGAGACGAGCCCGATCCGCAGCGCCGGTTCTCGATGCGGGTCCGCCTGGTCGACGAGGCGCTCGGCGAGCCGGACGCCGCGCCCGCGCGGGTCGCCGCACGCCTGCTCACCGTCGCCGCAGCCCTGATCCCCGCGCTCGAGGCGGAGCCGCGCGAGCCGGTCCTGCTCAACCACGCGGGCGTCGCGCTGTACGAGCTCGGGGAGCTCGATGCCGCCGAGGCGCTGTTCGACGCCACGCTGCGGCTGGACCCGCAGCTGCCGTGGATCGACGGCAACCGCGAGCAGCTCCGTCGTCGTCGCGCCGCCGGCACCGCCCGGCCGGTGTCGCTGCGTGGTGATCACGCCCGTGAGCTCCGGGACCTGACCCGGCGCGCCGTCGCTGTGGCCGACCGTGCGCGTCCCGTCACCGGCCTGACGCTGTCGCTCTGCATGATCGTCAAGAACGAGGAGGCGATGCTCGGGCGGTGCCTGGACGCCGTCGTCGGCGGGGTCGACGAGGTCGTCATCGTCGACACCGGCTCGGCCGACCGCACCGTGGAGATCGCGGAGTCGTTCGGCGCAAGCGTCCTGCACCATGCATGGAACGACGACTTCGCCGCCGCCCGCAACGTGTCGTTCGACGCGGCCACCGGTGACTGGCTGCTCTACCTCGACGCCGACGAGGTGCTGCACCCCGGGCACGCCGAGCGGCTCCGTGCGCTGACCGGTCAGGTGTGGCGCGAGGCGATGTCGATCGTCGGCACGAGCCACACCGGTGCCGACGGTGATGGCACCGCGATGATGCACCACTCGCTGCGGCTGTTCCGCAACCGGCCCGACCGGCGCTTCCACGGCCGGCTGCACGAGCAGGTCGCGGGTCTGGAGGACCTCTCGCCGCACCGGTTCGCGGTCGCGGACATCCGCTTCGAGCACTACGGGTACCTCGGAGAGGTCCGCGAGGCGAAGGACAAGCGTCACCGCAACCGCGCGATCATCGAGCAGCAGCTCGCCGATGGTGACGACTCGCCGTTCGTGCGGTTCAACCTCGGGATGGAGTACGCCAACGACGGCGAGCACTCGCAGGCGCTCGAGCAGTTCGAGCTCTCCTGGCAGCGCCTGCAGGACGTGCCGAACGCGCCGTCGCTGGGGTTCGTCCCGCTGCTGGCGCTGCACCTCGCGGACGCGCTGCGCACCGCCGGCCGCACCGACGAGGCACGAACGCACATCGATCGTGCACTGAGGATCTACCCGGGGTTCACCGATCTCGTGATCGTCGACGCACTGACCGCACGGGACACGGGGGAGGGCGACCGCGCCGAGACGCTGCTCCGTCGCTGCCTCGCGATGGGCGACGCCCCCACGAAGTACGGCGCCACCGCCGGATCGGGCTCGTTCCTGCCCACCAGGATGCTCGGCGACATGCTGTCGCTGCGCGGTCACCACGACGAGGCGATCGAGCTGCTCGAGCGATCGATGCGAGATCACCCGCGTCACCTGCCGACGGTCGAGACGCTGGCCCTGGCGCTGTTGCGCTCCGGGGTGGACCCGGCGGCCACGGTCGAGCGCGTCTTCGCCCTGCTCCCGGCGGTGTCCGCCAACGCGCGGTACCTGCTCGCCCGTGCGCTCCAGGCGGCAGGCGCGTCGGAGCTCGCCGAGCGGGAGCTGCGCACCGTCCTCGACGAGCGCCCGGAGTCGGATCCGGCGCGCGTGTGCCTCGTCGAGGCGCTCCTCGTCCAGGGTGCGCTGCCCGCGGCCGCGGCCGAGGCCCGCCGCGTCATCCCGGGCAGCCGCGTCGAGCCCGCCGCGCTCCGCCATGCCGGGTTCGCGACGCTTGCCGACGGCGGCGACGTCACCGACGTCCTGGCCCGGACCGCCGACGTCCTGCCCGCCGCCGAGCACGACCTGCTCCGCGCCTGGGGGGCCTGCGCCATGGCCGTGTCGGCACCGTCCGGAGACCGGGGCGCGGGCGAGGACGCCGCGGGAGGACGCGGCCCCACCACGCCGGCGGCCACCATCGCCGCCGACGCGGCTCCGGCGGCGATCGCGTGGCTCAACGCCCTGCTCCGCCTGGAGCGGTTCGAGGCGTTCGAGCGGCTCGCCACCGCGTTCGAGGCGATCGACATCCCGTGGCGCGAGCGGCGCGAGCAGCTCGGCGGCCTGTACCTGCGCCGGGGGTTCCTCGCGTCGGCGGCGGACGAGTGGATGGCGGTCATCCACCGCGACGGTCCCGACGCCCGTGCCCTGCGCGGCCTGGCGCTCGTCGCGGCCGCGCACGGGATGGACGACGACGCTGCCGTGTTCGCCGCCGATGCGGAGGCGCTCGCGGGACGACCGCTCGAGGAGATCGCCGCGTGAGCCTCGTCGACACGCTGGCCCGGGTGCAGGAGCTGCGCACGCTGATGGCCCCGGCCCCGGCCCCGGCGGTCGCGGCGATCCCGACGACGACCACCGGGACGGACACCAACGGCGACGCGGCCCTGGCGTCGGGGTTCGCCCGCACGCTCGCACGCGCACAGGGCGTCGCCGTGCCGACCGCAGCGGCCGGCAACCCCGGGGCGTCGATGATCGCCGCGGCGCAGACGCAGATCGGGGTCACGGAGCAGCCGCCCGGGTCGAACGACTCCCCCCAGATCGCGCAGTACCGACAGGCGGTCGAGGGCGCTCCCGGCCCCGGACCGTGGTGCGCGTACTTCGTGTCGTGGGCGGCGCAGCAGGCGGGCGCACCGCTGGGTGAGAACGGCCAGGGCTTCGGCTCCGTCGACGCGATGTGGGGGTGGGCGCAGCGCGCGGGTCGCGGGATCGCCAACGGCCCGGGCGTCGTGCCGCAGGTCGGCGACATCATCGTGCTCAACCAGCACACGGGCATCGTCACCGGCGTCACCGCCGACGGCCGGATCCAGACCCTCGAGGGCAACACCTCCAACATGGTCGCCCGCCGCGAGCACCCGCCCGGAGCGGCGATCGGCTACATCCGGACCGCGGCGACCCCGGTACCGGTCCCTACGCCGACCATCATCCACAGCACGGCCTGATTCGGCTTCGCGGTGTCGGGCGGGACCGGGGGATGTTCGCGGAGGGTGGCGGCAGAACCCTCCAGGGGGTGGTGATTGGTGACGCCACCCCCGTCCTGGACCGCACCGGTCGTCGAGCCGGGGATGTTCGCGGAGGGTGGCGGCAGAACCCTCCAGGGGGTGGTGGCTGGTGACGCCACCCCCGTCCTGGACCGCACCGGTCGTCGAGCCGGGGATGTTCGCGGAGGGTGGCGGCAGAACCCTCCAGGGGGTGGTGGCTGGTGACGCCACCCCCGAACCGACCGACGCGATCAGCCGACCGACGCGGTCAGCCGACCGACGCGGTCAGGCGACCGCGGCCGGTCAGGCGACCGCGGCGGTCATGAGATCGGCGTGGGCGCCGAGGGCGTCGCGGAGCCGGCGTCGCAGCGTCGCGTTGATCTGGCAGACGCGGGACTCCGACACGCCCAGCAGATCACCGATCTCGCGCAGGCGCCGACCCTCGACGTACAGCAGCATCGCCACGCGGCGCTCACGCTCCGGCAGCTCCGCCAGTGCCTCGACCAGACGACGACGGGCCTCGCTGGCGATCAGCGCGTCCTCGGGATCGGTGGCAGGGTCGTGGGACGCAATCGTGTCGGCTCGCTCCACGGTCGTGCCGTCGGTGCCGGCGGCCGGGACCGACAGCGACTCGACCTCGGCCAGCACCAGCTGATCCCGGCGGCCGCGCACCTCGTCGGGGGTCATCTCCATCCGGG
>JBFWKS010000325.1:0-4631 GCA_050252545.1 Solirubrobacteraceae bacterium
TTCGCAGCGCTGAACGGCGGATCGCATGCCGACAGCACGAGCTGGTCGTAGCCGCGTCGGCGCAGCACCCAGACGGCGTCGGGGCTCACCCGGCGCAGGTGCGTCACGCGGTAGACGAACCGTCCGTAGGACATGTCGACACGGATCTCGTCGCCCCCGCGGAGCCGGTCGACGTTGCGGAACGGCGCGCCGTAGGTCGTGCGGTGGCCGGCGATCGCGGCCGTTCCCGGTGCGCCCGGCAGCGGCTGTGACGGATAGAACCCCGGTCCGCGCCGCAGGTCACCGGTGTCGGTGCCCCACACGACGACGTCGTCCGTGTCGATCCTCGGGATCCGAAGACGGGCCGCCGCGTGGCCGTGCTCCTGCGCGCGCTTGAACCGGCGGGCGAGGAACGCCAACCGCTCCGGATCGTCACCGAGCGACGCGAGGACCCGCCGTTGCAGCGGCGAGCTGTCGGGGGCGGGCAGGCGCTCCAGCTCGTCGGCCAGATCGCCCTGGCGCAGCAGCGCGATGACGCCGGTGACCGGCTCCTGCCACAACAGCGTGATGCCGACGTCGGCGAGGACGAGCGTGCCGGCGAGCAGCAGAACCGTCGACGCATGCCGGACGGCGCGCCGCGTCCGCCCCGGTGCATCGCGGCGCGGTGGTGGCGGGTCATGCCGGGTGCGGCGTGCGGGCTCGTGGGCCGATCGATCCCGCCGCGCGCCCCGGCGCCCGGTGCCGCGCCCGAGGCGGGCCCACCACCGGCTCACCGGGCTCGGCCTCACGCGGCCTCACGGGGAGCCCGGCGCCGCGACCGGCGCACCTCGTCCCGGCTGCGTACGTCATCTGGGTCGCGATCTGCGGCTCGGCCGCGACCCTCGTCCCGGCCGCGCTCCGCGTGCGGGCCGCGGTCGCGGTCACGACGGCGCTCCCGTCCTCGATCCCGTGACGATCGATCGCCTGCCGGCTGATCGGGTCGCGGTCCGTCGTCGGGTCGCCGTTCGTCGTCCGCGCGTCGTCCGCCGCCGGCACCTCGTCGTTCGCCGTCCTCGCGTCGACGTCGGCCGTCCGCCGTCGTCCGGTCCTCCCGTCGTGATCCGCCGCGACGCGGCCGGCGATCGCCCTCGGGGGACGGCGGACGCGAGGGTGCGGAATCCGGCGTGGCGGGGTCGGGATCGCGGTCGGACGGGCCCCGTCCACCAGGCCCACGGCGACCGTCGCGGCCGACCGGCGTGCGGCGGCGGACCGGGACGAGGGTCAACGCCGTCGCTATCAGCGCGCCGCCGAGCACGCTGACCAGCAGGATCCCGACCGGGCTCGTGTGGCCGCTGGCCGCCACGAGGACGAACGACCACGGCACCTGCACGATCGGGAGCTCCAGGTCGACGATCACGGTGATCGCCGCGGCGACCGGCAACGCGGCGCCGGCCACCGTCAGCAGCACACGGTGCAGCGGCTGGATGCCGGGGATCGGAGCGATCGCCGCCGGCCACGCGACCGCGGCCGGCAGCACGAGGAGCGCGCCGACCGGGTTGAGCACCAGCAGGACCACGAGGACGAGCAGCACCATCGTGAACACCGCCGTCGTGATCCCGACGCGTGTCGGCCGGGCCGGCCCGGCCGCGTCCCGGGTGAAGAGCGGCCGAGCGACGGCGATGCCGGCGACGAGGATCGCCGTCAGCAGCACGACGGCGGCCCCGGCCCACGGCCCCGTCCGCACGGCGGTGCCGTCCAACGGTCCTGGCGTCGCCGGCCACACCAGGTCGATCCGGCCGAGGAACAGCGCCAACATGCCGGCCAGAAGGGGCCCGGCCGCGCACCCCGCGACCGATCCGGCCCCGGCTGCGAGTGGATGCCCGTCGCGGGCGAGGGTGAGGATCGCGACCACGACGCCGCCCACGAGCGGCAGCACGAGCGCCAGGACGAGCAGCCGGACGGCCCAGCCGGGCAGCACGCTGTCGAGGATGACGATCCCGCTCTGCTGCGGGCCGAGCGCGCCGGGTGCCTCGTCGATGGCGCGCAGCGACCGCAACGCGCTGCGGACGTAGGCGGTGAACGCGGCCCCGTTCACCTTCTCGTCGCCAGTGGCGGGGGTCGTACCGCCCGCCGCCAGCAGGACCGCCGCGATGCCGCGCTGGTTGAGCACCCCCTGCGCGCCGGTCGTGCCCGGCAGCGTCCGGTGGGCCAGCTGCGTCCACAGACCGTCGGTCGACACCGGGCTCAGGCGCTCCTCCCGGAGGGCGTGCTCGACGGTGCGCGTCAGTCGCAACGGCGCCGAGCGGCCACCGGTCGACCACGGCACGACCCTGGGATCGCGACCGGCGGCTCCGGAGAGGTCCCCGAGCACGATGACGGCGGCGGTCGATCCTCCGGAGCGGGATGCGAACCGTGCGGCACCGGCGTTCCCGCCCCCCGACCCGGCCGTCGTGGAGACGAACCGGATCGTGTGCGAGAACCGTCCCGCCCCGATCGCGCGGGCGATCGTCAGCAGGCCGGCGGTCGCCGACATCTCCCCGGATGACCCTCGCCGCAGCGCGTCCCGCGACGCCAGGACGACGATCTCGTTGCCGGGCTGGCCCGGGACCGTCGCGACCACGTTGCGCAGGGTACGACTGCCGTCCGGGGTGTCGGCGGTGAACTCGTCGGTCGTCACCGTCCCGGCGGGCAGACGTGCCTTGAGCTCCGCCTCGACCCGCTGCGCCATCTCGGAGTCGCCGACCGACCCGGGACGCCGGTCGGGGTAGCGCTGGACCAACTGGTCCAGGAGCACCAGGCCCCCGGGCGCGTCGACCGTGTCGGCCGCCAGGTCGGCGGTCAGCGGGGTCGGCGGCGTGCGCAGCGAGAACGCCGCGATGAGCACCGCCAGCAGCAGCGCCCCGATGCCGACGCGAAGGGCCACGGACCCGGAGCGTAGCGTCGCCGTAGGCTGGGGACGCGCACCCTGTCGGGTCGCCTCCCGGTACCGCACCATGGCCGTCGCCCCCGCACGCATCCTCGTCGTCGACGACGAGGAGTCGATCCGCCGGCTGATCGTCGCGCCGTTTCGTCGCGACGGGCACCGCGTCGACGTCGCCGCGACGGGTCCGGAGGCCCTGGAGCGGTTCGACGAGCTGCGCCCCGACGTCGTGCTCCTCGACGCCCGGCTGCCCGGCATGGACGGGCTGGAGGTGTGCCGGCGACTCCGGGCGCGCTCGGCCGCCGGGATCATCATGGTGTCGGCGCGCGACGGCGAGCGCGATCGGGTCCAGGGCCTGGACAGCGGCGCCGACGACTACGTCACCAAGCCGTTCTCGGTCGCGGAGCTGCGCAGTCGGGTGCGCGCGCTCCTGCGTCGCGCGGCACTGCCGGCCGTCGTCCCGGGCGCCGACGCGCCGCTCACCGTCGACGGGCTCCTCGTGGACCCCCGGAGGCGACGGGTCGAGGTCGACGGCGAGCCGGTCGAGCTCACCCAGCTGGAGTTCGAGCTCCTCGTCACCCTGATGCGGACCCCGGGCCGGGTGTTCACCCGCGATCAGCTGCTCGACCTCGTGTGGGGCGGATCCGCGTTCCGGGAGCGGCGGACGGTCGACGTGCACATCCTGCACGTGCGCGAGAAGATCGAGCACGACCCCAAGGACCCGCAGTACGTCGAGACGGTCCGCGGGTTGGGGTACCGGTTCGCCGACCACGATCGCTGAAGGCGCGCCGTGGGCGGTCCCGCCCGCGCGACGACGCGCGTGCGCCCGGCCGATACGCTCGGAGCGTGTCCGAACCGCCCCAGCCGCCGCTCGTCCTCGTGTCGAACCGGGGGCCGGTGACGTTCGACGTCGACGGCGGCATCCAGCGCGGAACCGGTGGTCTCGTCACCGCGCTGACCGGGCTGGCGACGCACCGCCGCGCGACCTGGATCGCCAGCGCGATGGGTCGTGGCGACGCCGATCGCTCTCGCGAGGCCGGTGGCAAGTCGTTCAACGTCGACTCCCCCGCGGGGGGATCGTTCGACGTGCGGCTCGTCGTCAGCGACGACGTGGCCTACGAGCGGTTCTACTCGATCATCTCCAACCCGATGCTGTGGTTCATTCAGCACTACCTGTGGGACCAGTCCAACGCCCCGGACATCCGCTCCCACGAGGTCGAGGCCTACGAGTACGGCTACAAGCTCGTCAACGAGGATCTCGCCGACGCGGTGGTCGAGGAGATCGAAGGCGAGCACGCCCCGGTGGTCATGGTCCACGACTACCACCTGTATCTCCTGCCGCGCATGGTGCGCGAGCGCCGGCCGGACGCGTTCCTCCATCACTTCGTGCACATCCCGTGGTCGCAGTCGGACAGCTGGCGGGTGCTGCCCACCAAGATCCGTGACGAGATCTACCGGGGGATCCTCGCCAACGACATCATCGGCTTCCACACCCGCAGCTACCGCCGCAACTTCCTGCAGTGCTGCGAGGACCTGCTGGACCTCGAGGTCGACCACAAGCAGGGTGTGGTGCGGATCGACGACCGCGAGGTGTGGGTGCGGGCGTACCCGTTGCCGATCGACGCCAAGGCCACCCGCGAGCTGTCGCGGAGGGCGCGGGTCCGGGAGTTCGAGGAGGAGTTGCTGCTGCGCCGGCGGGAGCACCTGATCCTGCGGGTCGACCGGGCGGACCTGTCGAAGAACGTGCTGCGGG
>JBFWKS010000326.1:0-4631 GCA_050252545.1 Solirubrobacteraceae bacterium
TTGATCCCACAGCAAAGGGTGTAGCAGCGACCGCGGACCGTTCCCTCGCTGACACATGACATCGGTACGGCCCCCGACCGTGCGCGAGGACGGACGTTGCGCGCGGTCTCCCGCACCGGTGTGTGTGTGTCAGGCCGCGACACACAACAAGGTCGCGACACGCAACGTGCGGCCGACGCGCGCGCATACGCAACACGACGATGCACACACCGGACCGCACGTCCCGATTCGTGTGCGTCGGCCGGTGCAGGTTTCGTCAGGGCCGTTCGGGCAACCCGCCGCCGCGGATGGCGTGGCGGTCCAGGTCGCAATCGAGGCGACTGGAGCGCGGACGGGCACGCATCGCATCGATCTGCCGCGACGCTTGCCGCCGTGTCGACGGGATTGTGAAGGTCGTGCCGGTGCGCTCGGCGAGCGTGCGCAGGTAGGCGAGCTGCTTGCCGGTGGGCGGCAGGTCGCGGTTCATGGGCATCGGGTGGTGGTCGGGTGCGGGCATGGGTCGCCGCTCGCCCCGGCCCACGCGGCTTCCCCCCCGAGAGGGGCCCCTCGTGGACGGGCAGGTCGGGGTCGGGGCCGGGCCGGGGCGGGCCGGGGCCACTTTGGCGACCCGCCCCCACCCGACCCCACACGGCTTACGCCGCCTGGCGATCCGCCGCGTCGGCCTCGTGCTCCTGCACCGCCGGCACACCCTCGCTGGCACTGTCGTCGTTCCTGGACATTGGGGTGTCGGTCGCTTCGGCGTCGCCGGGGTCGTCGGCGGTGTCGGCGTACTCGGTCGGGTCCCCGGCTGCGGGCCCGGGCGCCTCTGCGGTGGCACTGGTGGTCTCGGCGGTCTTGTTGCGCACGTCCCGAACCTTCGGGCTCCACGGGCCCCAGGCCCGCTTGGCATCCTCGACCACCGTGGTGCGCTCCTCGGCCGAGAGGTCCGACACGCGGCGCAGGGCTCGGCGGACGCGTTGCTCGGCTTCGCGGCGTTCACGGTCGAGCCGTTCCTGCTCGGCGAGGAACTCGCGGCGTCGCTGTCGTGCCGGGGCGGTGAGGCGCTCGGGGAGCCGCTCGGCGCAGATCTCGTCGATCAGATCGAACAGCTCCTCATCCCACGGCAGCTCCTTGGTCTGCGGGAACCGGTATGTCGAGCGATTGGACTGCGCGACCGCCTGCTCGTCCGCATACCGCGCCAGCGCGATCAGGGAGAACACCCGGCCGGTGATCTCCCCGACCGTGGAGGCCCCATCGAGAAACTCCCGGGTCTTGCGACGCGTCTGGTCGGCGTCGGGGTAGGTGGTCTTCGTCTTGCCGGTGCTGGTGGTCTCCTCGACCGGCCAACCGGGCAGGCAGTACCTGGCGCCACGCATCGCCAAGCCGGACAGGTCCAGCAACGGCAGGCCGGCGAGGAGGACCTTCAGGGTGCGCTCGTCGAGCTTGAGCCGCACCAACGACCGCACCACCGCCGCACCGAGCCCCGCGTTGTGCTCCCGCGCGACCCGTCGCGCCTCCAACATCGCCGCACGCTCACGCCGACGCCGCTCCGTGACCTCCTCTTCCGACGGTCCCGACGTTGGGGTCCCGTCGGCGTCGGTGGTCGGGGCGTTCGACGCGCCGGGCGCCGCCTCGCCCGTCGCCGTTGCCGCGGACTGCGGCTTGGCGAGCCTTCGGGCCTGCTTGAGCGCTGCGCGGGTCTGGTCGGCGATCACCTGCACCAGCACGTCGCGGCCGACGATCAGGTTGGCGATCCCGTTGTCGCTGGAGACCAGCGCCCCGAGCGCCCGCGCCTGCTCCACCCCCTCCCGCGCCACACGCACCGTGACCCGGACGGGATCGACACGACGCAGCTCCGTCAACTCACGCAGGTCCTTGCGGGCGCCCTCCGACAGCGGCAGGTCGTCGAGCGCGAACGCGGTGGCGGCGTCGTAGACCCCGTTCGGCAGCGTGGTACCCGGACCCTCATACGGGACGGTGAGCGCCCCGACAGGGTCGTCCACCACGGTCGGCCAGTCCAGCGGGTCAACCCACGCCTGTGCAGGCTCCCCCTGAAGAACGCGGTGGACGAGGACGCCGGGCAGGTCCGGGTGGGCCTGAGCCATCCGGGCCAGGGGCTTGATCGCCGAGAGCGGGATCTCACCGGTGGCGATCTGCGGGTGCAGCTCGTCGGGGATGCGCAGGATCTGCAACCGGTCGGTGACGAGCTTCTGCGTGATCGAGAACTGCTCGGCGATCTGCCGCTTCCCCCACCCCGCCCGCTTGAGCCGGTCGAACCCGTGGGCGACCGCGACCGGATCGAGATCCTCCCGCGCGAGGTTCTCCGCCAACGCCAACTCCAACCCCTCCGTGCGCGCATCCACCTTCCTGACGAGCACCGGGATCGACGTTTGGCCGGCGCGCTTGGCGGCGCGGTAGCGGCCCTCCCCCGCCACCAACCAGAACGTGTCCGCGTCCGGCCCGGTCGGGGTCACCAGCACCGGCGCGAGCACACCATCCTGAGCAACAGAGGACACCGTCCGGTCGAACCCGTCGGGGCCACGGCGGTTCCGGGGGTTGAAGCCCTCCCGGACCTGGATCTTGCCGATCTCGATCACGCGCAGGTCCGGCACGACCGGCGGGGTGTCGGTCCTGTTGCCGGGCGGTTCCTGCTGGTTGTCGTTGGTGGTCTTGGTGGTGGCCATCGGCCTCAGCCCCGATCCGGGTTCTGGTGGGTCCCGCCGGGTGCGGGACCGCGTTGACGGGGCCGGGCCGGCACGACCGCCCAGAACCACCCCCACCGCCCCACTGGAGGCCGCCGCGGGACCGGGCGGGGTGGTGCGGCCGGCGGGCGTGCCACCATCCCGGCCCCAACGCGCGTCCCCGCACCCGGGCCCCTACCCCCACCGACCACCAGCACCGCCGGCGGCGCCGCAACCAAGGTCACGACCGCCGGCCCTGCGGGACAGACCGGTCGACGAGCAGATCGACCAGATCACGCTGCAAGTCGATGAACCCGGGGCCGCGCAGCGGCCTGTCGAGCATCGCGGCGGCAAGGTCGTACACCGAACCGCCGCGCCGACAGCCGAAGCAGAACCATCCCTGCTCGGCCGTCTGGTAGACGTGCAGGCTCGGCGTGTCGTCCTCATGCAACGGACACGCCACCTTCCGCGACCGCGACGGAACCCGCCAACCGGTCAACGCCTCCACGTACACCACCGGCGGCACGCGCTCGAGCTCGCGGACCTTCGCCGACGCCGACGGCCGCCGTGTCTCGCCGTTTCGGGACTCGACGGTGATCCGCGCTTCGACCGGCCCAGTCGCGGACGCCGCCCCGGCGAGCGCGCGCAGATCCTCGAACCGCACGGTGCGCTCCGCGTCCGAGACCTGCCGATCGAGACGCACCGGTGTCGGATGTGGCGGCTTGTGGTTCAGCGTCCCGGCAAGCCGCAGGATCCGCGGCGCATCACCCGCGTGCCGGTCCCCACCCAGGCAAACGGCCAACGCGGCGTTCAGGCTCTCGAGCCACCGCAGCTCGACCGGCACGGCCAGGCGCCAGTACAGGTGCAGGTGCCCGGGGGACCCCGACCCCACCACCAGCGTTGGGGACGGAACGCTGGCGGCGTACAACACAGCGGTGGCGTCGGGACGATCGAGATCGACCCACACCATCCGAGCGACGTCGGGCAGGTCGCGACGGCGACCACTCCGACGCACACGAGGCAATACGCCCACGTAGACGTCGAGGCAGTCGGCGGAACCCGTGGCGCATGCGACGACGTCGTCGATGTCCTCGGCTGGCCAGAACCGTTGCGACCAGCGCCCGGTCCGGGTATTGCGCATTCGCAGCTCGACGAGGCCCTCGCGATCGGCGAACAGGAGTCGCAGGTGCGCAAGGGCCTGCTCACGGACGCCCGGAGTCGCGTCGCCGATGGTCGGGCGCCGCGTGCTCAGGCGTCCCATGCGCGTACCTCCCGCACCAGGAGCCCGTTGTTCCGCAGGCGCGCACGGGCCTTCACCAGCGCGCGATCAACCGACCGCCACGACGTGTTCCGCCAGTCGGCAATCTGCGTGTAGGACGCGCCCTCGGCGAACAGCTGCAACGTCTCGCGCTGGCCCGCGGGCAACGTTCCCAATGCCAACCCCAACGCATGACAGCGCGCACGCCGCTGCTCGCGACGCGCGACGATGGACTCGGGACGTCGATCGACGTCCACGCGCTCGCCGCGCACGAATGCCTCGGCCTCGAACTCCCGGCGGCGAGCGTCGCGACGGGCCTGGCGCAGGAACTCACGCCACGCCACGACCACCAGCCACGACCCCACGACCGGCGGCATCGCCCGCCCGCGGACGAGATGGCGGTGCAGGCGCAGCAACGCATCCGATGCAGCGTCCTGAACCGCGGGATCATCGAACGGCCTGCCGGCGCGACGACCCACGTTCCGACACACCCGCTCGCGCTCCTGCGTCCAGGCCCCCCACAACCACTCCAACTCGACGACACCGCCGCCGGACGACGGCTCATCGCAGGTACTCATAGACATCCGGGTCTGCTGCACGGAGGGGTGACATCTGATCTGTGGTGCCCCGGAGGGGCACCACTGGAAGGATGTGCACTGTGCCGAAGCCGTATCCGAGGGAGTTCAAGGAGGACGTGGTTCGGGTCGCGAGGG
>JBFWKS010000327.1:0-4608 GCA_050252545.1 Solirubrobacteraceae bacterium
CGTTCATGTCGTGGGAGGGCTACAACTTCGAGGACGCGATCATCCTCAGCCGCCGCCTCGTCAGCGACGACGAGCTCACCTCGATCCACATCGAGGAGTACGAGGTCGACGCGCGGCAGACGAAGCTCGGCGACGAGGAGATCACCCGCGACATCCCGAACCGCGCGGAGGAGTCGCTGCGCAACCTCGACGATCGCGGCATCGTCCGGATCGGCGCCGAGGTCGGATCGGGCGACCTGCTCGTCGGCAAGGTCACGCCGAAGGGCGAGACCGAGCTGACCGCCGAGGAGAAGCTCATCCGCGCGATCTTCAAGGAGAAGGCCCGCGAGGTCCGCGACACGTCGCTCAAGGTCCCGCACGGCGAGGGCGGCGTCGTCATCGACGTCAAGACGTTCCACAAGGACGAGGGCGACGACCTGTCGCCGGGCGTCAACGAGCTCGTCCGGGTCTTCGTCGCCAAGAAGCGCAAGATCTCCGAGGGCGACAAGCTCGCCGGACGCCACGGCAACAAGGGCGTCATCTCGAAGATCGTCGACGAGGAGGACATGCCGTTCCTCGAGGACGGCACGCCCGTCGACGTCATCCTCAACCCGCTGGGCGTCCCGTCGCGCATGAACGTCGGGCAGGTCCTGGAGGTCCACCTGGGTTGGGCGGCGGCGCAGGGCTGGTACCCCGACGGCACCCAGGCGTACGACGAGCGCGAGCGCAACAACGGCGGCGGCGTCTACGTCTCCACCCCGGTGTTCGACGGCGCGTCGGTGGAGGACGTCGACGCGGCCCTCGTCGGTTGGCAGGAGGCGCACACGGCCGCCGGCGGACCGATCCGGATGAACGTCGACAAGTCGCGCCCGGCCGGCACGCAGGCGAGCGGCAAGCTCCGGCTGTTCAACGGCCGGACCGGCGAGCCCTTCGACGAGAAGGTCACCGTCGGCTACATGTACATCCTCAAGCTCCACCACCTCGTGGACGACAAGATCCACGCCCGCGCGACCGGTCCGTACTCGCTCGTCACGCAGCAGCCGCTGGGCGGCAAGGCGCAGTTCGGTGGCCAGCGCTTCGGCGAGATGGAGGTCTGGGCGCTCGAGGCGTACGGCGCGGCCTACACGCTGCAGGAGATGCTGACGATCAAGTCCGACGACACCGTCGGGCGCGTCAAGGCGTACGAGGCGATCGTCAAGGGCGAGAACATCGCCGAGCCGAGCGTCCCCGAGTCGTTCAAGGTCCTGCTCAAGGAGATGCAGGCCCTGTCGCTCGACGTCCGCGAGATCCACGACGAGAGCGCGGCCGCGGGCGGCGTCGACGACGAGGACGAGCTCCTGCGCGCGGCCGAGGAGCTCGGCATCGACTTGGGCGGCGTCCGCGCCGACCTCGGTGACGAGCCCGAGCAGGACGACGCCGCCGCCGACGAGGCGGAGGCGACGACCGACGCGGTCACCGACGAGCCCGAGGCCACGGCCGACGTGACCGTCGACGGCGCACAGGACGACAACTCGCAGGGCGACCTCGGCGGCGACGCCGACGTCGCCACGACCGCTCCGGCGGTCGCGGAGGACGAGGCCTAGGACAGCCGGTCCGGGACGCACCGCCTCCCGGACCGGCACCCGCCTCGCCAAGCACACGATCAGGGACCCAGACCCCGTGCACGACATCAACACGTTCGACGCCATCGAGATCGGCCTCGCCTCCTCCAAGCAGATCCGCTCCTGGAGCTCCGGCGAGGTCCTCAAGCCGGAGACGATCAACTACCGGACGCTGCGCCCCGAGCGCGACGGCCTCTTCTGCGAGCGCATCTTCGGTCCGACCAAGGACTGGGAGTGCTACTGCGGCAAGTACAAGCGCGTCCGCTACAAGGGCATCATCTGCGAGAAGTGCGGCGTCGAGGTGACGCGCTCCAAGGTCCGCCGTGAGCGGATGGGGCACATCGACCTGGCGGCCCCCGTCAGCCACATCTGGTTCTTCAAGGGCGTCCCGAGCCGCATCGGATACCTCCTCGACATGGCTCCCAAGGAGCTCGAGAAGATCCTGTACTTCGCCGCGTCGATCGTCACGTGGGTCGATCAGGAGGCGCGCTGGCGCGACCTTCCGGAGCTGCAGGCGCAGGTCCAGGAGGACCTCGACCAGAACCTGCAGTTCGAGCGGGACGAGCTCGGCACGCTGGAGAAGGCGCTTGAGACGCGCACCCAGTACCTGCAGGACGGCAAGCAGGACGCCTTCGACGACGAGGACTTCCTCTGGGCGGAGTCGCTCGACATCGATGTCGGCAAGCTCACCGACGACGAGCGCAAGAAGCTCGTCAACGAGACCAAGAAGCAGCTCACCGCCGAGATCGAGGACATCCGGGCCCACTACGAGGAGTCCCGGGCCCGCCTCCGCGAGGCGTGGAAGCTCTTCGCCAACAAGGCCGAGCCGTCCGACGACCCGCCCGGCGAGGGTGAGGAGTGGCCGCTGTCGGCGTACACCGACAAGTCGATCGAGAAGGACGACTTCGTCCCCAAGACGGTCATCGCGGACGAGACCTTCTTCCGCGAGCTGAAGATGCGGTTCGGCTCGCCGTACGGCTACGGCGAGTACTTCGGTGGTGGCATGGGCGCGGAGTACATCCGCGAGCTCATGCTCCTGAAGCCCGAGTACGACCGTGACGCGCCGCGCCGCGACGCCGACGCGGACCGCCTGGCCGGCGTCGACCTCGACGTCCGCGACCAGCCGGGGATCTGCCTCAAGCACGAGCGCGAGGATCTCGAGGACATCGTCAAGAACGGCAAGGGCCAGAAGCAGCAGCGCTCCGTCAAGCGCCTCAAGGTGCTGTCGGCGTTCTGGAACCCGGACAACCCGCCGTACTACTCGCAGGTCAACAAGCCCGAGATGATGGTGCTCGACGCCGTCCCGGTGATTCCGCCGGATCTGCGCCCGATGGTCCAGCTGGACGGTGGCCGCTTCGCGACGTCGGACCTCAACGACCTGTACCGCCGCGTCATCAACCGCAACAACCGCCTCAAGCGGCTCCTCGACCTCGGCGCGCCCGAGATCATCGTGAACAACGAGAAGCGCATGCTTCAGGAGTCCGTCGACGCGCTCTTCGACAACGGCCGTCGTGGTCGCCCGGTGACGGGCCCCGGCAACCGTCCGCTGAAGTCGCTGTCCGACATGCTCAAGGGCAAGCAGGGCCGCTTCCGCCAGAACCTCCTGGGCAAGCGCGTCGACTACTCCGGCCGTTCGGTCATCGTGTCGGGTCCGTCGCTGCGGCTGCACCAGTGCGGCCTGCCGAAGCTCATGGCGCTCGAGCTGTTCAAGCCGTTCATCATGGCCCAGCTCGTCGAGCGCAAGGACGCGCAGAACATCAAGGCCGCCAAGCGCCTCGTCGACGAGTCGCGCGAGGAGGTCTGGGATGTCCTGGAGCAGGTCATCCAGGAGCACCCGGTGCTGCTCAACCGCGCGCCGACGCTCCACCGCCTGGGCATCCAGGCGTTCGAGCCGAAGCTCGTCGAGGGCAAGGCGATCCAGGTCCACCCGCTCGTCTGCTCGGCGTTCAACGCCGACTTCGACGGCGACCAGATGGCCGTGCACGTTCCGCTGTCCGCCGAGGCCCAGGCCGAGGCACGGCTGCTGATGCTGTCGTCGAACAACATCCTGTCGCCGTCGAACGGGCAGCCGCTCGCGACGCCGTCGCAGGACATGGTCATCGGCGGCTACTACCTGACCCTCGGTCCGGACGCCGACGACCTCGCCGCGAAGCACCTCACGCTCCGCAACGGTGAGTGGCCGGCCGACGAGCCGCGGCCGAAGGTGTTCCGCACCGCCGGTGACGCGACGCTCGCCGATCAGCACAAGGCCGCACGGCTGCACGACATCGTCGAGTTCCGCGCGGTCGGCCGCGAGCCGGTCCTCACCACGCTCGGCCGCGTCATCTACAACGACCGGATCGAGCAGGCCCTGATCGAGACGCTGGGGGAGGAGTTCGACCCGCAGTCCTACGTCTTCATCAACCAGTCGATGAAGAAGAAGGACACGCAGCGCTTCATCAACAACCTGGTGAAGATCTACGGTCCGAGCACGATCTCGCTCGTTCTCGACGCGTTCAAGGACCTCGGGTTCGAGTTCGCGACCCGCGCCGGCGTGACGATCTCCAAGAACGACGTCGTCATCCCGCCGAGCAAGGGCGAGATCCTCAAGGGCTACGAGGAGCGCGTCGCCGGTCTCGAGGAGCTCTACCAGGACGGTGAGCTGACCGAGCAGGAGCGGCACGAGCAGGTCGTCAGCACCTGGAACGCCGCGACCGAGGAGGTCGCGGACGCGATGGAGCAGCACTTCGACTCGCGCAACCCCATCTACATGATGGCCACGTCCGGTGCCCGAGGCTCGCTCAAGCAGATCCGCCAGCTCGCGGGCATGCGCGGTCTGATGTCGAACCCGAAGGGCGAGATCATCGAGCGGCCGATCAAGGCCAACTTCATGGAGGGGCTCGACGTCCTCGAGTACTTCATCTCGACCCACGGCGCCCGCAAGGGCCTCGCGGACACCGCGCTGCGCACGGCCGACTCGGGCTACCTGACCCGGCGTCTGGTCGACGTGTCGCAGGACGTCATCATCCGTGAGCCCGACTGCGGGTCG
>JBFWKS010000328.1:0-4562 GCA_050252545.1 Solirubrobacteraceae bacterium
CACCGCGGCGGCCGCCACGGATCTGCACGTCCACGCCAACACCGTGCGATACCGGCTGCGGCAGGCGACCGAGGTCGCCGGCCTGCGGCTCACCGACGGTGACGCCCGGCTCGCCCTGGAGCTGGAGCTCCGGGCGTGGTCGGCCGACCCGCCGGACGGCCTCGACGCCGGGTGAGGTTCGGGCGTGGGTCGGATCGTGCGCGCTGGGGCGAGTCGGATCCGGCCCACGGTGGTGAGGCCGGGCGTGGGTTCGGGCGTGGGCCGGATTGTGCGCGCTGGGGCGAGTCGGATCCGGCCCACGGTGGTGAGGCCGGGCGTGGGTTCGGGCGTGGGCCGGATCGTGCGCGCTGGGGCGAGTCGGATCCGGCCCACGGTGGTAAGGCCGGGCGTGGGTTCAGGCGTGGGCCGGATCGTGCGCGCTGGGGCGAGTCGGATCCGGCCCACAGCAGCGGGGAGGGTCGCGGACCGGGCCGCCGGTCCCCCCGCCGCTCGGGCCCTAAGCCGCCCGCGCCACCGCGGGGCGCAGGTCGCCGAGCGGGCGCCGGGAGCGGAACCGCGCGACGGAGAACGGGGCCAACTCGCTCGTCGGGCGGTCCTCCAGCACGGCGGGCGCGAGGATCTCGGCGGTCGTCGGGGCCAGGGTCACCCCGAGCATCGCGTGGCCGGTCGCGACGTGCAGCCCGGGCAGCCCGGGGACCGGTCCGAGCGCGGGCAGTCCGTCGGGCAGCATCGGGCGGAAGCCGGCCCACCGTTGGGCGTTCTCGTCGCTCCACGCCACCAGCGCCCGGCGACCCGCGGCTTCCACGGCGCTCATCCGTCCGGGGTTGACCTGCGGGTCGCGGGTGCCGATCTCCATCGTCCCCGCCAACCGCAGACCACCGTCGAACGCGCTCACCGCGACGCGATCCTCCAGGAGGTACAGCGTGCCGCGGGGGCGGACCGCCGGACGGGGCACCGTGACGCTGTAGCCCTTTCCGCCCTCCAGCGGCAGATCGAACCCCAACGGCCGCAGCAGCTCGTCGGCCTCCCATCCGGTGGCGACGACGACCCGGTCGGCGCGCAGCTCCTCGTCGGCCGTCGTGCGCACCGCCCAACGCCCCCCGGTACGCACCAGCGAGTGGACGGCGACGCCCTCCCGCAGATCCGCCCGCCCGGCCGAGAGATGCGCCACCAGTCCGGCGCAGACCGACTCCGGTCGCACGTGACGCTCGTCGACGGCATAGACGCTGCCGGCGATCCGCGGATCCAGCGCCGGCTCGTGATCCAGCGTCTCGTCGCGGTCCATCCGGCGGATGCGACCGGGGTACCCGAGTGCCTGCGCCTCCTCGAGCACCGTGGTCTCGGCATCGACGGCGGCGTCGGTCCGCCCGACGAACAGCAGGCCCTCGTGGTGCATCTCCATCGTCACGCCCAGGTCGACGAGCCGGTCGTAGTCCTCCAGCGCCCGGGCCCCGAGCGCCGCCAGCGCCGCCATCCCGGCCCCGTAGCGGCGCGGCCGGGTACTACGCCAGAACGCCCACGACCAGCGCAGGAACTCCTTGCGCACCGACGGATGCACCAGCAGCGGGCTGCGCGGGTTGGGCATCCACCGCAACGCCTGCGTCATCACCCCGGGGGCGGGCACCGGATTGGCCAGACCGGGGGAGATCCAGCCGGCATTGCCGTGCGACGCGCCGGCCCCGAACCGCTCGGCGTCCAGGACCGTGACCGACGCACCGCGACGGGCGAGCGCCTCGGCGGCGCTCAGGCCGATCACGCCACCACCGATCACCACGATCTCCATGCGACCAATGTAGGTCGGCCCCGAGCCGCGGAGGTGGTGGTCCGCCACCGTGTCGGCGCACGCGCGTAGGTGCGCGCCACCACCCGGTCGTCCCCGGACCGCTCGGCGTCGGTCGCGTTCCGTCCGGGTCGCGTTCCGGGTTGGGGGCGCTATACGACGCGAGACCGGAGCGGGTCGACCGGGGCCGCCGGGGTCTGGGTCGCGTTCCGGGGAGGGGGCGCTATGCGACGCGAGACCGGAACGGGTGGACCGGGGCCGCCGGGGTCTGGGAGTGTCCCGGGTTGGGGGCGCTATGCGACGCGAGACCGGAACCGGTCGGCCGCGGCCGCCGGGTCCGGGACGCGTTCCGGGTTGGGGGCGCAGACCGGAACGGGTCGACCGGGGCGGTCAGGCTCGGTCGACCACCGGTGCCCCGGAGCGGTGGTAACGGCGGGGGACGCGCGCGGAGATGCCACAGACGATCTCGTAGTTGATCGTCCCGGACCGGGCCGCGAGCTCCTCAGCGGTGATCCGCTCGGAGCCCTGTCGGCCGATCAACACGACCGGATCACCCGGCCGGTCGTCCGCCGGAGGGCCGCCCGCCGGGTACCCCGCCCGGTCGTCCGCCGGGCCGTACGACGGGCCGTCCGCCGAATGCCCACGATGGTCGTCCGCCGGACCGCCCACGGGATCATCCGCCGGATCCCCGGACCGGTCAGCGGCGTCGGGCCCCAGATCCACCCCGAAGCTGTCCATCGACACCGTGCCGACCAGCGGCACGCGCCGGCCGCCGGCCAACACCTCGACCACGGGGTCGACCCGCGAGAAGACGCGCCGCACCCCGTCGGCGTACCCGATCCCCACGGTGCCGATGGTCGTCGGGGTCGCGGCGACGAACCGCCGTCCGTACCCGACCGACCCGCCGACCGGGCAGGGCTTGACGGCGGCCAGGCGGCCGGTCCACGTCAGCGCGGGTCGCAGGCCGTGATCGTCGGGGTCGCGGTGAAACGGGTCGAGCCCGTAGACCGCGATGCCCACGCGGACCATGTCGAGGTGGGCGTCCGGACGGGAGAGCGTTGCGGCGCTGTTGGCCGCGTGGAGGGTGATCTGCGGGTGGGCCTCGCGCAGCCGCCGGCCCAGGTCGGAGAACCGCACGAGCTGCTCGTCGGTCATCGGATCGTCGGGCTCGTCGGCGCAGGCCAGGTGCGTCATCGCGCCGACGAGCCCCAGGCCGGGGGTCGCGGCGATCCGGTCGGCCAGCGCCACGAGCCGGTCGGCGTCCGGCTCGCCCAGCCGCCCCATCCCGCTGTCGTGCTTGACGTGCAGTGCGGCCGGGCGTCCGGTGCGCTCGACCGCGGCGACCGCATCCTCGGTCCAGACGACCATCTGCGCGTCGGCGTCCAGCACGGCGTCGATCTCGTCGGGGGTCTCGAGCGGACCGAGGACGATCAGTGGTGCGGTAATCCCGCCGGCGCGGATCGCCGTGGCCTCGGCGGCGGTGACGACGGCGAGCCGGTCGGCACCGGCGG
Organism: Solirubrobacteraceae bacterium; assembly: GCA_050252545.1. Taxonomy (GTDB): domain Bacteria; phylum Actinomycetota; class Thermoleophilia; order Solirubrobacterales; family Solirubrobacteraceae; genus Patulibacter. The sequence goes on from JBFWKS010000328.1 coordinate 3,292, forward strand.
CCACGGCCGCGCGACCGACGGCGACCGCACCGTGCCCGTAGCCGTCGGCCTTGACCACAGCGCACAGCTCGGCTCCGGACCGCAGGCGGCCGCGCAGGGTCCGGACGTTGGCCTCAACGGCGTCCAGGTCGATCGACGCGCAGGTCCGGTCGGCGGGGGGCATCGCCCGCAAACCGTACGCGCCCGGATGGCGTCCGGCGTTGTCGCTGGCCACCGTCGGAGGTGCCGACGCTCGTGGACGGACGGACACCGTCAACCGCCGGTGAACCCGATGATCAGCTGCGCGGTCTCCAACGGCACGTCGAGCTGCGGGCAGTGGCCGACGTCGTCCAGCTCGACCCAGTCGGCGTGGGGCAGCCACTCGCGACGGAACCGCGCGGCGGCCGTCGGCCACGGCAGCAGCCAGTCCTGCGTGCCCCACACGACCCGGACCGGACAGGTGATCCGCTCGGGACGACCTGGCCAGCCGTGGGCGGCCGCGTGCCCGGCAAGCGCCTCGACGCCGTCGCATGCGGCGGCCGCGCGCAGCTGATGCGCATCCGTCGGAGCCCACGTGCGCGCCTGCGGTACGCCCGTCGCCTGCTGCAAGCGGCGGCGCGATGTCTACGTCGTAGGCGGGCCCTGCCCGCATCGTTCGAGGAACCAAGCGCGCATCTCCGCGCGGGCGTGCGCTGGGTCGCAACAGCTGCCTAGCGTAGGTGTCCGCATAGGATCGACATGTGCCCAGTCGTAAGAGCGCGCTTCTCTTGACGGCCACGCTCGCCGTGGCTGGATGCGGAGGTGGCGACGACGTCCTGCGAGGTGGAGGCGACGTTCTGGCGATCACGAACACCGATCGATCCTTCCGGGGCTGCCTGGAACGTGCAGGGCTTCGTACCGCACGAACCTATGGTGACCTCCCGCGCCCGGACGCCGCGACTGGGAGCCGCGTGCGCGTCTTCGAGGTTAACGACGGCGCGCGTGGAGCGCCGCGCGTGGCACGGGTCTCGCTGACGCGCGACGATGGGGAAGCGACGCTGCCGCTGCCGTCGCGCAGCGAGGGTGGATTCGTCATGGTCGCGTTCCCGTCGTCGTCCGAAACCACCGCAGCGGCTCGCGACTGTCTGTCGTCGGCGCGACAGAGGCGCCGGTAACGCGCACTGAGCCTTGATCCACCGTTCTGTCGGGTGGGTTGGGGAGGATGACCTCCCAAGCGGGGCTTGAAAGCGACAGATTGCGCCTGTCGCGGCCCCGCGTTGGGAGGTCACCCACATGGTGCACGATCACGCGGT
>JBFWKS010000329.1:0-4561 GCA_050252545.1 Solirubrobacteraceae bacterium
CGGTCCAGCCGCAACAATCCGTCGGTCCTGGCCCGCGCGATCGATCCGGCGTCGTTCGTCGACGCCAGCTGCTCCGGGGCGGTCACCGCCGACATGACGCACCCGCAGCGTCCGTCGCTGCTGGGCCCCGAGGCCGATCTGCTCGCCGGGGTGTTCGGGGAGAACCCGCCCCAGTTCGACCGCCTGCGCCCGGACACGACCCTCGTGACGGTCGGCATCGGTGGCAACGACGCGGGCCTGGTCGGCGTCGGATACCAGTGCGCGGCCCTCGGCGCCCTGCAGGCCGGGGGCTCGCCCTGCCGCGACGTGCTGACCGCGGGCGGGGTGGACCGGATCGGGCAGCGGATCGACGAGGCAGCACCGCGCGTCGCCGCGGTGCTGCGAGGCATCCGGCAACGCTCCCCGCACGCGCGCGTCCTGCTGGTCGGCTACCCGCAGGTCGTGCCCGACGACGGTCGCAGCTGCTGGCCGCTACCGCTGCCGCTCAGTCCGGGCGATGTGCCCTTCATGGCCGATCTGCTCGTGCGGATCAACGCGATGCTCGCCCGCGAGGCGGGTGCCAACGGGGCCGAGTACGTCGACACCTGGGACATCACGCGCGGCTACGACGTCTGTCAGCCCCCGGGCCGGGCCGGGTTCACCGCGCTGCTGCCGCTGTCCGGATCGAGCATGCCGCTGCATCCCAACGAGACCGGCCAGCACCGCGTGGCGGAGGCGCTCGTCCACGTCGTCCGCCGCGGAGCGCCCACGGGCCCACTCCCGCCGCCGAGCGGGACGCCCGCGTCGCCACCGGTACGCCCGAGCCTCTCGCGGATCACCCTCACCCCGCGCCGGCTGTCGGTGCGCGTGTCGGCCGCGGCGGCCGTGACCGCCACCATCGACCGGCGCGTCACCAGCCGCGCCCGGCGGAGCGGCCGCGCGCGACAGGCCCGCTGGCGCCGGCACATCCGCGTGACGGTGCGCGCCGATGCCCGGGGTACCGTGCGTCGCCGGCTGGCCCGCCTGCCCGCCGGGCGCTACCGGGTGCGGGTCGCCGCCACCGGGATCACCGGGCTGCGGTCCCGCACCCACACCGCGATCCGCGCGCTGCCGCGCCCCGTGCGACGGTGACCGCCGTCCGGTCGCGACGTAGAATGCGCGGGTCGTGGACGTGCACACCCGCAAGCTCCGCTACTTCGTGGCGGTGGCCGAGGAGCTGCACTTCGGCCGTGCCGCCACCCGGCTGTTCGTGGCACAGCAGGCGCTGAGCAAGCAGATCCGGGAGCTGGAGCGCGAGGTCGGCGCCGAGCTGCTGCGCCGCACGACCCGGCGGGTCGAGCTCACCGCCGCCGGCGAGGTGTTCCTCGACGCCACGCGCACCGCTTTGGACGTCCTGGACGCCGCGGCCGACGCCGCCCGCCGGGCGCGGCACGGAGAGGCCGGCACGCTGCGCCTGGGGTTCGGCGTCGGCGCCGCGGTCGACCTGACGGCGCCCCTGCTCGCCGAGCTCGCTGAGCGTCACCCGGACATCGATCTCGAGATGCGCGAGCTGGGCTTCGACGATCCCTCGGCGGGTCTGCGGGACGGATCGACCGACGTCGCGATCGTCCGCCTGCCGCTCGCCACGGTGATGGAGTCCGAGGTGCTCTTCGCCGAGCCCCTGGTCCTCGTCGTCCACCACGACCATCCGTTCGCCCGGCGAGAGACGGTCACCGCCCGCGAGGCGGCGCGGGAGCCGATGATCGTCGGGCGCAACGACGACGCCGAGTTCGAGCGCTTCTGGACCCTGGCCGACCACCGCGACGGCGACCCGGAGGTCCCGCTGCGGCGGTCCAGCTCCCACACCGAGGAGCTCGAGCTCGTCGCCGCAGGCCTCGTCTGCTTCCCCACCGCCGCGTCGGCCGCGCGCTACACGCCCCACACCCTGCTCCGGTTCATCCCGATCAGCGACGCCGAGCCCTCCCGGGTGGCGGTCGGCTGGACGTCGGCCCGGCGCTCGGCGCTCGTGGACCACTTCGTCGAGGTCGCCCGCGAGGTCCGCGACCGCGAGCGGGCGATCGTGCGGCGCCTGGAGCGCCCGTTCGACGAGCCCGGCATCCGAGCCTGAGGGACACGGTCCCCCGCGTCGTCTCGCGTGGCCGTCGACAGGTCGACGCCGGCGGCCGTCGGCACCGGGCCCGGTGCCGACGGCGCACCTCGGCGGTCCACCCGACCGATCGACAACGGTCCGGTTGTCGGCGCGACCCCGACCTGCTGTTGCCCCGCCACAGGAGGCCCCCTAGGGTCGGGTCGGCCGGTCCCTTCGATCCCCCGACGCTCCGATGCCCCCACCTCCCCTCGACCCGGACGCCGCCCGGGCCGGACTCATCCCGACGCTGCGCGAGGTCTGCGAGTGCCTGGCGCCGCTGGGCCGTACCCCGTGCTCGCCCGGGGAGCGGGAGGCCGCCGCGTGGATCGGCGAGCGCCTGCGGCGCGCCGGGGCCGACCCCGTCGACCTGGAGGACGAGCCGAGCTGGGGGACGTTCCCGCCGACGGTCACCGTTATCGCCGCCACCGGCGCCGTCGGGGCGGCCCTCGCGGCCCGCGGACGCCGTTGCACGGGACTGCTCCTCGCGCTGGCCTCCGCCGCCGGCGTCCTCGACGAGGCCGAGAACGGCCCGCGGATCGTGCGCCGCCTGCTGCGCCGTCGCCGGACCACCGTCAACGTCGTCGGCCGGGCGGGCGACCCGACCGCCACCCGGACACTCGTCGTGCTGGCCCACCACGATGCCGCCCAGAGCGGCGTCATCTTCGACCAGCGCCTGCTGCGGGCCCTCCACCAGCGCTACCCGGAGCGCGTGGAGGCGCTGCGCACGTCGGTCCCCAACTGGTGGGTGGGCCTGGGCGCGCCACTCGCCACGCTGCTGAGCGCGCTCAGCGGTCGCCGCGGTCCCGCTCGGACCGGCGTCGCGGTGGGGCTGCTGGGCACCGCGCTGATGGTCGACATCTGGCGCCGACCGACGGTGCCGGGCGCCAACGACAACCTCTCCGCGGTGGCGGGCCTGGTGGCGATCGCCGAGCGGCTCCGGGCGGACCCGGTCCCCGGGTTGCGGGTCCTGCTCGTCTCCACGGGGGCGGAGGAGACGTTGCAGGACGGCATCCGCGCGTACGTCGCCCGCCACGGCTTGGAGCTCGACCCGGCCACCACCTGGTTCCTGACGCTCGACACCGTCGGGTCCCCGCGGCTCATCCTCGTCGAGGGCGAGGGCCCGTTCGTCATGCGCGACTACACCGACCCGTCGTTTCGTGACCTGATCGCCGACTGCGCCGCGACCGAGGGGATCACACTCGAGCGGGGGTTCCGGTCCCGGGCGTCCGCCGACGGCGTGATCCCCAGCCGGGCCGGCTACCCCACCGCGATGCTCGGGTCGCTGACGGCCTGGCAGGCTCCTGGCAACTACCACCTGCCGACCGACACGCCGGACAACCTCGACTACGACACGATCGCCGACGCGACCCGCCTGTCGCTGGCGGTCGCACGCGCCCTGGCGAACGAGGACGAGCCCGCAGCCGGCCGGGACCTCGCGGCAGGATGATGGTCGCCCGATCGTTCGACGGCGGGTCCGGCGGTCCACCGGCCGGCCGGGCCGGTGTCAGGGTCGGGGGGCCCATCGACGGGCAGGACCCCGGGCTCGGCACCCGGGGAGCCACACCGAGGAGACGATGAACCTGACCGACGCGACGTTCACCAACTGGTCCGGAGACCAACGTTGCCGCCCCGCGCGGATCGTGCGGGCCCGCACGGTGGCCGACGTGCAGGACGCCGTCCGCCACGCCGCCGCCGACGGTCTCACCGTCAAGGCGATCGGCAGCGGCCACTCGTTCACCGACGTGGCGATGACCGACGGCGTGCTCGTGGACATCGCCGCCCTTGACCGGGTCGTGGACGTCGACCGGGAGCGCGGCCTGGTGCGCGCGCAGGCCGGCATCGCCATCCACGCTCTGGCCGACGCGGTCGCCGCGCACGGCCTGGCGCTGGAGAACCTCGGCGACATCGACCGCCAGACGATCGCGGGCGCGATCGCCACCGGCACCCACGGCACCGGCGGCGCGCTCGGCAACATCTCCTCCCAGGTCGTCGGTGTCGAGCTCGTCGACGGCCACGGCGAGCTGGTGACGCTGGACGCCGAGAGCGACCCCGACGGCCTGCGGGCCGCCAGGGTGTCGCTCGGCGCACTGGGCGTCGTCGTGGCGGTGACGTTGCGGTGCGTGCCCGCCTACGTGCTGCGGGGGGTCGACACGACCGCGCCGCTGGACGCCGTCCTCGACGGGATCGACGAGCACGTCGCCGGCCACCGGCACTTCGAGCTCTACGCCTTCCCCCACGTCCGCCGGGCGTTGACGCGCACCAACGACGTCGTCGACGAGGCCGCCGCACCGCCGGGGCGCCTGTCGCGGTTCGTGCGCCAGGAGCTGCTGGAGACCCACGCGCTGCGGGCGCTCTGCGCCGCCGGGCGTGCGGTGCCGCGGGCGATCCCCGCGCTCAACCGCACGATCGTCGCCCTGGCGGGGACGACCGTGCGCACCGACCGCTCCGACCGGA
>JBFWKS010000330.1:0-4550 GCA_050252545.1 Solirubrobacteraceae bacterium
CGGACCGCCTCGGGAGTGCGCAGGCCGCCCCCCCACTGCACCGGCACGTCGAGCTCGCTCGTGATCGCGTCGAGCTGGTCGATGTGGTGCGGCTCGCCGTGCCGCGCACCGTCCAGGTCGACGATGTGGAGGAACCGGGCGCCGGCCTCGACCCACGACCGGGCTGCCTCGAGCGGGCTGTCGCGGTAGACGGTGCTCTGATCGAACTCCCCGCGGACGAGGCGTACCGCCCGTCCCTCGAGGATGTCGATCGCGGGGTAGAGGATCACGTGGCGCACCTCGCGCTGGTCGCGGCGAAGCTGCGCAGCAGGCGCAGCCCGTCGAGGGAGGACTTCTCGGGATGGAACTGCACGCCGTGGACCCGTCCCCGACCGACCGCGGTCACGAACGGCCCACCGTAGTCGCCGTGGGCCACGACGATCGACGGATCGTCGGGGTGGGCGACGTGGGAGTGCACGTGGTAGAAGGCGGCGCGGTCCGGTAGCCCGGCCCGGACGGTGGCGTGGGCGTCGACCGTCGCATCGCCGGCGGCCGTCGCCGCACCGACGGCCGCCTCGTCCGCGGTCCCGGCGTCGAGGCGTCGGTCCCCGGCGGTGTCGGTCCAGCGGACGACGTTCCAGCCGATGTGCGGCAGCTTCAGGTCGCCGCGGTCGGTGAGCACCCGGACCGAGCCGGAGAGCAGGCCCAGGCCTTCGGCGCCGCCACGCTCGTCGGAGCGGTCGAGAAGCAGCTGCATCCCCAGGCAGATGCCCAGCAGCGGGACGCCGTCGGCGACGCGGTCCCGGACCAGTCCGCCCAGGCCGGAGGTCCGTAGCCGCTCCGCCCCGGCGGGGAACGCCCCGACGCCGCACAGGACGAGTCCGTCGGCGGCCCGGATCATGTCCGGGTCGGCGGTGACCGACGCCGGGGCGCCGGCGTGCTCGAGGGCCTTCTCGACGCTGCGCCGGTTGCCCATGCCGTAGTCGACGACGGCGATCCGCACCGGACGACCGTCGGCGGTGCGGACCGCGTCGGCGGCCATGGCGGCCCGCTGTGCCACGGCCGGGGCGGAGGACGCGACGGGAGCGGGCGGCCCGGTCGAGGCCGGCGACCCGGCGGCGGGATCGGGCGACCCGGCGAGTGCAGCGCGCTCGCTCGGGGTCGCCGGACGGGACGCGGCGGTCATGCGGTGAGCGTGCCCTTCGTCGACGGGACGCCACGCTCGTCCGGGTCGATCGACACGGCGATGCGCACGGCCCGCGCCAGGGCCTTGACCCCCGCCTCGATCATGTGGTGGGCTCCGCGGCCGCGCTCGATCTCCAGGTGGATGGTGCTGCGCGATGTCGCCGACACGGCGCGGACGAACTCCTCCAGCAGCTCGTGCTCGAACCCGCCGGTGACCCCGGAGGGCAACAGATCGCGGTCGTCGTAGACGACGAACGGCCGGCCGGACAGGTCCAGGTGGCAGGCGGCGCGCGCCTCGTCCATGGGGATCGTCGCCGACCCGTAGCGCCGGATGCCGACCCGATCCCCCAGGGCCTGGAAGATCGCCTGGCCGAGCACGAGGCCGGTGTCCTCGACGGTGTGGTGACTGCCGGTCTGCAGGTCGCCGGTCACGGAGACATCCAGATCGATCGCCGCGTGGCGGGCCAGCAGGTCGAGCAGGTGGTCGAAGAACCCCACGCCGGTGGTGCGGGTGCCCTGCCCGGAGCCGTCGAGGTCGAGGGTGAGGCGGACGCTCGTCTCGCCGGTGGTGCGCTCGATGGTGGCGGAACGGGTCATCGTGGATCGCCATTGTGACGGGCCCGCATGGACGCCGCGTGCACCACGTAGCCCTCGGCATCCGCGATCCGTGCGCCGGCGGCCGCGAGTGCGTCCGCGGCGGGCCCCACGTGGACCTCGCTCATCGTGCGGCGGAACGTCCGGGCCGACAGGGTCGACGCGAACCGGGCGGCACCGTCCGTGGGCAGCGTGTGGTTGGAACCGACGACGTAGTCCCCGAACGCGGTGGCGCCGGTGGGACCGACGAACAGGCACCCGGCGCTGCGGACGCGCGGCGCCAGTGCCTCCATCGACGTCCCGATCAGCTCGAGGTGCTCGGGTGCGAACGCCTCGGCGACGGCGAGCCCCTCCGCGGCGCCGGTGACCCGCACGATCGCGTAGGCGGCGCCGCTGGTCTCGGTGTCGGGACCTCCGGCGACGCCGCGGTCCAGCCGCCGGGCGACGTCGTCGGCCACCGCGTCGTCGTCGGTGACGAGAACCACGAGCGACCCCGTGCCGTGCTCGGCCTGCGCGGCCAGGTCGAGCGCCACGAGCTCCGGGTCGGCGGTCGCGTCGGCGAGCACGAGCAGGTCGCTCGGGCCGGCGAACCCGTCGATGCCGACGCGATCGGCGACCTGTCGCTTGGCCTCCTGCACCCACAGGTTGCCCGGGCCGACGATGACGTCGACCGGATCGATCGTCTCCGTCCCGTGGGCGAGGGCCGCGACGGCATGCGCCCCACCCATGCGGTGCACCTCGTCGGCCCCGGCCAGCCGACAGGCGGCGTGTAGGACCGGGTCGGCCGACGGCGATGCGACGACGACCCGGTCGACCCCGGCCACGCGCGCGGTGGCGACGCCCATCACGACCGTCGACGGGTACGGCGCGCGTCCGCCGGGGACGTAGACCGCGGCTCGTCGGACCGGAACCTCGCGGACACGGATCCGCTGCCCCTGCGGCAGCTCGACGTCGATGTCGTCGGCACAGGTGGCGCGGGCCACGGCAGACACGTTCGCGATCGCCAGCTCGAGCGCGGCGCGCAGGTCCCCGTCCAGCCCGTCGACGGCGGCGTCCAGCTCGGTGTCGGGCACCCGGATCGGGAGTGCCGTCTCCCCCGGCCCGCGGTCCAAGCGGGCGACGTGGTCGGCGAGCGCGAGGTCTCCCCCGGACACGACCGCGGCGACGATCGCCGCGACCGGTTCCCGGACGCTGTCGCCACCGGGAACGAGGTCGCGGACGCGGGCCGCGACCGCGGCGGGCGGGTCGGCCGGGCCGACCTGCAGACGCTCAATCGGCAAGCAGGGCCTCCCGCAGGGCGTCGACCCCGGCGGCCCGGAGGCGGTGTGAGGCCGGGTTGGCGATCAGCCGCGCGGTCGAGCGGGCGATCTCCTCGCGCTCGACCAGGCCGTTCTCGCGGAGGGTGGTGCCGGTCGCGGTCAGGTCGACGATCGCGTCGACCAGCCCGGTCAGCGGGGCCAGCTCGACCGATCCGTTGACCTTGACGAGCTCGACCTGGCGGCCGGTCCGCCCGAAGTAGTCGGTGGCGATCCGCACGTACTTCGTGGCGACCCGTAGGTGCCCGAGGCGGCGCAGCGCCTCGGCGGCCGGGTCGGGGTCGCCGGCCACCGACGCGAGGATCATCCGGCAGGGCCCGTAGCCGAGGTCCGCGAGCTCGACGACGTCGCGACCGGCCTGCTCCATGAGCACGTCCTTGCCGGTGATGCCGACGTCGGCGGCGCCGGCCTCGACGTACGTGGCGACATCGGACGGGCGCATCGTGACGATCCCCGCCTCGTCGAAGAGGAGTCGCCGGTCGTTGCCGCGCACCTCGTCGGTCGGCACGCCGATCCGGTCGAGGCGGTCGAGGGTGTCGCCGAGCATGGTGCCGCGCGGCACGGCGATCCGCAGGCCGAACCGGTTCATGCGTCCTCCCCCGGGGTCGGTGTGGCGTTGCCGGGCGGGACGTCCCACCCGACCTGACGCCAGCTCCCGCGGGCGGTGCCGACGAGGGCGGTGTGGACCGCGTCGACGTCGAGCGCGAACCCGACGGCGGGCAGGTCGCGGCCGAGCCGCCCGAGCAGGTCGTCGTAGCGCCCGCCACCGCCGATCGGGTGTCCGATGCCCGGGGCGAAGACCTCGAACACCGCACCGGTGTAGTAGCCCAGGCGCCGGGTCAGGCCCAGGTCGAGGATCACGTGGTCGACGACGTCGGGGGCCAACTCGTCCACCAGATCGCGGAGTCCGGCCGCTGCCGTGGCGATCGCCGGGTCTCCCAGGTCGTCGAGCATCGCGGGACCTCCGCGCCGGCCGGCGACGTCCGCCAGCCGGACGGCGACCTCGGCGGGAAGCACCGCGTCGAGCTCGCGCCGCAGTCCGACGTGGTCGCGGGTGGCCAGCTCGTGGAGGATCCGGTCGCGGGCGTCGGCGGCGACGTCCAGCCCGGTGAGCAGGGTCGGGAAGAACGACGCATCCCCGACGGCGACCCGGCTGCCGTCCAGTCCGAGGGCGCGGAGCGCCGCGACGAGCACCGTGAGCGCCTCGGCGGTCCCGGCCGGGGCAGGAGCACCGCAGAGCTCGATCCCGGACTGCAGGACCTCGCGGGCGTCGCCCCGGCCGGGCGTGACGCCGCGGTAGCAGTTGGCGGTGTAGCTCAGCCGGATCGGCAGCGGCGCGTCGGCGTAGCGGGCCCCGACCAGGCGGGCGATCGGCACGGTCATGTCCGATCGCAGCACAAGGGTCTGGCCGCGCTCGTCGACGGTGTGGAACCGCGGACGCGCCGCGCCCGCGGGATCGACGCCGGCCCGTTCCAG
>JBFWKS010000331.1:0-4535 GCA_050252545.1 Solirubrobacteraceae bacterium
GGCGGAAGGCGGGTGCGCGGCCGGTTCGCCGGACGCACCGCGTTCGTTAGCCCACCCTAACTGAGCGGGGTCGCGGGTTGGGCGACCCCGCCGATCCGTTCAGACTCCGTTCAGCTTCGCGTCACGCCGGCAACTCGACACGCAGGCGCGCGCCGGGTCCGTGGGCCGGTTCGCAGACGACGTCGCCCCCGGCGCCGCGGGCCAGCCTCCGGGCGAGCGCCAGGCCCAGGCCGGCCCCGTCGTGGCGTGGACCGTCGGTCGTCGCGGTGCGACCGCCGGGCGTGAAGATCGCCTCGCGCGCGTCGTCGGGCACGCCCGGGCCGTCGTCCGCGACGACGATCCACACCCGACCGTGGTCCTCACGGCCCGCGGCGACGACGATCGACGCGCGGGCGAAGCGGGCCGCGTTGTCGAGGATCGGCGCGAGGATCCGCTCCACCAGCTCCGGCGCGGCACCGGCCGCGAGCCCCGGAGGAACCGGCTCGACCGCCAGACGGATGTCGCGCACCTCCAACGCCCCCGCCCACCCGGCCCTCACGAGCTCCAGCGCCTCCCGGACGTCGCTGCGTCCCCGTCCCGGCGTGCCCTCGCTGCGGGCGGCGGCCATCAGCGACCCGACGATCCGCTCCATCTCCTCCGCGGCACGTGCGATCACGGCGTGTGCCTCGGCGCGCTCCGCGGCGGTCCGCTCGCGGTGGCGGAGCAGCTCGAGCTCGGCGACGATCCGGGCCAGAGGCGTCCGCAGCTCGTGCGACAGATCGGCGGCCAGCCCGCGGGAGTGGCGCAGGCTCGCCGCCATCCGATCGAGCAGATCGTCGACCGCCCGCGCGAGCGCACCGACCTCGTCCCCCACCCCGGTCGTCGGGAACCGCCGGTCGAGGTCCTGCTCGCTCCACTGCCCCGCGGCGCGGGTCATCGCCACCACCGGACGCAGCGACCGCCCGACGATCCCCCACGTCGCGGCCGCCACGCCACCGAGCAGCAGCAGCCCCAGCGCCACCGACGCCACCAGCACCACGTCGCTGAGCAACGCGCGCTGCGTCAGGGGCTGGCCGGCCACGACGGTGGTCACCGGACGCGCTGCGGGTACCCGCAGCCCGTACAGCCGCTCCCGTCCGGGCACGTCGAGGAACCCCCCGGTGGCCGCCGCGCGCCGGGCCGCGTCCTGGACCTCGGTGCCGCCGGGTCCGCGGATGGCCGCCCGACCGTCGACGAACACCCAGACCCGACCGGCCAGCGACGGATCGGCCCGCAGCGCGGCGAGGTGCGGCCGCCCGGCCTCGCCCCCGACCGCGGTCATCGCCGCGATCGCCAACGTGCGGGCGCGGGCGTCCGCGTCGCGCTCGGCCGATGTCCGCAGCAGCACGTTGACGGCCACGAGCAGCAGCACGACCACCACCGCCGCCGCCGACACGGTCAGCGCGGTCAGGCGCCCCCGGAGCGTGCGCCGCCGGTGGCGGGGCGGGGCCGACGCGCCGCTCATCCCAGGCGGTACCCGACGCCGCGCACGGTGGCGATCCCGACGGGCGCGTCGACCGCCCGGAGCTTGCGCCGCAGCCGGGCGACGTACTGCTCCAGCGTGTTGTCGTGGACGATCGCGCCGTCCGACCAGCCGGCGCGCACGATCTCCGCCCGGGACAGCGCATGGCCGTCGCGGGCCAGCAGCGCGGCGAGGACCCTGGCCTCGGTCGGGGTGAGGTCGTCGCGGCGCTCGCCGCACGTCAGGATCCGCGCGGTGCGGTCCAGCCGCACGCCGGATGCCTCGACGACCGGCGCCACCGGGCCGGCGCCGACGCGTCGCAGGATCGCCCGCAGCCGCACGACCAGCTCGTCGAGGTGGAACGGCTTGACGAGGTAGTCGTCACCGCCGACCTCGAACCCCGAGATCCGGTCCTCGAGCGCGTCGCGGGCCGTGAGGAACAGCACCGGCCCCCCGAATCCGCGGCTGCGCAGCACGCCGCAGACGTCACGCCCGTCGGCGTCGGGCAGGCCGATGTCCAGCACCACCACGGCCGGTGCGTCGGCCGCCACCGCCGACAGCGCCTCGGTCCCGTCGCGGGCCTCCACGACGCGGAACCCGTGCTCGGTCAGGCCGCGGCGCAGCGACGATCGCAGATCGGCGTCGTCCTCCACGAGCAGCAGTGGCACCAGGCCCATCGGATGAGTATCGCCGGGGATCGGCAGGCCGGACGGGCGGGTCGGCGTCGCCGCCGATCGGCGCCCGGTTCCGGGCCGGATGGCCCGAGGACCGATCCATGCGCCGGCGGGACCGGATCAGTCGCCCGTGGGACCGCCGGCCCGGTCGGCCGCCTGCGCGCGGGCGGCGTCCAGTCGCTCGGTCAGCTCGTCGACGATCAGGAGGTCGCGCTGCACCTGACGGGTGCGGTAGGCGGCACGGCCCACCATGTGCGCGGCGACCGGCACCGTCAGCAGCTGGAACACCGCCACCAGCAGCAGGCTCGTGGCGTCGATCCCGGTCCGCAGCCGCAGGCCCAGGCCGAGGAGCACGAGCAGCAGCCCGAGCGCCTGCGGCTTGGACGCCGCATGCAGACGGGTCAGCAGATCGGGGAACCGGACGATGCCGATCGCCGCCGTCAGCGACAGCGCCGATCCGCTCAGCAGGCAGATCGCCGCGAGCACGTCCGCGACATCGCCGGCGCTCATCGCGGTCCCTTCCTGCGCGGATCGGGCTCGGGCCCGTGTGGCGGCAGCGGCGCGTCGGTGTCGCCCCCGGAGAACCGGGCGACCGCGACCGAGCCGACGAACCCGAGCAGCGCCAGGACGATGAGCACCGAGATGGTGTTGCCGTGCCGGTTGTACGCGGCCTCGACCGCGATCCCGGCGATCAGGCACGACAGGATGACGTCGACCGCCACCATCCGGTCCAGCACGCCGGGGCCGCGCAGCAGCCGGATGAGGCTCAGCAGGGCCGCTGCGACGAGCATCCCCGCCGAGATCAACATGACGACGGTCATCGATCCTCCTCCCCGCCGACGTGCGGCTCGCCGGCCACGGGCTCGCGGGCGCCCGCATCGCCGACCCGGGGCTCGGCGGCGCCCACCCCGTGGCCGTCCCCCGACTCCGCGGCCAGTCGCTCGCGGTCCTCGGGCGACCCGAACGCGCGGATCAGACGGGCTTCCAGCTCGCGCACCGCCCGCCGCTCGCGCTCGACGTCCTCGGCGTCGCGTGGCCCGAAGACGTGGATGTAGAGCGTCGGCTCCGCCCGGTCGATCTCGACGACGAGGCTGCCGGGGACGAGCACGACCGACTCGGCGGTCAGGGTCAGCAGCAGATCGGAGCGCGTGCGCATCGGCACGGCGATCACCGCCGACGTCGGCGTCGGCCCGGGACGGATCGACAGCCACGAGACCTGCACCGACGCACGGATCAGGTCCCACGCGAAGTGCACGGCCTGACGGAGCGCCGGCAGCACCCGCAGACGACCGTCGAGCGGCAGCGGCTCGAGCGGGAACGCCCACACGACGAGCAGCACGACGACGATGCCGCTGGCCGCGAGGCCGGGCGAGACCTTGCCCCACAGGAGGAACCAGACCACCAGCAGCCACAGGCCGGTGACCTGCGGCAGCAGCTTCGCCGCCCGCGCACCGGACCGGAAGTCGCCGTGTCGTGGCACCCGTCTCATGGCGCGGCTCCGTCGACGGCATCGCCGGCCCGGCGGAGGCCGGTGGTGGGATCGACCGGCGGATCGGCGATGCCGGTGCCGAGCTTGCCGGTGATCGGATCGACCGGTCGTGGGGCGACCGCGCGGACGTACACGTCGCGATCGCGGAGCTCGCCCGCCGCCCGGTCACTGAGCCGCGACAGCGGACCGGCGCCGACGGTGAACGCCAGACCGAGCGCGACGAGCGCCGCGGTCGACCCCACCATCAGCCGCGGCATCGTGTCGAACGTCGAGATCGTGTGGCCTCCGAGCGTCTCGCCGACGACGTCGTCGCCGACGCCGTTCTCGTCCGGTTCGTACAGCGGCAGGGCGACGTGGGGGGCGCGCCAGAACGCGCGGCTCCACACCTTCGCGACCGCGTAGAGCGTCAGCAGGCTCGTCAGGACGCTCGCGAAGATCACCAGCCACACGAGGACGCCTCCGGCCGCGGTGCCCGCCTGGATGAGCGCGAGCTTGCCGAGGAACCCCGAGAATGGCGGTATCCCCGCCAGGTTCATCGCCGGGATGAAGAACAGCACGGCCACCAGCGGCGCGATCGACGCCAGACCGCCGATCCGCTCGGTCGACGTCGTGCCCGCGACCCGCTCGATCATGCCGGCGGTCAGGAAGAGCGTCGTCTGGATCGTGATGTGGTGGACGACGTAGAAGACCGCGCCGGTCAGGCCCAGTCGCGATCCGAGCGCCACGCCGAACACCATGTAGCCGATGTGGCTCACGAGCGTGAACGACAACATGCGCTTGATGTCGGTCTGGGCGACGGCGCCGAGGATCCCGACGACCATCGTCAGCAGCGACACGACGAGCAGCAGGTTCGCGATCCGGCCGTCGGGGAAGAGCAGATCGGAAGAGCGTC
>JBFWKS010000332.1:0-4510 GCA_050252545.1 Solirubrobacteraceae bacterium
GGTCCGGCGCCGCGACCACGCCTCCAGCTGCTCGCGCTCGTCATCGGTGAGCGAAACCGGGGCGGCTGCAGGACCGGGCACCCCCACATCCTACAACCGCCCAACAACTAATGACTCAGGACACTAGACGTCGAGCGCGACCAGCTCGTCGAGCACCGCGCGGCGCTCTTCGTCACCGGGAGTCGCGTCGGCGCGGCGTGACGGTGGGGTCCTGGGGGCGAAGGCCGGGCAGCGCGTCGGCCACCGGCAGGTGGATCCACCCCTCGACCGCCGCCGAGGCCACGTACCGGTCGGGTATCGCCTGGGTGAGGCCGACCGCCGCGGCGCGCGCGACCAGGGCGCAGAGCACGGCGTCGAGGCAGTCGTCGTGGTCGCGGCACGCGCCGACGTGGGACTCGTCGATCTCCAGCCACGGCGCCTTGGTCGTCAACAGGTCGACGACGCTGCTCCGGCGATCCCGGCCCCTGGGTCCTTTGTAGGACTCGCGAGGCGGTGCGTCGGCGGACCAGAGGCCGAACCGGCGGATGGCGGGGTCGGGGTAGACCTCGCAGAACATACCGGTGCGTCCCGTCCGGTCCACCTCCGTCCGGGTGGCCAGGCGATACGCGGACAGCAGGCCCGCGAGGCGCATGGCCGGGTACGCGATCCGGTCCGTGCTGACGCTCAACGGTTGCTTGCCGGTCTGCTCCCGCACCCACCGGTCGGTGTCTCGCCGTTCGAGACGCGAGCGGTCGTGGTCGATCTCCACGGGCCACGCGTCCGGGTCCTGGATCGCAGCGACGAAGGCCTGTGGCCATCCGAACGGTGCGTCGACGCCGATCTTCTCGATGTCGTCCTGGAAGTCGCCGCGCATCGCGGACAGGAGCAGCTCGTCGTGGAGCTTCGTGACGCCGTCGCCATGGACGCCGCGCCAGAGGGCGGTGACGCGAGGGCTCGGATCCCACTGGATCGCGCACACGGCGGTGCTCTCCGGCTGGGATGCCAGGTCGATGCCCAGGGTCGAAGCCATCGCACGATCCTGCAGGTCCGGCGGAGGCGGGTGCAACGAGGCCGGCCGTACCCTGCGTCGGCGGCGATCCCGGAATCCCAGCAAGGACGACGGGGCGTCGCGCGGGTCGCTTCCCCGCGACGCGGGCGTGAGCTACCCGTGCTGCTCCCACGGGTCGAGGCAGGCGACGCCGAGTGGTTCGAAGTGTCGGGTGTTGCGCGTGACGACGGTCATCTCGGCGGCTTGGGCGACGGCGGCGGTGAGGGCGTCGTCGAGCGGAGCGTGCTCGGGAACGCGATAGGTCGCCAAGATCCGCGCGGCGCCGAGGTCAAAGGGCAGCACTCGTCCGGTGAACGCCGGCAGCACGCGGTCTTCGAACCACCGTCGAAGGACCTCGCCTTGGGACGGATCAGACCGTTCCTTGGCAACGACGCCGCGTTCGATCTCGGCCATCGTCATCGCCGACACGAACTGGTCGGCGACGGGAACCCCCGTCGTCCAGGCCTCGACCCGTGGGTGGCGCCCTCGGACACGAAGCGCGGACACGACGTTGGTATCCAGCACGTACTGCATCGGCCGGGTCACAGATCAGGGGTACGCGCGGTCAGTCCGAGGCGCTGGGGCTCGAACTCCATGTCCCGGCCCTCGTCGGTGCCAAGCAGATCGACGAGGGTGACCGGCTCGCGCTCCAGAACGTCGGCGAGGATCTCCCGCGCCTCGGCCTCGACGGACCGGCGATGCTGTTGGGCCCGTGCCCTCAGCGCAGCCTTGGTCCCCACGGGAAGATTGCGGATCAGGATCTGCTCCACGATGACCACCTCCGATATCGGCCTGATGATATCACTGGGTTGGTAGCAGCGGGCGATCCGAGAAGGCCTCGCTGGCTCCAGTTGGCGCTCCGTTCGCAACGACGAGGGAGGCACCGATGGTCACTCACCGCCGAAACGACGAAACCGCCTTGGTGGAGGGCGGTTCCGGTACTGCTTCGCGAGGTGGAGCTAGACGGGCTCGAACCGTCGACCTCCTGCATGCCATGCGGACTGGCTGGAGGCGCTTGCTCGGCCGCGTAGCCGCGATTCGCTGGAATTCGCGAGGTTGCGCGGGTCGGTCCTGCGGGCACTGGAAGCGGACCGGGGTGATCCTCGGTGATGTCGGAGAATTCAGGCACCTTTGGGCGGGAGCGCCTGCGGTGCGGGGTTCCCGCCGCACCTCGTTTCACCGCCGACACTCGCCGCTGTCGCCGTGAGCATGGGGGCTCGTCACTCCTCCGGGCGGCTTGCCCGGGGCCGGTACGATGGAGCCATGGCAGTCGCGGTCAAGAAGCTCGATGTTCACGTCGGTGACGTCGTCGAGATCGGCGCTCGGCGCTACGACGTGATCTCGGATCCGTCGAGCGGTGTGGCGCTGGAGCCCGTGATTACGCAGACCGTCGCGCAGGTTCAGGACGACCTGGGTCTGCGCCCGCTGAGCGTCAGCGAGTTCGACGCGCAGTTCGGCGATCTGCCGGTCGACGGCGAAGGGTAGGCCAATCGGCCGGGTACGCCGATCGTGTTCTCGGTCCGGATCTCGGAGCGCACGTGGCGCGAGGAGGTCGAGCGGTACGCACCCGGCTCGGTCCAGCGGCGGGCGGCCGAGCGAGAGCGCGCGAAGCTCGAACGACGCGGCATCCAGCGTTCCGTGTTGCGCCGCTGCGAGGCGGAAGGCCCAGACGGGACGAGTCTCCCCGGGCTGGTGAAGGCGTACGTGCCGATCGGTGATCGTCCACCGTCGGAGCGGCCGTTCGGGTTCGTGTTCGCCCCGGCACGCTCCGAGGATCGACTGATTCTCGCGTTCGTGGCATTTGGCGAGCGTCATCCCCGGCGCGGTACGCGCAGCGTGTACCAGCGCGCACACAAGCGCCTGCAGGGCCGGTACCCCGACGAGGGCTGAGGCTCGGCCTCGCGCGCTAGCACGGACGCGACCATCTCCGCCAACGCCGTGATCGCATTGCCGCCGCGCGATGGTTCGCGGCCGTCCCGCGCTACGGGCGTCCTCCTGGAACGGTTTCGCAGTCCACCCGGAGGACGTGCGCCGGAGCCCCGACGACCACCCGTCCGGATGGCCGTTCACCTGCCGGTCAACCCGTTCACGCGCTGCTCGTGCGACCTCTGGTCCGTTCCCGCTGCCGAGCGGCGCCGCGCCCGGCAGACCGCGCAGGGGGGAGTGGCGGCAGGAGGCGCGGGAGGACGTCGTCGCGTGGGCCGACCGAGTTCGCGAGGAGAACCACCTCGATCGTTCACCTGGGCACGGCGGTGGCAGTGGTTCAGTGGCGAGTCACAGGCGCGCATCGTCGGCCAGACGCGAAGCGAGAACGCCGATGCGCTCTCTAACGTGGCCGTCATGGATGTGGAGCAGGTCAAGCTTGAGCGAATACGAGATCGACTCGATGCCCTGATCTCGTGGATCACGAACGACCTCACGTGGCCGACCCGAGGAGGTTCCTTCTCGCTCCTCATGCAGGCGTCGTTGGTCGATGCGGTTCGCACCGGCGCGGCGGTCGCGATTCTCGCGAAGGACTCAAGCTCGCGCGATCCGTCGCAGAGACGACGATCGTCGCGTTCTGGATGGCCCACGGCCCCCAAGATGAGCAGTCGATCCTGCGGCGGGTCGCCGAACACGAACTCTTCACCAAGGTGCTTTGGCAAGAGCGCCTCGGCGAGGGGAAGGACGACGCCAAGCGTCCCGCGCTCCCGGTACGGATCGGCGCCGAAACCCGCGCGGTGGATCGCGCAGTACGGCAAGTACGGCGAGAAGTCATGGTGGGCGAACGAGGTCATCGAGAAGAGCGGCAAGTGGAAGAACGATGCTGGCGCCTCTCGTCGCCCCGGGACCTCGTAGCCGCGCTCGGGGACGTGCCCGAGCTCCGCCGAGGCATCTGGAGTGGAGATGCTGGCCCCACCGTGGCGGACGCGCTCCAGTTGGTTCAGCGAGAAGGACGTCCTACTCGGGCAGGCACTGCTGACTGCGATCGACAGGGGCCTGCGGATGTCACGGGCGGGTATCGTGCTCGTCACACCCGCGCTACTCGCGAGCATCGAAGCGCAAGGCATCGCAGAGAAGGAGCTGTCGGCGCTCCTCGCGACCGACCGCGTCATCCCCGTTGCACATGGGACGACCTTCGAGGCCCTGCGCGACATCAGCCCGCTGCTCGCGTCGCGGTCCGGCCTGGCGAGCGGCGATTCCTCGTCGCTCGCCGATATCGCGACGAAGATCGCGGAGACCGTGAAGGGTGACGATCACGTGGTGCCTAACCACTCCAGGGAGTGGTGAAGCGGCGGCCCCTCCGCCGCGGAACTCTCCCGCCGTCGGCGGCTTCGTGCGCCCTGCGTCCGTCTGTAGACGGTCGGCTGTAGCGGACTAGTGTCGTGATTCGTTGATTCGTGTGCAGTAGCGGCTGATGGATTCGAGGATCTGGTCGGCGGTCTTGGTCCAGACGTAGGGCCGGGGGTTCTCGTTCCAGGTCTCGATCCACGCACGGATGTC
>JBFWKS010000333.1:0-4483 GCA_050252545.1 Solirubrobacteraceae bacterium
GAGTTTTCCTCCTCGCGGGGTTCACGATGGTCGCGCGTTTCCTCGCCGGACGCATCGTCGTGCGGTTCGTCGTGGTTGCGGTCGACGAGCAGCCCCCGTCGCGCGGCCGGGACGGGCGGGGTCTCATCGGTCCGGCCGACCGCGAGGACGAGCCGCCGCTCAGCGTGTCCCGTGAGCGCGCGCGAATCGCGCAGGACGTGCACGGGATCGTCCGGACCGAGATCGAGCGCCTGACCGACGATCCCGACCGCAGCAGCCGCGTCACCGCCGAGCTCGACCGGCTCGTCGACCTGCTCGGCGGCGACCTCGCCCCGGCCGGTGACCCACCCGGGGTCACGGACGTCCCCGATCTCATCGCCGAGGCGGCACCGCACGGGGCCGACCTGCGGCTCGTCCTCCGCAACGGGGTCCGGGCGGTGCCCGACGCGTCCGGTCTGGGTCTCCCCGTCGACGTGTCGCTCGCGATCTACCGCGTCCTGGAGGACGCGATCGACAACGTCGTCGACCACGCGGCGCCCTGCGGCGGCACCGTCACGATCCACCGGCTCGAGGATCACGTCGAGGTCGAGGTCCTCGACGACGGAGAGCCCCTGGCCAACCCGGTCCGCGGGCACGGCGGTCTGCTGGCGATCCGCGAGCGTGCGACCGCCCACGGCGGCACGCTCTACGCCGCCCGTCGCGACGCGGGCGGGGTCCGCATCCGCGTACGGCTGCCGTTGCCCCAGGAGGACCCGGTCGCCGACGAGGCCCCCGACCCGACGGACGACGGGCCCGACCGGAGCGACGATCCCGATCAGCCGGACGACGGTCCCGTCGAGCCCGAGGACGCGGAGATCCTCACCGACCCGGCGTCGTCGACGACGACGACCGCGCCGTCGGCGAGCTGACGGCCGCGTCGGGTCTCGACCTCGCCGTCCACGGTGACGAGACCCGCGGCCAGCAGCGCCTTCGCGTCCCCACCCGAATCGGCGAGACCCGCGTGCTTGAGCAGCTGTCCGAGCCGGATCGAGTCGCCGCTGATCGCCACGTCGCGCATGTCCGCATCGTCGCAGGCACGGTGTGGGGCGGCCTCCCGGACTCCCAGCCGCCCCCCACGCGCCGTTTATGGCGGGTTGACGTCCGGCTGCAAGCGTGGGAACGGTTGTGACGAGTGCCGCCCGATCGTCCACCAGAGGCCCCGATGGTGCCGCCGTCTCACCCGCCGACCGGCGGGCCGCCGGTGTGCGGATGGACGCCCTCGACGGCATGCGCGGTGCGGCGGCGGTCGGCATCGTCGTCCTGCACGTCTGGATGTTCGTGCGCGGGGACGGCATGCGTCCGGAGCACACGACGCTCGACGTCGTGATCAGCCAGCTCCGGCTCGGCATGCCGATGTTCTTCGTGCTCTCGGGGTACCTGATCTTCCGGCCGTTCGCCGCAGCGGCGCTGGACGGCCGCCCCGGACCGGACCTGCGTCGCTACGCCACCCGGCGGATCGCCCGCATCGTGCCGGCGTACTGGGTGGTGATCATCGCGACGGTGATCCTGCTCGCCGCGATCGGCCACGGCCAGGCGATCCCGGCGTCGCAGATCCCGACGTTCATGCTCTTCCTCCAGAACTACTCGATGGAGACCGCCGGCCGGTTGAACCCGCCGACGTGGACGGTCTCGGTCGAGGTGATGTTCTACGCGCTCGTGCCGCTCATGGGCCTGGCCGCCGCGTGGGGTTGCCGGCGCGTCCCGACCGTCCGCGGCCGCCGGTGGCTTCTGGGCGGCGCGTGCGGGGCACTGATCGTGATGGGCACCGTGTGGCTCGGCCAGTCCGGGTTCCACGATGCCGACCGCACCGTCAGCCACATCCTGCCCGCCCGGATGGCCTCGTTCGCCGCCGGCATGCTCGTGGCGGTGCTCGTGCACGGTCGGGCCGCGAGCCGCCGCGGCGTCATCGGCCTGATGGTCGCCGGGACGGCCCTCGTCGCGCTCGAGGCATCGGCACGCGGTTACGGGCTCGGCCCGGCGGACCTGCGCCAGCAACTCGTGGACACGCCGGCGAGCCTCGGCTTCGCGCTGATGATCGCGGCGGTCGCGCTCGGTCGGGTCCCCGGGATGGCGGTCTTCACGGTAGGCCCCTTCCGTTGGGCGGGGATCTTGTCCTACGGGATGTACCTCGTCCACTTCCCGGTCATCTACGCGCTGCGGACGCTCGGCCCGTGGCCGGACGGCCTGTGGGCCCCGGTGCTGCTGACGCTCGGGATCAGCACGGTCCTGGCGACCGCCAGCTGGTTCGTGCTCGAGCGGCCGGCGATCCGGTGGGCGCGGCGGCGCACCGCTCGACCCCGGGCGCCCGACGACGCCTGGCCCACCGGCGACCACCGCGTTCGCGACGTGCCACCACGGTCGCGCTCCGAGCTGCCGGTCGGCGCGGGCACCCGCGGCTGACGCGCGCCCCGGCCGGGACCTACCGAGGCGCCCGGAGCCGCCCGGCCAGCGGGACGGTGGGGTCCTCGCCGGGCACGCGGCGGCGGAGCCACAGGGCGCTCGGCTGACTGCCCTCCACGAACGTGGGCACCCGGTGCCGGACGACGTCGGCGTGCTCGCGATGCAGCTGATGGTTGGGCAGGACGACCTCCCAGTGCGGGTTGTCCTGGAGCACCGCCTGCACCACGTACTGCTCCTGCCAGTACCAGCCGGACTCGAACCACAACCGGTGGTACTCGTACGGCAGCAGGATGTCGTGGATGTGGACGATCACCCCGGGCGCCAGGCGCGGCAGGACGTCGAGCATGATCCGCACGACGTCCCCGCCGACGCGCACCGTGTGGGTGGTGTCGACGAAGAGCACGTCGCCGGCCTCCAGCGTCGCGAAGCGCTCCGCGGCGACGTGCTCGGCGGCGGTGCGGTGCAGCGTTCCCGCGCCGTCGAGGCCGCGCTCGGTCGGGAGCCGCGGGTACGGGTCGAAGACGTCGAGCGTCGACGGTGCGCCATCCTCGCGGTTGCGGGCCAGTGCCTGGAGCATCACGAGCGTCGAGACGCCCGATCCGAGCTCGATCACGCGTCGAGGGCGGACGTGGCGCAGCATCGCGTGCAGGGTCGCTGCGTCGAGGCTGTTGTAGAAGGCCTGCAGGGCGGTCTGGGTCGCGTCGTCGACCCCCGGGACCACCGGCGGACGGTGCTCCGCGAGCGGACCGGCCAAGACGCCCTCGAGCAGCTCGACCGCGGGGGCGGCGTCCCAGTCGACCCCGGGCATCGGGGACGGGTCGGTCCACGTCGACGGCGGCAACGACCGCCAGTCGGGGATCGGGCTGTGATAGCCGCTCTCGACGAGGTCGACGTCGCGATCGCGCACGAGCCGCAGCCCCCGAGGCGCGAGCACGCGCCGGTCGAGGCCCGCGAGCGCACGGGCCCCCGCGGCACGGGCCCGTCGCCGCACGCGCACGGCGACGGACGGGCGCGGATCGGTCAACGGCCGCCGGCGACGGCCGGCAGGATCTGCAGTTCCTGACGGTCCGACAGCGTCGTCGCGGGACCCTCGCCGAAGCGGATGTCCTCACCGTCCAGGTACACGTTGACGAACCGGCGCAGGTTGCCCTCGTCGTCGGCGATCCGGCCACGCAGCTCCGGGTGCGCGGTGAACAGCGCCTCGAGCGCGGCCCCGACGGTGTCGCCCTCGACGGTGAGGTTGCCCTCGCCGCCGGTGGCGTCGCGCAGCTGGGTGGGAATCTTGACCTTGATCGTCGCCATCAGACGGTGACCTCCGCGCGGGTGGTGACCCGCTCCTCGAACTGTTCGTACCGCGCGTCGATCTCGGTGCACTCGAAGGTGCCGCGAACCGCGTCGAGCGTCTTGAGCCCGTCGCCGGTGATCACGAGCACGACGCGCTCGTCCGGGTCGATCCGCCCGGACTCGGCGAGCTTGCGCAGGGTGGCGGTGGTGACGCCGCCCGCGGTCTCGGTGAAGATGCCCGTCGTCTCGGCCAGCAGACGGATCCCGTGCCGGATCTCGTCGTCGGTGACGTCGTCGATCGTGCCGCCCGTGTTGCGCGCCAGCTCGACGGCGTACGGGCCGTCGGCCGGGTTGCCGATGGCGAGCGACTTGGCGATCGTGTCGGGCTTGACCGGACGGCACACGTCGGTACCTGCGGCGTAGGCGGCCGCGACCGGGTTGCAGCCCTCGGCCTGCGCACCGCTCATGACGGGGACCCCGTCGGCGGTGGCCGACGACCCGGCGATCAGGCCCAGGTCCAGCCACTCCTTGAAGCCCTTGCCGATCTTGGTGAACAGCGATCCCGACGCGATCGGGGCGACGATCCGGTCGGGCGCGCGCCAGTCGAGCTGCTCGGCGATCTCGTACGCCAGGGTCTTGGAGCCCTCGGCGTAGTAGGGGCGCATGTTGACGTTGACGAACGCCCAGTCCTCGTGCTCACCGGCGATCTCGGTGCAGAGCCGGTTGTCGTCGTCGTAGTTGCCGCGGATCGTGTTGACGGTCGCGCCGTACGCACCCGGGG
>JBFWKS010000334.1:0-4474 GCA_050252545.1 Solirubrobacteraceae bacterium
TCCAGGCCCGCGCCGCCGTCCAGGGTCTGGGCCGAGGACATGAGCTGGGAGTAGTTGAAGGTGTCGTCGTTGGCCGTGCCGTAGGTCGTGAAATAGATCGCGTTTTCCAGGTTGAAGGAGAGGGTCAGCTCGCTCTCAAGGCCGCGGGCGTCGAGGGTCATGGAGCTGCCGGCGGCGGCCACGCTGCCGGGAACGATGACGGACGCGGCGGTGAGGCTCCCGTCATTGACGAAGACGATGTCCTCGAAGTTGCTGATATTGTCGAGGGTCTGGGAGGCCCCGAGCGCATAGGTCAGGGTGTCCGTGCCCACGCCGCCGTCCAGGGTGACGTAGGCCGCATAGTCGCTGAACATGCCGGAGTCCAGGGTCAGGCTGTCGTCGCCCGCGCCCATGTCCACCGCCAGGGTGCCGCCGTCCCCGTCATCGAGCCCGGAGATGTCCAGCCCGGAGAGGTCGACGTCGTCGGCCCCGTCGGTGCCGTAGGCGTCCAGTTCGCCGAAGCTGTGGGTGACGATGACGGCGGAGAACCCGACCAGGTCCGTCAGGTTCATGGAGAGGACGACGCCGTCCCCCAGATGGATGGTCTCGATGTTGAGGATCTCGACGTCGCGCAGGTCCAGGGTGTCTACGCACTCCGCGTCGAGCACGTCGTCACCCACGCCGCCGTCCAGCACCGTCCCGACGTCGATCATGCCGCCCGGGGTGATGGTGTCGTTGCCCGCGCCGCCCAACAGGGTGTCCGCCCCGCCCTCGCCGCCGTACAGCTTGTCGTTGCCCGCGCCGCCGGAGAGCAGGTTGTCGGCCGTGGAGTCGTAGAGGGTGTCGTTGCCGGAACCGCCGAGCACGTGCTCGAACCCGGAGATGATGTCATATTCATCGTAGCCGCCCGTCGCCTCGGAGCCCTGCACCGACCCGGTGAGGTGGTTGGTCTCCAGATCGACGCACACCCCCGCGGTGTCCGTGGAGTAGTCCAGGACATCGCCGGATCCCGCGCCGCCGACCAGGCTGTCGGCCCCGGCCCCGCCGGAGATGGTGTCGTCCCCGGCCCCGCCCACGATGGTGTCGCTGCCCGCATTGCCCTTCAGGTGGTTGGCCTCGTCGTCGCCGGTGAGGACGTCGTCGTTGGCGGCCCCGAACACGTGCTCGAATCCGCTCACGGAGTCGGTCGCGCCGTTGGTGTCGGTCACCAGGTCGTAGCCCGTGACCGCATCGTGGTTGGTGACGCCGATGGCGTAGGTGACGCCGCCGGCGCCGGTCTCGTACTCGAAGCTCAGGGTGTCCTGGCCCCCGCCGCCGGTGATGGTGTCGGCCCCGGCCCCGCCGGCCAGGAGGTTGTCCCCGGCGTCGCCGGTGATGCTGTCGGCGAAGCCCGTGCCGATGACGCCCTCCACGCCGCTGATGGGTATGGCGGAGAAGTCCATGTCGCTGACGGTGAAGAAGACGAGCGCCGCCCCGCTGCCCAGATAGTCCAGGGTCACCGTCGCGCCGGTGATGCTTTCTCCGCCGTCGACGCCCAGCTGGAGCATGTCGAACCCGCCGCCCGCGTCCAGGGCCGTCACCCCGGCGGTCTTCACCCCGCCGATCATGTCGCCCGCGTAGATGGACACGTCCACGGTGTCGTCGTGCTCGGTCCCGATCACCGTCTCGAATTCCTCGTAGAAGGCGGTGTTGGAGCCCCCCTCGGGCCGGGCCTCGCCGTAGCTGGAGTTCAGGATGAACTCCAGCCCGGCCTCGGCGTTGGCGAAGCTCACGGTGTCGTCGCCCTCGCCGCCGTAGGCCTCGTCCCCCATCGTGGCGTAGACGAAGTCGTCGCCCTCGCCGCCGTCCAGGATGTCCGCGCCCAGGCCGCCGTCCAGGGTGTCGTCCCCCGCGCCGCCCATCAGGGAGTCGTCGCCGTTCGCCATGATGGCCACGTTGTCCAGGGCCACGTCCATGGAGCCGCCGTCCCAGTCCACGCTGATGCGGACCTCGGAGGCCTGCTGCAGGATATCGCTGAAGGACGCCCCCGAGGCCTCGAATATGTCGCCGTTGATGGTCACGGCGTAGGTCTGCCACCCGCTCGGGACCTCGCCCAGCTCGAAGGAATAGAAGGCGGTGTCGGCCTCTCCGGCCTCGGCGTCGAAGTACACGAACGCCACCGTGACCGTGATCCCGGAGGGGGCCGCGCCGCCCGTGGCGCTCAGGTCCAGGTCGAAGGATATCTCGCTGCCCTCGGCCAGGGGGGCGACGCTGCTCCAGGCCGTATTGGCGAAGCTCACGCCCGTCCCGCCGTCGCCCGAGGACTTCAGATGCCCGTCCACCACGGTCGGGTCGCTCCCCGCCTCGGTGAACCAGCCCTCGTCCGAGCCGGTGAAGGCGCTCTCCTTCCAGAGGTCGCCGAGGAGCAGGTCGTCGCCGTCGCCGCCGTCGAGCGTGTCGCCGCGCAGGCCGCCCATCAGGGTGTCGTCCCCGGCCATGCCGTAGAGCTCGTCGCCCCCGTCGCCGCCCTGGAGCAGGTTCGCCTGGCTGTTGGCGGTCAGGGTGTCGTCCCCCCCGGACCCGATGACGTTCTCGAAGTTGACGAAGGTTCCCAGGTCGTTGTTGTCGCCGTCCCAGACGATGCCCTTTTCGCCCGCCTCGGACATCCGCACCTCGACGTCGCTCACGTTCGAGGACTCGAAGGACAGGGTGTCGTCGCCCGCGCCGCCGTCCAGGATGTCGTAGCCGCCGTTGCCGTTGATGAGGTTGTCGTTCCCGTCGCCGGTGATGGTGTCGTCGTAGCTGGTGCCGAGCACGGCCTCGAACCCGGAGATGACGTCCTCGTAGCCGTAGGAGTCGATGGCGGTGGAGGTCGACTCGCCGTTGAGGACCACCTCCACCCCGTTGGGCCCGTAGTCGCTCATGTCGAGGGTGTCGAACCCGGCGCCGCCCTCCAGGGTGTCGTTGCCCTCGGAGCCCCAGACGGAGTCGTCGCCCGCGCCGCCGATGAAATGGTCGGCGGCGGTGCTGCCCCAGAAGATGTCGTCGTAGGCGGTGCCCACGTAGGTCTCGAAGCCGTCGAGCTTGTCCTGATCCAGGGCCGACGCGGCCTGGTTGCCCACCTCGATCCACACCCCGCGCTCCAGGTTGGAGTAGTCCAGGGTGTCTTCGCCCAGGCCGCCGATGAGGGTGTCGGAGCCGCCCGCGGCGACGATGGAGTCGTCGCCCAGGCCGCCGTTGATGTAGTTGTCCCCGTCGGCGTCGGTGAACACGTCGTCCAGGCGCGAGCCCATGACGTCCTCGAACCCGTAGACGGTGTCCGTGTTGCCGTAGGTGTCCACCACCGTGGTCTGGCCGATGGTGTAGGTGACGCCGCTGCCGCCGGTCTCGAACTCGAAGCTCAGCAGGTCGGTGCCAGCGCCGCCGGAAAGCCGGTCGGCCCCGTCCATGCCGCCCATGTAGTTGTCGCCGGAGTCGCCGGAAAGCGTGTCGGCGTTGTTGGAGCCGATGACCCCGCCGAACCCGACCAGGGTGTCCGTGTTGCCGTAGGTGTCCGTGACGGAGCTGTCGCCCACGCTGTAGGTGATGCCCCCGGAGCCGCCTTCCCAGGCGAAGGAAAGGAGGTCGTCGGAGTCGCCCACCAGGAGGTCGCCCCCGTCGCCGCCGGCCAGGACGGCCCTGCACTCCGTGGACCCGAAGAGCGAGTCGCCATAGCTCGTGCCGATGATGCCGTCCATGTCCACGAAGACGTCCGTACCGACGCCGCTGAGGCCCGCCGTGGCGATGCCCTGGGTGGCGGGCGGCTGCGCCCCGGTGCCCAGGGAGGCCACCATGTTCACGGCCGCGACGATGCCGGCGCTGCCGTCCTCGTAGCTGGCGATGGTCCAGTTCCCGCCGCCGTAGGGATCGGAGGAGCTCCCGCCGCCACCGTCCATGGTTCCGCCGCCCAGAGTGTCGTCGCCGCCCAGGCCGTGCAGGATGTCGATGCCGCCCTCGCCGCCCAGGATGGAGTTGTTCCCCGAGCTGCCGATGAGGGTGTCGCTGAAGGCGGAGCCTTCGATGTTTTCGATGTCGCTCAGCGCGTCCGTTCCGCCCCAACCGTCGGTGGCCGTCCCGGAGTCGAGGGAGACGTACACCCCGGCCGGGTCGTCCGCATAGGAGACCCAGTCGTCGTCGTCCCCGCCGTCCAGGATGTCGTTGCCCGAGCCGCCCACGAGGAGATCGTTGCCCGCGCCGCCGGACACTTCGTCGTTGCCCGCGCCGCCCGCCATGTCGTTGCCCGAGACGTCGCCGGTGAGGGTGTCGTCGTACCGGGAGCCGATGACGTTCTCGAACCCTTCCACGGTGTCGAGCTTGCCGTATGTGTCCGTCACCGTGGTGTCGCCGATGGTGTATTCCACGCCGGAGCCGCCGGTCTCGGACTCGAAGCTCAGGGTGTCGCCGAAGTCCCCGCCGTCGCCGCCGGAGAGGTTGTCCGCCCCGTCGCCGCCCGTGATGACGTCGTCTTCCCCGCCGC
>JBFWKS010000335.1:0-4385 GCA_050252545.1 Solirubrobacteraceae bacterium
CGTGCACGACCGGGTGCGGACTCCGGTCCCGGCGTCCCGGCCCCGTAGTCTGGAACCGGTCGGTTCAAGTCCCGGTGGGGCAGAGGCCGATAACGAAGGCACCGTGTTGGAACCTCAATCCGTGGGCACGCGTCCCTCTCCCACCGGCGGTCCCGCCGACCACGACGGGCCCGTCTCCCTGGAGGACGCGCTCACCGCGCCGCGACCGGAGCTCGCGGGGCTACCGCTGACCGAGGTCCTGGAGGCGCGAGGTGCGAGTCACGACCGGATCGACGAGGCCGTCGTCGCCGCCCGCGAGCGACGGGTGCCCCTCGACCAGGCCGTCGTCGAGCTCGGCATCGCCACCGCCGACCAGGTCGCGCGGGCGATGGCCGACCGGTTCGGGCTGCACCACCTCGACCTCGCCCACACCGCGCCCGACCCCGGGGTCCTCGGCCTGCTGAGCGCCGACGACGCGCGCACCTATCACGCCGTCCCCGTCGCCCGGATCGACGGCGCGCTGCTGATCGCGATCGCCGACCCGTCCAACGTCCTCATCGCCGAGGACCTGTCGATGCTCACCCGCGGGCCCGTGCGTCTGGCGGTGTCGAGTCGTGAGGACGTCGCCGCCCGCCTGGCCCAGATGACGCGGCTGGACGACGCGGTCCGGCAGGCGACGCCGGACGTGTCGGCCGCCGACGAGGCCCGCGGGGCCGAGATCGTCGACGTGCGCTCCGACGCCGAGGACGCGCCGGTCATCAACCTCGTCAACACGATCCTCGCCCAGGCGATCGAGCGGCGGGCGTCGGACGTGCACTTCGCGCCGATGGCCCACGGGCTGCGGGTGCGGTTCCGGATCGACGGCGTGCTGCAGGAGACCGCCACCGTCCCGCGCGCCCTGGCCCCCGGACTCGTGAGCCGACTCAAGGTCATGGCCGAACTGGACATCGCCGAGCGCCGCCGGTCCCAGGACGGACGGGTGACGCTGGAGATCGACGGTCGCAAGGTCGACCTGCGCGCGGTGACGCTGCCGACGGTGCACGGCGAGACCGTCGTGCTGCGGATCCTCGACCGTGCGGGCGGGGTCATCACGATGGACCGACTGGGGATGGCGTCGGCGGACCGCGCCCGGTTCGAGGAGGCGTGCCATCGACCGTACGGGGCGATCCTCGCCACCGGCCCGACCGGATCGGGCAAGAGCACGACGCTCTATGCGGCGCTGCAGTCGCTGAACTCCGCCGACCGGCACATCGTCACGATCGAGGACCCGGTCGAGCGTCAGCTCGAGGGCGTCACCCAGGTGCAGGTGAACGTTCGGGCCGGGCTCGGCTTCCCCAATGCGCTGCGGTCGATGATGCGGGCGGACCCCGACGTGATGATGGTCGGCGAGATCCGTGATGCGGAGACCGCCAAGATCGCCGTCGAGTCGGCGCTCACCGGGCACCTGGTGCTCTCGACGCTGCACACCAACGACGCGCCGACCGCGGTCACGCGCCTGATGGAGATGGGTGTCGAGCCGTTCCTCGTCGCGTCGGCGATCGACTGCGTCGTCGCCCAGCGCCTCACCCGCACGCTCTGCGAGTCGTGCAAGCGCCGGGTCGTGATCCCCGTCGAGGTGCTGCACCACAACGGGTTCGAGCTCGACGAGCCGCTCGAGGCCTGCGAGGCGGTCGGCTGCGCGCGTTGCGCCGACACCGGATTCCGGGGACGCGTCGGCCTGTACGAGGTCATGACCGTGGACGAGGAGATCCGCGGGATGATCGTCGAGCGGGCGCCGATCGACCGGATCTCCGAGGCGGCACGCCGAGGCGGGATGCGGCGGCTGCGTGAGGACGGCCTCGTCAAGGTCCGCGAGGGGCGGACCTCGCTGGCCGAGGTCGCCCGGGTCACCGGCGACATCTGAGCTCCTGCGCGGGGCCGTTCCGGCCCGCCTGCTGCGCGCGACTCGCGTCTCCGCCGGGCCCCGAGGTGGGCGAGGACGTGGCGGCCACCTCCCCGCCTCGGGCGCGGCCGCGCATCGACCGTTCGTCCACCCATCCGGACTGGGGTGCGCCCGATCCCGCCGGCCGCCGATGGAACGGGGGATATGGCACTCCGGTTCCCCGATCTGGTCCAGGCGATGGTCGAGCACGACGCCTCCGACCTGCACCTGACGGCCGGCAGCCCGCCGATGATCCGCGTGCGCGGTGAGCTGCGGCCGGTGCCGCGGTCGGAGACCCTCGACGTGTCGGCCTGTCGCGAGCTCGTCTACGGGCTGCTGTCGACCAATCAGCGCCAGACCCTCGAGAGCGAGCGCCAGGTCGACTTCGCCTACCCGGTGCCGGGCGTCGCCCGCTTCCGCGTCAACGCGTTCCAGCAGCGCGGAGCGACGGGCGCGGCGCTGCGCCTGATCTCCGACCGGATCCGGACCCTCGACGAGCTGGGCCTGCCGGACATCCTGGAGACGCTGACCGAGAAGCCGCGCGGCCTGGTGCTCGTCACCGGCCCTACCGGGTCGGGCAAGTCGACGACCCTGGCCGCGATGGTCGACCGGATCAACGAGCGCCGGTACGAGCACATCCTCACGATCGAGGACCCGATCGAGATCCTCCACCCGCACAAGAAGTGCATCGTCAACCAGCGCGAGCTCGGCACCGACGCGCCGAGCTTCGCCCTCGCGCTCAAGGCCGCGCTGCGCCAGGACCCCGACGTGATCCTCGTCGGCGAGATGCGCGACATCGAGACGATGGGCACCGCGCTCACGGCCGCGGAGACCGGGCACCTCGTGTTCGCGACGCTCCACACCCAGGACGCGCCGCAGACGATCGACCGCGTGATCGACAGCTTCCCCGCCGCCCAGCAGAACCAGGTCCGGATGCAGCTGGCGGCGGCCCTGCAGGGCGTGATGTGCCAGCAGATCCTGCCGACCGCCGACGGTACGGGCCGGGTCGCCGCGCTCGAGGTGATGATCCCCACCGCCGCCGTCCGCAACCTCATTCGCGAGGGCAAGACCCACCAGATCCGCTCGTCGATCCAGACCGGCGCCCGCTACGGGATGCAGACGCTGGAGACGGCGCTGCAGCAGCTCGTCCGGGCGGGCCGGATCACCCGCGAGATCGCCGAGGCCCGGGCCAACGACCCGCAGGACCTGCGCCGCCTGCTCGACCACCCCGACGAGGACGACCCGTCGCGTCCGGGGATGAGCCCGGGGCTGGCCGACCGCGACCTGACCGCGATCTGATCTCCGTGACCGTCCGACCCGAACCGCCCTTCACGCCCACCCGACCCGACCCGCCGATCCGATGAGCACCTACGCCTACCTCGCCCTCGATCCGCGTGGGGCCCGCTCCAAGGGCGAGCTCGACGCCGAGACCGCCGACGACGTCACCGACCTGCTCCGCCAGCGCGGCCTGATCCCGCTGAGCGTCGACCTGAAGCGCGCGGCGTGGAACATCGAGATCAAGCTCCTGGAGCGCATCAAGGCGCGCGACATGGTCGTCTTCAGTCGCCAGTTCGCGACGATGATCGGCTCGGGGATGACGGTGCTGCGTGCGCTCTCGGTGCTCGAGCAGCAGACCGAGAAGGACAAGTTCCGCGAGGTCCTGGTGCAGGTGCGCACCGACGTCGAGGGCGGCGCGTCGCTGTCGGAGGCGATGGAGCAGCACCCCAGGGTGTTCAACCGGCTGTACGTCGCGATGGTCCACGCCGGCGAGATCGGTGGCGTGCTCGAGACGGCCCTGAGCCGCGCCGCCGACCAGCTGGAGAAGGACGACCAGCTGCGCCGCGCGGTCAAGTCGGCGCTCGTCTACCCGGCGGTCGTCATCGGCTTCGCCCTGATCGTCGTGCTGGCGCTCGTGGCGTTCCTCGTACCGGTGTTCGCCGGGGTCCTCGACGAGTTCGGGGCCGAGCTGCCGTTCATCACGAAGATCACGGTCGGGTTGAGCGACTTCGTCACCGGCTACTGGTGGCTGATGATCATCGCCGTGGTGGCGATCGTCGTCGGCGTTCGGCGCTACGTGCGGACGGAGCAGGGCCGGCGCAACAAGGACCGGCTGTTGCTCAAGCTGCCCGTCAAGATCGGCGAGGTCGTGCAGAAGGTCGCGATCGCCCGCTGGTCCCGGACCCTGGGCACCCTGACGGCGGCCGGCGTGCCGCTGCTGCAGGCGATCGACATCACCGGGCGCACGTCCGGCAACGCCCTGGTCGAGGATGCGATGGACAGCGTGTCGGCGAGCATCCGGCGCGGCGGCACGATCCAGTCGCCGCTGCGGGAGGAGGACATCTTCCCGCCGATGGTCGCCCACATGGTCGGCGTGGGCGAGGAGACCGGGGCCCTCGACCAGATGCTCGACAAGATCGCGGACTTCTACGAGGACGAGGTGGCGGCCGCGGTCAAGGCGTTGACCTCGATCCTGGAGCCGGTCCTG
>JBFWKS010000336.1:0-4328 GCA_050252545.1 Solirubrobacteraceae bacterium
CTTCGCCGCCAAGGCCTCGCCCTCGGCCGTGGTGGGCGTCGTCGTGGTCCGGCGCCGGGTCGGCTTCGCCGCCGGGGGGTCGCTCTCGGCTGCCGCCGGAGCATCGCCGGCCGCCGCGGCGGCGCGCTCGGCGGCACGACGCCTGCGGGTCTCGGCGGCCTTCTTCGCCGCGGCCGAGCGTCGCGCGGCGCGCTCCTCGTCCGACAGGCCGACCGTGGTCGAGCGGCGAGTGGGCCGCGTCGGTGCCTTCTGCGCGGGAGCGGCGTCGTCGGTGTCGGCGGGCGTCTCCGGCTTGGCCTTCGAAGGTCCTGCGGGCTTCGCCTTCGCCCTCGCCGGCGTTGCGGGCTTGGCCGATGTGGTGGACGTCGTCGACGAAGCAGCGTCGGCGGTCGTGGCCTTCGCCCGGGTGCGGCGCCTGGTCGGCTTGGCGGCCGCGGGCTTCTCGTCGGCGTCGACGGTCGCGTCAGGCGCGGGTGCGGCGCCCACGACGGTCGTGTCGGCCGACGGGGCCGTGGTGGCGGACGCGCCGTCGGTGCTTGCCGCCGCCGCGGCCTCACGGCGGGCCTTCGCCCGTGCGCGGGCCGCGCGGGCCCGCTCGCGAGCGGCCTCGGCCTTGGCCTGCGCCGCGTCGGCGTCGCGCGCCGCCTGCTCGGCGCGCGTTCGCGCGGTGGTGGCTACGTCACCGCCGGTGCCACCGCTCGTCGTGCTCGTGGCTTCGTCGCCCGCGGCCCGGGTCGAGCGTCGATCGCCGGCGTCGTCGCCCGACCCCTTCTCCGCGGCCCGGTCGCCGGGCTCGCCGCCCGCCGCCGTCGCCGAGGTCCGATCGTCCTGGCCGACGTTCGGAGCCGAGGACGTCGCGTCGGCTCCCCGCGCGGCCGTTTCCTCGCCGGCGGCACCCGCATCGGTGTTCCCGCTCCGGTCCTGCTGCGTGCCCGCGTCGGCGCCTTCGCCCCGGCTCTGGGCATCGGCGTTCGCGTCGGCGTTCTCGTTCGCCTCCGCGCTCTCCTGCCCGTTGGCGTTCGCGTTCCCGCCGGCGTTCGCGTTCCCGCGGCGCCGCCGGTTGCGGGAGCGGTTGCGGCGCGAGCGGCTTCGACCGCCACCGTTCCCACGACCGTTCCCGTCCGCGTTGCCCTGCGCGCTCCCGTCGCCCGATGCGCCGTCGCCGTCGGTGCTCTGTGCGGACCCACCGTCGCCCGCGTCGGCGCTCTGCGCGTTCGCGTCGGGCTTGGCCGCCTCCGGCGCGTTGGCCTCGGGGTCGCCACCGCCCTTCTTCTTGCGGCCGCGCTTCTTGCGGCGCTTGCTCTTCGGGAAGTCCTTCAGCAGGTCGCGGCTGAGCGCGCCGGGCTTGCGGGCCAGGCGGGTGCGCGCCTCGCGCAGCACCTCCTCGGCCTCGGGGGTGTGGGCGACGGCGGCGGCCAGCAGCGCGGCCTGCAACCGGCGGTCGTGCTGACGGGCGGCGTGTACCACGCGGCGAGCGTTGCGGGCGTGGGCGGCGCCTGACGAGTTGACGAGCAGCCCGAGCAGGTGCTTCGTCGCCGGCCACCGCTGGGCCGCGTACTCCTCGTGGATGTCGCGCGTCCAACCGGCCAGGCGCCAGATCCACGCGGTGGCCTGGTCGCGGCGGCCGATGCGTCCGTCCGCGAGCGCCTGCAGCAGGATCCGCGACGCCTCGCGCCGCTCGTCACGCGGCCACTGTCCGACCTGGTCGACCGCCGTGTCGAACGGCTCGGCCTCCTTCAGCACGGCGATCTCCTGGATCGCGCGGATCCGCAGCTGCGGGTTGCGGTTGCGCTCCAGCGCGGTGACGAGGAACTGGCGGCGCAACTCCCCGGAGCGGTCGAAGTTCAGCATCGCGCGACCACGGCGCCAGTTCGTCGGCGACGCCTTGGCGCCGGCCAGCGCGGCCCATACCCGCTGCTCGCCCCAGTCGAGCTGCTCGACCGCGATCCGCCAGAGCTCGCGCTCGAACACCTGGCGGCGACGCTCGATGTCCGGGGTGACCGGCACGACGCGCCGCTCGACCTTCACCCGTCGGCCGCGGCCGCGTCGGACCGGTCCGACGACGATCGCACCACCGCGGTACACGTCGCGGTCCAGCAGCGAGTGCAGCGTCACGACCGGATCGTCGTGCTGGGTGGCGGGGTGCACGAAGTCGACGACGACGCCCGCCTCCTTGCCCGGGTGGCGACGGGTCACGCGGCCGACGCGCTGCTGGTAGATCCGCTTGGACGCCGTCGGCGCCAGGTGCATGCAGACCGTCGCGCGCGGCGAGTTCCAGCCCTCGGCCAAGAGCTGGGCGTTGACGAGGACGTCGATCTCGCCGGCGTCGTAGCGGGCGAGGATCGTCGCCAGCTCGCGCTTGGGCGTCTCGCCGCTGACCGCCTCGGCGTTGATGCCGGCGGCACGGAAGCTCTCGGCGACGTTGTAGGCGTGCTTGACGCCCGCGGCGTAGACGACGCCCGGGGCGGTGCGGAACCGCGTCTTGTACAGGTCCGCGATCGCCAGGTTGAAGGGGACCTGGTCGAGCAGCTTGGCCAGCTCGTCCTGGTCGAACTCCATGTCGACCTCGCCCTTGCGCAGCGGCACCTTGGCGATGGTGCGGACGCCCGGCCCGGGCGGGATCCGCAGGCCGCGCAGCGGCGCGATCACGCCGCGCCGCGCCGCCTGGGCCAGGTCGAACCGCGAGGTCTGCGTCGGGAAGAGGTCCGTGACGTGCCGGGCGATCAGCGCGCCCGTGGCGGTCATGCCGATGAAGATCGGGCCGGTCCACGCGCGGATCGAGGCGGAGGTCTTCTCGCCCAGCGCGGTGTGGGCCTCGTCGCAGATGACGACGGTGTAGGCGCCGGAGATCTGGCCGGCGTTGCGGACGAACCATTGGTACGTCTCGATCGTCACCGGCCCCGGGCCCGATGGGGGGGCGGCCTCGCCCAGCAGCGGCTTGCAGAGCCGCTCGCCGTAGCCCCGGGTCTGCAGCTCGTCGATGAACTGGTCGACGAGGTTGCGCCGGTGGGTGAGGATCAGGACCCCGCCGGTGCGCGTCGCCTCGACGAAGCCCATCGCCGCGACGGTCTTGCCGGCGCCGGTGGCGTGCTCGAACCAGAACCGCTTGTGGGCGTTGGGGTCCTCCAGCGCCGCCTGGTCGATGTCCTCGTCGATGTCCTCGTCGGCCTCGTCGTCGTACGACGCGGATTCGGACTCCGGCTCGGCGTCGGGCAGCGCATCGAGTCGGTCCTCGTCGCCCTCGCCCTCGTCGTCCTCGTCGTCGTCCTCGTCCGGGGTGACCGGGGTCGTCGCGACGACGTCGTCGACGTCGCCGTCCGGCTCGCCATCGGCGTCGTCCGCGTCGTCGGCCCCGTAGGCGTCCGGATCGTCGGGCTCGTCGTCCGGGGCGCCCGCGGCCGGCGCGGGCGGCGGCTCGTCGGCGGTCGGTTCATCGACCTCGAACGACAGGACGAGCGCATCGCCGTCGCTGTCGGCCACGCCCTGCGTCCGGCGCTGTGCCTCGGCGAGGAGCGCGGCGTAGGTGCCCGACAGCGCGTCGACCTGGTGCGGGTTGAGGGTCGTGCCGTCGGCGAGCGTCGGCACGTCCGCCTGCAGCATCCGGTCGAGGCCGAGCAGCAGCGCCCAGCGGCGGCGCCACTTGAGCGAGGGCTCCGTGGCGCCGGCGTCCAGGTCGCGACGTGCGGCCTCGAACGCGTGCCGACGCACCGTCCCGAGCGCGAGCACGTCGTCGGCGGACTCGCCCTCGACGACGAACGGCTCGCGCGTGAATGCGGCGATCCGGTCGATCTCCTCGGGATCGGGGATGGTGGTCTCGGCGACCACGGCGGACGGGCGTTGCGCCATGCCTTACGGGAATGCGATGAGCGGGAGAGGCCACCGGGCGCGACGTCACGGCGACGACGCGGATGGCGAGAGGGCCGACGGACGGTGACCGGAGAGGTGCGTGGTCACGCCGTGCAGGCCCCTCCGACTGTAAAGCATCGCCCGGGCGATCGTCACGCCCATGAGTCCCACCCGCCCAGGCCCCGCGCGCGGGGCCTGTGGCACTCTTGGGGGCGTGGCCATCCGTCGACCTTCGCGCCGGCTGGCCGTCGTCACGGCGACGGTCGCGGTCGTCGCTGCGCTGACGATCGGCCTGCTCCAGAGCGACCCCGTCCCCGTCGCGGCCGACGACGGGCCCGGCGCGGCCGAGCTGGCGCGCCGGCTCGCCGACGCGCCCCCGGTGCTCCGGGACCTCTCCGCACGCGGCGACCGGATCCTCACCCCGGGCCGCGACGGGTTCGACGCGCTCGTGCGGTCGCTGCGCGGGTATCCGGTGGTGATCA
>JBFWKS010000337.1:0-4325 GCA_050252545.1 Solirubrobacteraceae bacterium
CAATTCGCCGCCGGCCTCCACGATCTGGTGGGCGGCGGTCCACAGGTTGCGGGCCTTCGTCGGCGCCAGCCTGATCTCGCGGATCAGCTCCTGGATCTCCACCGGATCCAGCGCGGCCATCTTCGCCGGCGTGTCGGCTACGGCGAACAGCGCCGGGGTGACCTGATTGACCTTCTTGTCGGTCGTCTGCGCCGACAGCGCCACCGCGACGAGCAGCGTGTATGGGTCGCGGTGGTCGAGCGGGATCGGTGTCTCGGGGTACAGCTCGTCGAGGATCTCGCCGATCCGGTCGGCCTTCTCCTGGCGGCGCACGAGCGGGACGGTACCCGCCCCGCGTCCAGCGAGCCCGCGTCGCAGGCCCCTGCGGGCCGGGAGCCGCGCCAGCTGGCTGCGCCAGAGATCGATGGCGATTGTTCGGTCACGGGGGAACGAATACGACCGAACAACTTTCCGGCCACGGATTCAGGCTGTGGGGCGACGACGTCTCCCACCACCCCATTGGTTGAGCTGCCGTACATTCGTACGGTAACATCGCCGCATGGCGGTGACGAAGGCCGAACGGATCGAGGCGCGTCTGACCGCGACCCAGCGGCGGGAGATCGAGCTTGCCGCCGGCATGGCCGGCGAGTCGGTCTCCGCGTTCATGGTCGCCGCTGCGCTCGACCGTGCCGGTGACCTGGTCGGGACTCACGCGACGACGGTCGTGCCGGCCGACTACTTCGACGCGCTCGCGGCGGCGCTGGACCGGCCGGACGACGCTCCGGGGCTGCGGCGCGCCGTCGACGAGGCCCGTCGCCACGGCCGCATCGCCCCTGCGTGACGCTGCACGTCGAGCCGCTTGCGGAGCGTCACCAGGTCGAGGCGTTCCGCTGCGGCGTGCCCGACCTGGATGAGTGGCTCGCGCGGCACGCGCACGGTGCGGCCGGTCACGGTACGCGCACCCACGTGCTCACCGACCGGGTCGGGACCAGGGTCCTGGGGTACTTCGCCATCGCGCCGCATCTCGTCGCGCGCGACGAGCTCCCGCGCTCGATCGGCCGCGGTGGCCCTGCGCGGATCCCGGCCATCCTGCTGGCCAAGCTCGCGCTCGCCGCCGAGCTCCAGGGCGAAGGGCTCGGCAACGAGCTGCTCGTGCACGCCCTCAGGACGATCGTGCGTGCAGCGCGCATCGCCGGTGGGCGCCTGCTCGTCGTCGACGCGTTGGATGACGGTGCGGCCGCGTTCTACCGGGCGCGGGGATTCGTCGACGTGCCTGCGGGTGACCGTCGGCTGGTGCTCAAGCTCAGTACGGCCGCCCGGCTGCTCGGCGAGCCGTGGCCGTCTTGAGGGGCCCCTCGCCAGCGCGCCGGGCCGGCGCCCGATCGGCATCGATCGGGCGAAGCCCGCCGCACTGTCCGACGTCAGTCCGCAACCTCGACGACCGACGCGGTCTCGGCGGGCTGGATGGACCCGCCGACCTCCACGGCTTCCACGGCGTCGGCCGCCCGTCGCCGCCGCGCCTTGCGCTGGGGCCGCTTGACCTTCCACCACTCCGCGGCGAAGTACGACCCCAGCACCGACAGGCCGGCGACGAGCTGCAGCCCGAGCGTCTCCACCGTCGGATGCACGCCCAGCCACGTGCCCATCCAGTAGGGGATGTCAACGTCGACCGGGTGGATCGGCAACCAGCCGACGCCCTGGAACGTGCGCGCGGTCTGCCCGACGAGGATCACCAGCACGAGCGCCAGCAGCACCATCGTGAAGATCAGCATTCGCTTGTAGGGCAGCTTGCGCTGCATCGCGAACGTCGCCACCGCCACCGCGGCGACGAACACGCCACCGAGCGCCACGCCGGCCAGGACGACCCCCAGCCCGGAGCTGAGCTGCAGCGACTGGAGGAAGAGCACGGTCTCGAACCCCTCGCGGTAGACGCTCGTCAGGCCGAGCATCCCGAACCCGAAGACCTGGGTCGTCCAGAACCCGGTCCGCAGTCCCGCCTCCTCGTCGGCGAGGATCTGCCGCTTGCGCTGGTTGAACCCGCTGATCCACTGGGTCCAATAGACCTTGTGGAAGAACCAGTTCATCACCAGCAACAACACCCCGATGGCGATCACCCCGACGATCGCCTCGAGCTTCTCGCCGTACTGCGTGAACTGATCGAGGATGAACGCCGCGATCACCCACGTGATCGCGCTCGCCAGCAGCCCGAACGCGGCACCGATCAGCACCGGGCGACGCTTGCGACTGGCCGCGCCGACGAAGCTCGCCGTGATCGCGGCGAGGATGAGGACCGCCTCCAGGCCCTCGCGGAAGACGATCAGTGCCGCGTTGGTGATGACGGTGCCGGCGGACTGGTCGTCACCGAGCGTGGCGCGCGCGTCGGCGAGCGCATCGTCCATCACCCGACGGGTCTCCTTGACCTGGGCCGGCGGGGCCTTGCGGGCGATGAGCTGCGCGAGGCCGGGAACGTCGCGCGCGCCGAACCACACCAGGCCCTCGATGTCGCCGACCAGGCCCGGGTCGAACGGCTGCAGTCGCAGCTCCGGGCCGAACTCGAAGAACGCGTACGCCTCGAGCCGCGCCTGCTCCGCCTGGCCGTAGGCGCCGGCGGCGACCGCGGTCTCCAGCCGGTCCAGGGTCAGCGCGATGAGGTCGAAGTCCGAGTCGTCGCTCGATGCGGTCCACTCGTCCGGTGCGCCGTCGCGGAGGGCCTCGACGGTGTCGTCGGCGATCGCCTTGACGTCGTCCTCGTCGATCACCTCGCCGCCGCCGATCGCGTCGGCCACGGCCTTGTCCAGCCGCTCCAGGCCGGCGTGGACCTTGGCGTGGGCGTCGGCGTCGCGACGGCGCAGCGCGTCACCGATGTCGGCGAACGCGGCGTCGGCACCCTCGACGAACGCCTTGGCCTCCTGCATCTCGAAGTCGACCGTCACCCGGCCGTCCTCGGTCCCGTCGCGGTACTCGATCGGGACGAGCTCGACGAACCGCAGCAGCTGCGATGCCCGCCGTGCCTGCTCCTCGGGCGTGAACGGGGCGGCGACGAACCCGTCCAGCGCCGCCTCGAACGCCTTGGCGTCACGGCCGGCGTCGGCGAACCGTCCGGCGACCGCGTCGGCGACCATCGCGTCGGCCAACCGGTCGACCTCGTCGGCGCCCTCGGCGCTGCGCTCCTCGACGAACCGCGCACGCAGGATCGCCCACAGGCCACGGGCGTGACCGAGCGCCTCGGCCTGACGGGTGCCGAACCGGCGGCGCGCTCCCTGCTCGGCGTCCTTCAGTCGCACCCGCAGCTGCGATTGGTACGCGTCGTAGAGGTCCTTGGTGACGATGAGCGTCGCCCGGCCGGCATCGGTCCGTCCCGCCCGTAGGTTGCGCAAAGCGATCGTGGCGTCGACGGGGGAGCTGCTGTAGCGGGTGGCGACCCGGTAGTCGCGCAGCAGCAGCCAATGGTGGGCGGCCTGCGCATCACCGTCACGCAGCGCCCGCAGCGTGCGGTCCATGCTCACGCGGTGGGCCCCGCTCGTCGCGCGGCCACGGGCGGCGGCCAACGCGACCGCGTCTCCGGCGTCCGCCGCCCGGCCTGCATCGCGCAGCGCCCCGCGCAGGTCCGCTCCGACCTGGCCGCGAGTGGCGTCGCGGAGCTCTCCTCGCAACGCCCGGCGGGCACGGGCCACCCCGCGGCGGGCCTCGGCGCGGTCCCCGACGAGTGCCGCGGACTGGGCGTCGAAGAGCGCGGCCCGGATGGTGTCGGCCGCCTGCCACGCCGGCGGGCCGTCGGCGGCACGGGCGCCCGTCGGCGCGGACCCCGCGAGCGAGACCGCGCCCAGCAGCGCGACCAGCAGCAGCGTGCGGAGTCCGCGCCGCATCGATCAGGCGTCCTCGAGCTTGATCCCGAGGGCCGCGGCGGCCTGCGACACCTGGCCGGCGATCGCCTCCGCCTGGTCCTGGGCGTTGGTGCCGAACGCGTCGGCCTGCTCGGGCTTGAACGTCTCGCCCTTGGCCTCGCGGTCGCGGATGTCGGTGACGAACGCCACGAGCTTGTCGAGGCTCCGGCCGGTCTGGGTGGCGCGCGCCTCGTCCTCCTCCGCGATCACCGGCCTGATCCCCGCGTAGACGACCTGCAGGCCGCTGAGGATGTCGACGATGTCGCTCAGCCGCGACGCACCGACGAACCCGGACTCGTCCGCGTCGTCGCCGGCCACGAACCGCGAGTTCTTCCACGCCTCGAAGTACTCGCTCATCGTCGGCGTCATCACGACGACCGCGTTGAACACGTCCTCGCGGGTCGGGCTCCACGCCTTGGCATCGCCGTCCAGGGCCTGGGCCTTCTCGTGCATCGCCGTGGT
>JBFWKS010000338.1:0-4302 GCA_050252545.1 Solirubrobacteraceae bacterium
TCCCGGGGGAGCCCGGGATCTGGGTGGTCATCGTCGGAGACGTCGTCGTCTTCGTCATCCTGTTCGGCCTCTTCCTCCACTACCAGGGGGAGCAGCCGGAGCAGTTCGCCGCATCGCAGTCCCGGCTCGAGCCGGGCTTCGGGTTCATCAACACCGTGTGGCTGCTGGTGAGCTCGCTCGCGGTGGTGATCGGCGTCAACGCGGTTCGCCTCGGGCGGACGGTCAGCGCCGACCGCGCGTTCCGGATCGCGTTCTGGTTCGGCGTCGCGTTCGTCGTCACCAAGGGGATCGAATGGGGCCTGAAGATCGATGCGGGGTACGTGCCGCACACCGATGACTTCTTCATGCTCTATTACGTCCTGGCCGGACTGCACCTGTTGCACGTCTTCGTCGGCCTCTTGGTGCTGAGCCTCGTGCGCCGCGCGGCGCGTCGGCCGCTCACCGGCGTTCACGACCGGCAGATGATCGAGAGCGGCGCCGTGTTCTGGCACATGGTCGATCTGCTCTGGCTCGTGCTCTTCCCGCTCCTCTACTTCGTGCACTGACATGACGCTGGTCTCTCGCACCGTCCTGGCCGTCTGGGGCCTCCTGATGGGGATCACGCTGATCTCGTGGTGGCTGGGCGGCGGCCACGGGATGGACCCCAAGGTCGCAAGCAGCGCGATCCTCGTGCTGTCCTTCGTCAAGGCCCGCTTCGTCGCGGTGCACTTCATGGACGCCGGTACGGCGCCCACCGGCCTGCG
This sequence comes from Solirubrobacteraceae bacterium, assembly GCA_050252545.1. Lineage (GTDB taxonomy): Bacteria > Actinomycetota > Thermoleophilia > Solirubrobacterales > Solirubrobacteraceae > Patulibacter. The sequence goes on from JBFWKS010000338.1 coordinate 744, forward strand.
GATCGGGATCGAGGCCCTGCTGGCCTGCTCCTGCGCCGCGCTCGTGGGCCTCGTCGTCTGGCGTTGAGCACCCGCCCGGGCCTGGCGTCGACCACCCGGCCCTGAGCCGCCGGCGTCGACCTCCGCACCCTGCACGGGACCGTCGGACAGCCGGGGCGGTCCGCCGGCTCGGTCCGACGAGGACGCCGGTCAGCCGAGTCCGTCGAGGAACTCCTCGGCGAGCTCCATCACGACGTCGGGACGCTCCAGCTGTGGACAGTGCCCGCAGTCGTCGAGCATCACGGTGCGACCGTCCTGCAGCGCCTCGCCGAGGACCGCGGCACCCTCGGGGGCCAGCAGGCGGTCCTTGGTGCCCCAGACCAAGAGCGTCGGGCAGGCGATCCGCTCGGGGGAGATCGGCGGAGACTGGGCGCCCGGAAGGATCTCGGCGACGAGCGCGCGGCCGATGTCGATCAGCCGCGTCAGCGACCCGCGGGTGCTCAGGTGCTGGGTGAACCCCTCGATCAGCTCCGGGTCGGCGGTCGCGGGCTCGGCGAACGCGACGCGGCGGAAGACCTGGCTCACGCCGCCGGCGACCATCCGCCGCGGCAGTGGGAGCGGCATCGCCAGCACGCGGTGGATCGCGGGGTCGTGCTGTAGCAGCGCGCTCCACGGTGGCACCTGCACGCCGGCCGGGGCCAGCGGCATGATCCCGGCGATCGGCAGGTCGGATCGTTGGGCCAGGCGCAGGGTCAGCATCCCGCCGAGAGAGTTGCCGGCGACGACCACGTCACCACCCGTCCGCGCGGCGGTGGCCTCGACCACCGCGCCGCAGAACGCGTCCCACTGCGGCAGCAGGGCCCCGCGCTGGAGTCGCGACGCCCGCCCGAACCCGGGCAGGTCGATCGCGACGGCCGCCCGGCCCGCGGCGGCGAGCCGCTGCATCAGTGGGCGCCACGTGTCGGCGGAGTCGCCGTAGCCGTGGATCAGCACCATCGCCGGTCCACGGCCGTCGACCGACAGCTCGCGGGTCTCGTACCCGAACACCGACGTCCGGCGCTGACGCACGGCGGACGCGGTGTCGGTGGCGCTGCGGTCCGTGAGGGGCTCGGTCCGTGCCATCCGACCGAATGGTACGGGTCGCGGAGGCGATCACCAGCGACGTGGACATGGTGTTCGGTCCGGCGTGGCGTCCCGCCGGACCCTCCGTAGACGCCGGGTGCGGGTGGGCGGCGGGCCGTCGATCCGGAGGTCGTCGCGGGATCGGAGCGTGGCCGTGTGCGCGGTACAGTCCCGCGAATGCGCGCCCTGCCCCGCCTCGGGATGCCGTCCACGGTGGGGGCACTGGGCGACTGGTCGGTGCGGTCGCTGGCGATCGCCCGCGACGCGCTGGCCCTGTCGCGGGTCGGGATGCTCGAGGTCGCCACCCATCGGGCGCCGTACGCCGTGGCCGGCCGTGGCGCCGAGTACCGCCTGCGCCGCTACTTCCCGGACGAGCCGCCGACCGGCACCCCGGTGCTGCTCGTCGCGCCGCTCGTCCTCACCGGCGACGTGTGGGACCTGAGCCGCGACGTCAGCGCCGTCCGCCGCCTGGCCGAGCGCGGCGTCGATCCGTGGGTCGTCGAGCTGAGCCCGCCGCGCGAGGACGTCGACGACGTCGAGGGGATGCTCGTCCGTCGTGTCGAGGCGGTGTCGGCGGCCATCGACGACGTGATCGCGGGCACCGGGCGCAGCGTCCACGTCGTCGGCCACAGCCAGGGCGGGCTGCTGGCCTACCTCGCGACCGCACACCGCCGCTCGCAGGGGGTGGCGGCGGTCGTGGCGCTGGGAGCACCGGTCGATCCGGCGCACGCGATGGGCATCCCCGAGCACGCGACGGCGGCGACGGTCGTGGCGGAGGTCGCGGCGCTGCTGGAGCTCGGGGTGCGGATCCCGGGATGGGCGGGACGCCGGGTCCTGAAGGTCGTCGATCCCGGCCGTGCGGCCCAGCGCCGGGTGGACTTCGTCGTGCGGCTGAGCGGCCGCGATGGGCGGCTGCCTCGCGAGGGCTCCCGCCACCTGCTGCAGTCCGGCCGCTCGCTCGGGTTCCCCGGTCCGGCGCTCGTCGACGCGGGCCGCCGGTTCGCGGCCCAGAACGCGGTGCTCGCCGGACCGCTCACCGTGGGCGGCGATCCCGTGTCGCTCGCAAACCTGACCGTTCCGGTGCTGGCGTTCGACGGGTCGGGTGATGCGATCGCCCCGGCGGCGTCGGTGCGGCCGATCGCCAGATCCGCCCCGGGGGCGCAGGTCTGGGGGAGCACGGTCAACACGGGGCATCTGGGACTCGTCGCGGGGCCGCGCGCCGATCAGGAGGTGTGGCCGCTCGTCGCCGACTGGATCCACTGGATCGACGGAGAGGCCCCGCGGCCCGGGAGCCTGCAGAGCCTGTCGGAGGGGCCGGCCGACGAGGGGCCTGCGGGCATCGGCCTGGGCGCCGGGGGGCAGTCGCTCGTCGAGGCCACCGTCGACGCCGCCCGCCTGCTGGCGACCGGCACCGCCCGCACCGCCCGCACGATCCGCAGCCTCGGCGAGGAGGCGGTCGAGCAGCTGCCGCGCCTGTCGCTGCTGCAACAGGTGCGGCCCGGTACCCGCGGGTCGCTGGCGCTGCTGCTCGACGAGCAGGCGGAGCGCGACCCGGAGCGCTCGCAGTTCCTCTTCGACGACCGGGTCCACACCCGCGCCGAGGCGAAGTACCGGTTCGATGCGGTCACCCACGGCCTGATCAGTCTGGGGGTGCGTCGCGGCGAGCACGTCGGCGTGCTGATGCGATCGCGGCCGAGCGCCATCGCGGTGACCGTGGCGCTCAACCGGATGGGTGCGGTCGCGGTGTTCCTCCGGCCCGAGGGTGACACCGAGCTGGAGGCGTCGCTCGGCCGGGTGGAGCGGATCGTCTGTGCCCCGGACCTGCTCGGCGCGGCGCGCGCGATCGGGCTGCCGGTCGCGGTGCTCGGATCGGGTGGTGGCCACGATCGCGCGTTCCCCGACGGGGTCGTCGACATGGAGCGGATCGACGCCCAGGCCGTGGTGCCACCCGCCTGGTACCGCCCCAACCCCGGCCAGGCACGTGACCTGGCGTTCATCCTCTTCACCGGCGACGGCGCCGGCCTGCGGGTCAACCGGGTGACCAACGGCCGTTGGCTGTTGAGCGCGCTGGGCACCGCGTCGGCGGCATCGCTGACGGTCGAGGACACGGTCTACTGCCTGACCCCGCCGTCGCACCCGTCCGGGTTGCTCGTCGGGCTGGGCGGGGCGATCGCGGGCGGGTCGCGGATCGCGATGGCGTCGCGCTACGACGTCGACACGTTCTGGGCCGAGGTGCGCCGCTACGGCGCCACCGTCGTCACCTACACGTGGACGATGCTGCGCGAGCTCGTCGATGCGCCGCACCACCGGGGCGAGGAGCAGCATCCGGTGCGGCTCTTCGTCGGGTCGTGGATGCCGCCCGACCTGTGGCGCCGCGTGTTGAAGCGGTTCGCCCCGGCCCGGGTCGTCGAGTTCTACTCGGCCGCCGATACCCACGGGGTGCTCGTCAACCTGGGCG
>JBFWKS010000339.1:0-4288 GCA_050252545.1 Solirubrobacteraceae bacterium
ATCTGTCGGGCGACGACCGGCGAGGGGGGGACGGATGCGGAGGGAGACGGGGTGACGATGGCGGAAGTCAACCACCACCGCCGGGTGCGACGATGGGCGCCATGAGCAGCGAGATCCGCGTGGCCGTGGCCGGTGCCGCCGGCCGGATGGGCCAGACCGTGTGCGATGCCGTGGAGGCGGCCGACGGCATGGTCCTGACGGGCCGCGCCGACCCGGCCCTCGGAACGACCCTCGCCGACGTGCTTCCGGACGCGGACGTCGTCGTCGACTTCACCCGTCCCGACACCGCGCTGGCCAACGCGATCCAGTGCGTGGAGGCCGGCGTCCACGTCGTGATCGGCACGTCGGGATTCGATGTCACGCAGCTGGAGGGGCGTGGCACCGCCAACGCGTTCTTCGGACCGAACTTCGCGATCGGCGCGGTCCTGATGATGCGGTTCGCCACCGAGGCGGCCCGCCACATGACCAAGGCCGAGATCATCGAGCTGCACCACGACAAGAAGCTCGACGCGCCGTCGGGCACCGCCAAGCACACCGCCGACCTGATCGAGGAGGCCACCGGCACCGCTCCGCCGGTGCACAGCGTGCGGCTGCCGGGCCTGGTGGCCCACCAGGAGGTCATCCTCGGCGGCACGGGGGAGACCCTCACGATCCGCCACGACTCGCTGGATCGCTCGTCGTTCATGCCCGGCGTCGTCCTGGCCGTCCGCCGGGTCGCGTCGCTGGAGCACTCGCCGACGGTCGGCCTGGACAAGCTCCTGTTCACGGACTGACCCGGAGCATCGCGGGGGGGGCGGCCGGGAACCAGCCCCGGCGACGCCCTCAGTCGGACATCGCGGCCTGCACCCTGGCCGGGAGCGCCGTGAACCGCGTGGCCCCGTCGACGCGACCGAGGGCGTGCTGGACCGCCGACGGGTCGGCGACGACGACGCAGGCCCGCTCCGCCCGCGTGACGGCCGTGTACAGCAGGTTGCGGGTGAGCATGTGACGGTGCTCGGCCGGGACCGGGATCACGACCACCGGAACGCTCGAGCCCTGCGCCTTGTGGACCGTGCACGCGTAGGCCAGGTCCCAGGTCTCCAGCCGCGCCACGGGGATCACGAGGGTGCGACCGTCATCCATCCGCACGGTCGCGTCCGGCCCGACGACGCGCACGAGCAGCCCCAGCTCGCCGTTCATCACCTCCGCGTCGTGGTCGTTGCGGGTCTGCATGACGCGATCGCCGGCCCGCAGGAGCGCCCCGCCGACCCCCGTGACCGCCTTGCTGCCGCCCGGGTTCAGCGCCTCGCGCAGCCGACGGTTCAGCTCGTTGACCCCACAGGTCCCGCGACGCTGCGCGGCGAGCACCTGCACGCCACCGACCGCGTCGACGCCGTAGTGGCCCGGTAGACGCGACACGGCCAGCGACAGCACCTCGTCGGCGATCGCGATCGGGTCGCGGCGGTCGAGCAGGAAGAAGTCGCGGATCAGCGGCTCCGCCTGCCCGGTCGGGTCCGGCAGATCGGTGGGGGCCGCACCGTCGTTGGCGTTCGGCCGGTCCTCGCCGCCCGGGGCCCTCCCGTCCGGGCCGGATCCGGGCGCCGCCAGCGGCCACTCGCCGCGGTTGATCCGGTGCGCCGCGCGGACGATCAGCGACCGCTCCGCCTGGCGGAAGATCCGCGTCAGCCGCACCGCGGGCACCGCTCCCGACTCCAGCAGGTCCTGCAACACGCGGCCCGGCCCGACCGGCGCGAGCTGGTCGACGTCGCCGACGAGCAGGACATGCGTGTGGGGCCCGACCGCCCGCAGCAGCGCCACCGCCAGGTCGAGCGACAGCATCGATGCCTCGTCGACGACGAGCACGCCACCTTCGGCGACCGGATCGTCCTCGTCGTGCTGGAACCCGGACCCGGGCACGAACCCCAGGAGGCGGTGGACCGTCGTGGCCTTGGCCCCCGTCGCCTCGGCCAGGCGCCGCGCGGCCTTGCCGGTCGGCGCACAGAGGAGCAGCGGTGCCTCGTCGTCCTGCGACCCGTCGCGGACCGCCTGCACGAGCGCCCGCATCGTCTGGGTCTTGCCGGTGCCCGGCCCGCCGGTGAGGATCGTCAGTCGACGCGTGGCGACCAGGCGCACCGCCTCCCACTGCTCCGGCGTCGGGACGCGGCCGTCGTCGTCCTGCGCCGCCGGCGGGTCGTGCGGCAGCGTCACGTCCAGGGTCGGCTCGGCGCGGACGAGGTCGGCCACCAGCGTCGCGACCATCCGCTCGTCCTCGTCGAGCTCCAGCGTCGCGACGCGATCGTCCTGCTCGACGACGACCCCCTGCTCGACCAGGGCATGGACGGCGTCGGCGATCGGGCGCTGGTCGTCGGCGCCACCGGCACCCCGCGCCCGCAGCAGCCGCGTGGTGCGGGAGACCAGGTCGGCGTGCGGGAGGTGGCAGTGACCGTCGAGCTCGGCGTCGCGCAGGGCCTGCAACGCCGCGGCGCGCAACCGGTCGGGACCATCGGGCTCGCGGCCCAGCGCCAGCGCGATCGCATCGGCGGTGAAGAACCCGATCCCGCTCCGCGCGGTCAGCCCGTAGGGATCCTCGCGCAGCCGGGCGACGTCCGGCTCGTCGCCCATCGCGCGGACGACGCGGGTGATCGTCGCGGCGTCCACGCGATGGCGCTCCAGCAGCAGCCGCACCGCTCGCCCGCCCTCCTCGCTGCGCCAGTGCTCCACGGCCTCGTCGAGCTTGACGCCCGACAGTCCACGAACGCGCCGCAGCACGTCGCGCGGGTCGGCCGCCAGGCGGTCGAGCAGATCGTCGCCGAACCGCTCGATCAGCCGCTCGGCGGCGACCGGGCCGACGCCCGGAACGCGCTGCAGCACGCGCGAGATCGCCTCGTCCTCGTCACCGGCGACGCTCTCCAGCCGGTCGACCCGGAACCGCTCGCCGTGCTTGGGGTGGGGGGAGCGTCGGCCGGCCGCGCGGACCCGGTCGCCGACGTCCAGGTGGCCGACCGGTCCGACGAGGACCTCGTGATCGCGACCGGCGACGGTCAGCGCGTCGATCACGGCGAAGGTGCCGTCGTCGCTGCAGAAGCGCACGCCGACGATCTCCACGTCGAGCTCTTCGTCGTCGGTCTGCGCCACCGGCCCGACTCTACGCGGCGTACCCGTCGCCTCGGGCGCGCCCACCGACCGACGCCACGCGGCGGACCCGTCGGCACGGGCGCCCCGGTCGTACGTCAACCCGTCGATCCGAGCGCTCTGGGAGGATTCGTCGGCGTGGCATCCCTCGGCCGGATCATCACTGCGATCGTCACCCCCTTCGACGCGCGTTACCGCGTGGACGAGGACGCGTTCGTCGCGTTGATGCAGCATCTGGCCGCCAACGGCTCCGACGGCTTCGTCGTCGCCGGAACCACCGGCGAGGGCTCGACCCTCGACGACGAGGAGCACCTGGCGCTGGTCGAGCTGGCCGTCCGCGAGAAGCCGGCCGGCACGACGGTCATCGCCAACGCCGGATCCAACGACACGCGCCACTCGGTCCACCTGACCGAGCGTGCCACGGAGCTGGGCGTCGACGGCACCCTCAACGTCGTCGGCTACTACAACCGGCCCAACCGTCCCGGGATCGTGCAGCACTACCGGGCCGTGTCGGCCGCGACCGACCGGCCGATCGTCATCTACAACATCCCGTCGCGCACGACGATCAACCTCGATCCGGAGCTGCTCGCCGAGCTGGCGCAGATCGACCACGTCGATGCGCTCAAGCAGGCCAACAGCGACGAGTTGCAGCCGATCGACGGGCTGGACCTGTACGCCGGCAACGACGACATCCTCGGCAGGACCCTGGACCTGGGCGGCGTCGGCGGCATCTGCGTCGCCAGTCACCTCGTCGGTCCGCAGATGGCCGAGATGCTCACCGCGACCCGGGAGCGGCGGGCCGAGATCGACCGTGGACTGCAGGACCTCCACACCGTCCTCGGCATCACGGTCAACCCGATCCCGGTCAAGGCCGCGCTCGCGTTGGCGGGCCACCCCGTCGGCGGGCTGCGGCTGCCGCTGGTCGAGGCCGACGCCGGGGAGCGGGAGAAGATCCGCGCCGTGCTCGCGGACCTGGGGCTTCTCGCCGCGTGATCGCTGCCCGCACCGGCCCCGCCGCGCTTCCCGGTCGTTTATCCGCGCCTCCCGCCCGGCGGGACGCACCACCCTTGCGCGCGGCCATGCGTCGCGCCTGACGAACGGAAACACCCACCCATGACCGGAACGCTTCGCGTGCTGCCCCTCGGCGGCCTCGGTGAGATCGGCAAGAACATGACCG
>JBFWKS010000340.1:0-4260 GCA_050252545.1 Solirubrobacteraceae bacterium
CTGGTGCACGGCCGCCAGCGGGTGGAGCAAGAGCGCCCGCAACGTGTTCATCGCCCCGTGGCTGCGCGGGGCGGCGGCGCTGCTGCACGACGCCCGGTTCGACCCGGCGGAGCGGCTGCAGATCGCCCTCCGCGAACGGGTCAACGTGCTGTGCATGGCACCGACGGAGTACCGGGTGATCGCCAAGCGCACGACGATCCCGCCGCTGCCGGCGATGCGCGGGCTGGTCGCCGCCGGCGAGGCACTCAACCCCGAGGTGCTGCACGTGTGGCGCACCGCGACCGGGCTCGCGATCCGCGACGGCTACGGCCAGACCGAGACCGGGCAGATCACCGGCGTGCCGCCCGGCGGCGAGATCCGGCCGGGGTCGATGGGCCGTCCGTTGCCGGGGGTGCGCGCCTGGATCGACGACGGCGAGCTCGTCGTCGATCCCGCGACCGTGCCGACGTTCTTTCTGCGCTATCTGGATCCCCGCGCCCCAGACGACCGCCAGACCGGTGGGAACCACGGGACCACGACCGAGACCGGCGCCCGATCCGACCGGGCCACCGGGAAGCCGTGGCGGACCGGCGACCGGGTCCACGTCGACGACGACGGGTTCCTGTTCTTCGAGGGCCGCACCGACGACGTGATCATCAGCTCCGGCTACCGGATCGGCCCGTTCGAGGTCGAGTCCGCGCTCGTCACCCACGACGCGGTGGCCGAGGCCGCGGTCGTCGCCGCGCCCGACCCGGAGCGCGGCAGCGTCGTGCGGGCGATCGTCGTCCTGCGCGACGGGCACGCCCCCTCCGACGATCTGGCCGCGACGCTGCAGGAGCACGTCAAGGCCCGCACCGCCCCGTACAAGTACCCGCGGATCGTCGAGTTCGCCGACGGGCTGCCCAAGACGACCAGTGGCAAGACCCGCCGCGCGCTGCTGCGCGAGGATGGGGTGGGACGCTGATGCCGCCCTCCACCCGATCCGGTCTGGCGTCGTAGAACACCCCCATCCCGGAGCAGGCCACCCGCACCAGCGCCCGCCCGCGACCCGTTCCGGTCTCGCGTCGTAGAGCGCCCCCATCCCGGAGCACGTCACCGACCCATGTCCCCCACCCCCCGTCCTTCCTCCCCCGCCGACGATCGGGACGTCGCCGCCGTCCGCCACGACCTGACCCGGATCGTCGGCGACGCCCACGTGCTCGGGGCGGGCGACGGCGCGATCCCCGTCGAGCTGCTGCGCGACGCGACCGAGGCCCGCGGCACCACCGGGCAGGCGCTCGCCGTGGTCCGCCCCGGCGACGCCGACGAGGTCGCCGCCGTCGTGCGCTGGGCGGCCCGGCACGGCGTGCCGCTGGTGCCCCGCGGCGGCGGGACCGGATTCTCGGGTGGCGCGGTGCCGGACGCCGGGTCGGTCGTGCTGGCCACCGACCGCCTGACCGGCCCCGGCGAGATCGTCCCCGAGGACTGGTCGGCGACCTTCCCGGCCGGGGTCGTCACCGCCGACCTGCAGCGTCGCTGCCTGGAGGCCGGGCTGTTCTTCGCCCCCAACCCGGGGTCGGCCGAGTCGTCGCTCATCGGCGGCAACGTCGCCACGAACGCCGGCGGGCCGCGATCGTTTCGCTACGGCCCCGTCCGGGCATGGCTCACCGGGGTCGAGGCCGTGCTCGGCGACGGAGAGCGGATCCGCGCCGGCGGCACGGTGCGCAAGAACGTCGAGACGCTCGACCTGCTCGGCCTGCTCTGCGGATCCGAAGGCACGCTCGGGGTGATCACGAGCGTGTCGCTCAAGCTCCAGCCCGCCCCGGAGCTCGCCCTGCCCCTCCTCGCCTGCTATCCCGACCGCGACGCCGGTCTGGCCGCGCTGGCATCCGCGATGGCCTGCGGCGTCGTGCCCGCGGCGTTGGAGTTCCTCGACGGGGCGACGCTCCGCGCCGCGGCGGCGGGCTTTCCCGGCGGCCTCCCCGACGGCGCCGACTTCGCGGTGCTCGCCGAGGCGCTCGGCCCCGAGGCGGTCGCCCACGCCGAGGGCCGCGTCATCGTCGACGCGCTGACCCCGGACGCGCTCGCCGTCCACGCCCCCACGGACCGGCGCGACGTCGACGCGCTGTGGCGGTGGCGCGACGGCGTGTCGATCGCGGTCACCGCCGCACACGGCGGCAAGCTGTCGGAGGACCTGGCCGTCCCCGCTCGCCGCCTGGGCGACGTGCTCGCCGCCGTCGACGGGATCGCGGAGGAGCTCGGCGTGCCGGTCTGCTCGTGGGGGCACGCCGGGGACGGCAACCTGCACGCGACGGTGATGGTCGACCGGACCGACCCGGTGGCGCTGCGCCGGGCCGAGGCCGCCGCCCACCGGATGCTCGACCTGCCGGGCCCGCTCGGCGGGGTGCTGACCGCCGAGCACGGCATCGGCACGGTCAAGCGCGACGCCGCCGCCCGCCTGGATCCCACCGTCATCGCGACCCAGAACGCGATCAAGGACGTGCTCGACCCGGCGGGGATCATGAATCCGGGGAAGAAGCTGCCGGGACGGTGAGACGGACGGGTCGCCGTGTCGGCCACCGCTTCCGCCGACCCGTCCGCGAGGCCGGCCGCGGCGCCCCTCACCCCGCGCGACACGCTCGCGCGTAGGCGGCCGGCGTCATGCCGACCGCAGCGCGGAAGTCGCCGGTCATATGGGCCTGGTCGGTGTACCCCAGGTCGACCGCCAGCGCCGCCAGGTCGACGCCCTCGGTGGCAATCCTCGTGGCCGCCTCGTGGACGCGGTGGCGCTGCATCACCCACTTGGGACCGACACCGACCCGCGCGCGGAAGAGCCGCTGGAGCGTCCGGACCGACACGCCGTGGTCGGCCGCCACGGCGATCACCCGCCCACGCGGCCCGCGTCGGAGCATGTCGGCGATGACGGCGTGCAGCAGGTCCAGGCCCGGATCCTCGTCGGGGGCGCGGTCGCGGACGAGGTCGGCGACGGCCTCCGCCACCGCGGACGGGTCGTCGGCCCGGTCGACCAGCTCGGCCGCGAGCTCCGCGCCGCCCGGCCCGAACGCCTCGGCGAGCGTCACCGGACGCTCCGCCAACCGGTCGGGGCCCAGCGACGAGAGCGCCGAGAACGCTCCGGGACGAAAGGTGACCCCGACCGCCCGGCCACGGCCGCGCAGCCGGCGCGTGTCCACCCCGCGGACGATCCCGTGGACCATCACCACCGTCCGCATCGGCTCGGCCGCGGGCCCGGGCAGCGCATCGGGCGCCGCGACCTCGGCCACCGCCGGGTAGACGACGAGGTTGACGCACGGATGGGGCAGGATCGCCTGCCGGTGCTCGACGCCGGGCGGCAGGTCCCACCAGGTCGTCCAGGTCCGCTCGATCCAGCGCCCGACGTCCGGTTCCGGGGCGATCCGCTCGAGCCCGAAGGTGCGCTGTGCCCGCCCGGGATCGAGGATCCCGTGGGTCGACGCGGTCGTCGGCGGCGACGGGCGGACGGACGTGTGCACCGCGCGTGATCGTCCCACACCGCCGGAGCGGACCCGGCGACGTTCGCGGCGACCGGGCCGTCGCGGTGCCGTCCCGGACCCGTACACCCGCGATGATCGGGAGGTGCGGCTGATCGTCGACGGATCGAACGTCATGGGCTCGCGGCCCGACGGCTGGTGGCGGGACCGCCCGGCCGCGCGGCGGCGGCTCGTCGCCGGCCTCGAGAGCCTGGGCCCCGACCTGTCGGCCGGAGGGCTCACCATCGTCTTCGACGGCCGCCCCCACCCGGTCGACGAGCACCGGATCGACGTCCGCTGGGCACCGCACGCCGACGACCTGATCGCCGACGTGGCCGCGCCGGGAGACGTCGTCGTCACCTCGGACCGGGAGCTCCGCCACCGGTGCGAGGCGGCCGGCGCGACGGTGCACGGCGCGCGGTGGCTGCTCGACCGATTGCCCCGCTGACGCGTTCCTCCAAGACCGGCCTTGACCACCCACATAGGCTCGGACCATGAGCACGATCCACCGTCACATGCTGTTCACCGCCCAGCCCGGGAAGGGCGACGAACTGCGGGCGCGGATGCTCGAGGTCGCCGAGGGGATGCGCAACGTCACCGGATGCGAGATGTACGTCGTCAGCGCCGTCGACGGCGAGCCCGACGCGCTCGGGGTGACCGAGCGGTGGAGCAGCGCCGGGGCCGCCGCGGCGTCGCTGGAGGCCGCCGACGGCGAGGGCTCCGTGGCCGCGGTGACCGCCCTGCTGGACCCCGACCGTCCGCCGTTGCGCCACGACCTGACCCCGCTCGGCGGTCA
>JBFWKS010000341.1:0-4244 GCA_050252545.1 Solirubrobacteraceae bacterium
CGCCCCGCCCCCGCCCCCGGCGCCGACGCCCGCCGCGAGGGCCGCCGCCCCGCCGCGGCACGCCCGCCGGGCGACCCCGCCGCCCCCCCGCCCCGGCCCGCGCCCATCGCCCGCAGCCGTCGGCCACGAGGCGTGCGACCGTCCTCGAGCTTGAGGCCCTCGGGCGTGACGGCGCGCTGGGCGGCACCCAGGCCGACCTCGGTCACGATCGCGAGGACCGCCACGACGATCGCGGCGCCGAGCCGGCCCTCGTCGCCGTAGACGCTGGTGGAGATGATCGGATCGCCCAACGTCTTGACGCCCGCGAGCGGGGCGATCGTCGCCGTCGCGAGCACGTTGACGGTGCTGGTGCGGATGCCGTCGAAGATCAACGGCAGCGCGATCGGCAACTCGATCGACCGGATGATCTGCAGCTCGCGCATCCCCTGTCCGCGCGCGGCGTCGACGAGGTCGCGGTCGACCTGGCTGACCGCGGTGTACGCGTTGGTGAGGATCGGGGGGAGCGCCAGCAGCGCCAGGGCGACGGTGACGTTCAGGAACCCGGTGCCGAGGAACGCCACGAGGACGGCGATCAGGGCCAGGCTCGGCACCGCCCGGCCGACGTTGCTGACCGAGATCGCCAGGAACGCCCCCTTGCGGCGGTGCCCGAGCCACAGGCCGAGCGGCAACGCCACGAGCATCGCCGCACCCATAGACGCGGCGACGAGCAGCAGGTGCTCCCGGGTCAGCTCCCAGACCTGTCCGAGACCGCCGATCTCGGTGCCACCGACCGACGACTCGCGCGACGAGAAGATGAACGAGATCGCATCCCCGAACTCGCCGAGGAGCGCAAGCGGGGCGGTCATGTCGACACCGCCCTCGACCATGCGGTCGCTCGTCGCTGGACGAGCAGCACGAGCCCGTCGAGCACGACCGCGAGCAGCACGCACAGGCCGCCCGCGACCAGCACGTTGGACTTGAACGTCAGATCGGCGTAGATCGACTCGCCGAGCCCGCCGCCACCGGCGAAGAAGGCCAGCGTGGCCAGGCCGACCGTCGTCGTCGACGCGACGCGGACGCCGGCGAGGATCTCGGGCAGGGCGAGCGGCAGCTCGACCCGCCACAGCACCTCGCGCTGGGTCAGGCCGATGCCGTACGCGGCGTCGACGACGTCCGCCGGCACCGCCCGCAGCCCGGTGATGACGTTGCGGAAGATGATCAGCAGCGTGTAGGCGACGAGGGCGATCGTCGCGGTCACGAACCCGCGGCCGGTGATCGGGAGCAGCAGGAAGAACAGCGCCAGGCTCGGGATCGTGTAGAGGATCCCGGTGGCCTGGGTGATCGGGCCGATCAGCTTCCGGTGCCGGTGCGCGAGCAGCGCCAGCCCGAACGCGATCGCGAACCCGATCGCCAGCGCGACCACCGTCAGCAGCAGGTGCCGCAGCAGCGGGTCGACGTAGCGGTCGAGGTTGTCGACGATCCACCGTGGGCAGACGCCGTTGTCGAGCAGGCACGCGGAGTCCCCGTCGCGCTGCCGATCACGGAAGAACCCGGGCGGTGCCTGCTGGGCCAGGACGGCCAGGGAGCCGGTGGCGCTCACGGCGTGGCCCCGTCGCCGGTGTCCGCTTCGGGCTCACGCTCGGCACCCGAAGGACCGACAGCCCCCACCTCGCCGGCGGCCGCTGTCGTCGATACCGGACGGTGGCCGCCGGCGGGCGTGCCGTCGTCGGCCAGTGGCGGCGTCGGGTGGGGGCCGCCCGCGAGGACCCGTCCGATCAGGTCGGCGTCGAGCACGCCGGTGAGGGCGCCGTCCTCGTCGACGACGGCCGAGAACTGCACGCGGTGCTGGAGCACGTCGCTGAACGCATCGCGCAGGACCGCGTCCCGGTCGACGATCGACACCGTGGTGCCGGCGTCGGAGGCGATCCGCTCGCCGTGCAGGTCGTCCTCGTCGAGCCAGGCCAGCGGGCGCCCGTCGTCGTCGACCACCAGCGGATACGGGACGGTCGCATCACGCAGGCGCTCGCGGACCCAGGCGGTGGGGTCGCCGCGGCGCACCGCCACCCAGTCCAGCAGCGGCAGCTCGCGCACCCGCTGCAGGGCCAGGCGCTTGAGCGCACGGTCGGCCCCGACGAACTGCTCGACGAACTCGTCGGCGGGATTCAGCAACAGCTCGGCCGGAGTCGCGTACTGGGCCAGGTGGCCGCCGGGTCGCATGACGGCGATCCGGTCGCCCATCTTGATCGCCTCGTCGATGTCGTGGGTGACGAAGACGATCGTGCGGCGCAGCCGCGTCTGCAGTCGCAGGAACTCGTTCTGCAACCGGTCGCGGCTGATCGGGTCGATCGCCCCGAACGGCTCGTCCATGAGCATCAGCGGCGGATCGACGGCCAGGGCACGCGCGACGCCGACGCGCTGGCGCTGCCCACCGGAGAGCTGGGCGGGGTAGCGGTCGGCGAACCCGTCACCGAGCCCGACGAGCTCCAGCAGCTCCTCGGCGCGCGCGGCGATCCGGGCCTTCGGCCAGCCGAGCAGCTGGGGGACGGTCGAGATGTTCTGCGCGATCGTCCGATGGGGGAAGAGGCCGGTCTGCTGGATGACGTAGCCGATGTCGCGCCGCAACTCGTGGGCGGGGCGGTCGGTGTTGGGCCGTCCGTCGATGAGGATCTGCCCGGACGTGGGCTCGATCATCCGGTTGACCATCCGCATCGCGGTCGTCTTGCCGCAGCCCGACGGGCCGACGAGCACGAGGATGTCGCCCGCCGGCACGTCGAGCGTCAGCGACTCGATCGTCGGCGCGGCCGCGTTCGGGTAGTGCTTGACGACCGACTCGAACTGCAGGTGGCCGGGTGGCCGGGCGGCGTCCGATCGCACGTCGGCGTCCGCGGTGGGCTGTGAGGACATGGACGGCTCCGGATCGGGTCGCGCCCCCCGGGACGGGGCACGGTCGGCGTGAGCCTAACACCGGCGCCAGGCGGTTTGGCAATGCCGCCCTAAGTCCGATCGGCTTTAGCTGGTATCCGCTTCGGGTCAGCGGCCGTCGACCCGCGCCGCCCGACGGGCGCTGCGGTGCGCACCGTCCTCCAGGGTGTCGTCCAGCGGCGCAAGGGCGTCGCCGTCGATGCCGAGCGCGGTGGCGATCAGCCAGTCCGCGAGCCAGGCGTTCTTCGGCAGGAGCGGCCCGTGGAGGTAGGTGCCGATGACGTTGTCGCGGCGCGCGCCCTCCTGCCCCGACGACCCGGTGTTGCCATGGCCCGAGAGGACCCGTCCCAGCGGCGCCTGGCCGGGGGCGAGGATCGTGCGGCCACCGTGGTTCTCGAACCCGGCGAGGGTGCGGGGCTCCATGAGCGCCCCGTCGGCCGCGCCCGGGCGCGGCAGGCGGACCTCGATCGCGACGTTGCCGATCAGCCGGCCATCGCCTCGGTCGGTGTGGAGATCGAGCAGGCCGACCCCGGGCAGCGACCGGTCCGGACCGAGCGCGTAGTGGTGGCCGAGCAGCTGGTAGCCACCGCAGACGGCGAGGATCGCCCCGCCGCGGTCGGCGTGGGCGTGCACCGCGTCGCGCTTGGACGCCACCAGATCCTCGGCGCACAGCTGTTGGTCGCGGTCCTGGCCTCCGCCGAGGTACAGCAGGTCGTGCGCGTCGGGATCGAGTGGGTCGCCGATCGTGCGGGACGTCAGCTCGAACCCGATCCCGCGCCAGGCACAGCGGCGCTGCAGCACGAGCAGATTGCCGCGGTCGGCGTAGATGTTGAGCCGGTCGGGGTACAGCGCGGCGACGCGCAGCGTCCGGGCGGTCACGGCGTCAGGCACCGAGGATCACCACCGTCGTGCCGGCGTGGTCGGCGGTCGGCTCGAGCGTGCGACGGTCGAGGACCGCGAGTCCCGCTCGGGCTGCCTCGACCGACAGCTCGTCGGCGGTCAGGACCCGCAGGACGATCTCGTCGGGCGTGACGCTCCGCTCGCCGTCGGGGTGGACGATCTCGCGCGAGCGCCGCAGCCGGATCCGCTCGTCGTCCACGACGACCTCGGTCGGTCGACTGGCGTAGACGGTCCCGCCGTGGTCACGCATGTCCGGGGCGATGAGTTGCGCGTCGTCGGCCCCGAACGGCTCGACGTCCTCCACGATCGCCACCGCCAGGCGTGCGCCGGGAGCGAGGACGGAGCGCAGGGCGCGCAGCGCCGTGGTGCGCGCCGCGCCGTCGGGCAGCAGCTGGATCGTCTGCATCGGCACGATCACCAGGCCGAACCGCTCGTCGCCCAGT
>JBFWKS010000342.1:0-4177 GCA_050252545.1 Solirubrobacteraceae bacterium
CCGTGGCGATGGCGGTCAGCCTCGACTGGCCGGCCGGCCGGGGCGTCGCGGTGTGGGCCGGGGCGGTCGCGATCATCACCGGCCTGGCGTTGCTGGTCCGGCGGTGGGAGTCGCGCGCCGCGCACGCGTGAACCCATCTGCACCGGTCGGCCCGCCGGGCATTACGCTTGGCCCATGCACCGTCCATTCGCCGGTCCGGCCGTGGCCCTCTCGGCAGTCGCACCGATCCTCCTCCTGGCGCTGCCGTCGCTCGCGACCGCCCAGGCCGCGACACCGCCGGCACAGCCCGCACCGGCCGTCGCCCCGGTCACCACCTCGCTGAAGATCACGACCGAGCGCGCGCGGGACGGACGGGTCCTCAAGGGCGACCGGTGGCGGGTCCTCGTCACCAGCGGCAAGTTCGTCGAGGGCTCCAGCGTCAACGTGACGCTGACCGTCGACGGCAAGGACCGGCCGGTCAAGACGTTGCCGCTGAAGCCCAGCAGCAAGGGCGGCAAGGGCACCGCTCGCACCGTCTACACCAACAGCAGGGCCAAGCGGATCGTCGTGCGCGCCGAGATCCCGGCCGGGCAGCCGATCGCGCCGGTGCGGGCCAAGACGAAGGTCGTCGTCCAGGCCACGCCGTCGGTCAAGGCCGGTGCGCGCGGCTACGCCGTCGAGCGTCTGCAGCGGATGCTCGACGCCAAGGGGTACGTGATCGGCAAGAAGGGCGTGTACGACGCGCGGACGCAGCGTGCGGTCCTGGCCTTCCGCAAGGTCACCCGGCGGTCGTGGAGCACGACCGCCAACCGCTCGATCTTCCGGGCGCTCAAGCGCGGTGAGGGCCGGTTCCGCGTGCGATACAAGTCGCACGGCCGGCACGTCGAGGCGGACATCCGCCGGCAGGTGCTCGCGCTGATCGGCAGCGGCGGGAAGGTCGAGCGGATCTACCACACCTCGCCGGGAACGGCGGCGACGCCGACGATCCTCGGCAGCTTCCGCGTGTACATGAAGGACCCGGGCACCAACTCGCTGGGGATGTACAAGTCGGCGTACTTCATCCGCGGCTACGCGATCCACGGCTACCCGTCGGTGCCGCTGTACAACGCCAGCCACGGCTGCCTCCGCGTCCCGATGGCCGACGCGGCGACGATCTACGACTGGGTGAGGTACGGCACGCGGGTCGACACCTACCGCTGACGGGTCGGGGCCCCGGCCGCCCGCAACGGTGCTCTAGCCTCCCGCCGCATGAGCGCCAAGGATCGCCTCGTCACCGCCCTGCGCGACCACGCGCTGATCCTCGGCGAGGTGACGCTGACGAGCGGCGCGACCGCGTCGTACTACGTCGACGCCAAGCGGGCGATCCTGCTGCCGGCCGGGTTTGCCGCGCTCGGCGAGCTCGTCGCCGCCGAAGCCCAGCTGCGCGGAGCGACGGCCGTCGGCGGCATGACGATGGGCGCCGACCCGGTGGCGTGCGCGGCCCTGGCGGGCGGAGCGGACGTGAAGGCGTTCTTCGTGCGCAAGGAATCCAAGGCCCACGGATTGCAGCGCCGCGTGGAGGGACCGCTGTTGACCGACGAGGACCGCTGCCTGGTCGTGGAGGACGTCGTGACCACCGGCGGATCGACGGTCAAGGCGATCGAGGCGCTGCGCGCCGAGGGCCGCACGATCGTCGGCGTCGTGTCGGTCCTGGACCGGCTGGCCGGCGGCGCCGAGCGCATCGCCGAAGCCGCCGACGCGCCCTACACCGCGCTGGCCACGATCGACGACGTGTACCCGGGACGACCGGCGGGCTGACCGAGCCTGGTCGCGGGGGGCCGGGGGCGGGAGGGCGGGAGCGGGCGGGGGCGGGCGGCGGGCCGGAGGCGGGCCGGGGGGCGGAGGCGGGCGGCCGGAGGCGGGCCGGGGGGGGCGGCGGGCCTGCGACGGGCCGGCGGGCGGGCGGCCGGCGTGGGAAGACGCGTGAACACCGGTTCACCATCGCCCCACGACGGTGAACCGGGGTTCATCCCCCGTACGGTCGGCTCACGGCTGGGCGGTGACCCGGCGCGGCGCCCCACCAGCCGCGGGCGAAGGTCCCGCCCGGACTCGGCCGGTGAGCCGCGGCGCGTTCAGGCGCGGCCGACGATCCGCACGGGGTCCCGCCCGCCCGCGCGCATGGCTCTCCCATCGGCCCGCGGGAGGTTCGGCTGGAGGGCCCGGGGCCGCCGGACCGCAGGAGTCAGTCGGGCTTGCTCTTCCCACTCCCGCTCGGACCACGATCGCCGAGCCGGTCCTTGACGACGCCACTCTCGAGTACCCGTCGGCCGACGGCGCCCCCGCGGGAGCCACCGACCAGGCCGGTCCGGGCGATCGAGAGGCCGAGCGTCGCGATCGCCGCGCGGAGCTCCTCGATCGTCTCCGCCTCGCTGGGCTCGCCCGGGGCCGGTGCCGCTACGGGCGCGCCGCCGTCCGATGCGTCGGTCGCGGCAGACCTCCCGTGGTCGCCCGTCTCGCGGGCGGGCGCGCTCGGCGGGCCCAGCAGCCCGTCGCCGGCGAGCATCTGGCGGACGCGGCCGCCGCCCAGCCGCAGGGTGAGCTCGCGGACCCGTTGGGCGTCCTCCCGCAGCGCGACCCGCCGCTCCTCGGGCAGTGCGCGGTACTGCTTCAGGGTCGACAGCGACAGGCGCAGCAGCTTGAACGGGATCACGGCAGGAGTGTCCCGCATCGCTCCCGGCAGGACCAGGGCACCGGTCACGCCCCGGGGCGCCGCCGCTCACGTCCGGACGGCTACCCTTTCCCCGCCGCCCCCATAGCTCAGGGGATAGAGCATCGGTTTCCTAAACCGTGTGCCCAGGTTCGAATCCTGGTGGGGGCATGCTCAAGAAACACCTGGAAAAGCACATATTGAGGCGGATGATGCCGGTTCCGTTTCCCAGGCTTGTGTTCTGTTCTTGTGTTCCAGCGGTCGAATCTGTGGCAGGCGTAACCAGTACGGCGGGATGAAGGCCGACGACGTGAAGCGGCTGAAGGACCTCGAGAAGGAGGATGCGCGGTTGAAGGCGATCGTCGCCGACCAGGCGTTGGAGAACCGCGCGCTCAAGGAGATCGAGAAGGGGAATTGGTAGGCCCCGTCCGGAAGGGTCTGGCGGTCGCGATGCTGGGCGACCGCCTCGGCGTTTCCGAGCGTCGGGCCTGTCGATACGTCGGGCAGCACCGATCAACCCAGCGCCATCAGCCGAAGATCGCCGACGAGGACCTCGAGCTTCGGCGGCTGCTTCGCGCGTTCGGTGAGGAGCGCCCCCGGTGGGGCTACCGGCAGGCGCACCCGCGGCTCCTCGACGAGGGCTGGAAGGTCAACCGCAAGCGCGTGCAGCGGCTGTGGCGCGAGGAGGACTTGCGGGTGCCGCCGAAGGCCCGCAAGCGGCGCCGGGTGGGCGATTCGACGGTGCCCGCCGCCCGGTTGCGGGCGACGCGGGCGAACGAGGTGTGGGCGCTGGACTTCCAGTTCGATCAGATCACTGCGGGCCGGATCATGAAGCTGTTGAATGCCGTCGATGAGCACACGAGGGAGGCGCTGGCGATGCTGGCCGATCGTCGGATCGACTCCGATCGCACCGTGGCGACGCTGGACGAGTCGGGTCTGACGTTTCCCCGAGTGATAATCAGCATTATCACTCACATGCCGGACGGAACGGCACGCCGGATAGCGATCAAGACTGGGCGCCCGATCGGCGGTTGGTGCTGGATCAACTCGCAGCTGAACGCTGGTTTCTTGGACGAACGTTGGACGCATACGCCGTACTTGCAAGCCGCGTACGTTGTATTCGTTGACAGGGTACCGATGGCCTGAGCATGCTGGCGGTAACTGAATGATCAGCGACTCAGTCTGCTGATCGAGAGGAGTAGTCGTGCGCTCAGGTTCTATGCGGGTAGCGTGGCGGTCGGTCAGCATTGTCGGCGCGAGTGTGGCGTTGGGCCTGGTGGGCCTGACGGCCGCCGGAACGGTCTCGGCGTCATCACCCGGCGATCGTGAGGTGCTCGGTGGTGAGTGGCCGCAGCGCTACGCGGCAGGTTTGGCGGAGCGCTCATCGGTCACGCCGCCGGCGACGAAGCCGAGGGTCTGCTGCACGGAGGGGTGACATCTGATCTGTGGTGCCCCGGAGGGGCACCACTGGAAGGATGTGCACTGTGCCGAAGCCGTATCCGAGGGAGTTCA
>JBFWKS010000343.1:0-4128 GCA_050252545.1 Solirubrobacteraceae bacterium
TCGCGGTGCTCGCGGTGGTGTTCGCGGAGTGCGGGTTGCTGGCCTTCTTCCTGCCCGGCGACTCGCTGCTGTTCTCGACCGGTGTGTTCGCCGCGCAGCCCGAGACGGCGGCGATCCACCTGGATCAGCCGATCTGGTTCCTCTGCCTGACGATCTCGATCGCCGCGGTCGTCGGCGACCAGGTCGGCTACCTCATCGGCCGCAAGGCGGGTCCCGCGCTGTTCTCGCGCCCCGACTCGCGGTTCTTCAAGCAGGAGTACCTGACGCGGGCCGAGGCGTTCTTCAGTCGCTACGGCGGTCGGACGATCTTCCTCGCGCGGTTCGTGCCGATCGTCCGCACCGCCGCGCCGTTGGTGGCCGGGGCGTCCGGCTGGGCCTACCGCGACTTCGTGAAGTGGAACGTCGCCGGCGGGATCGTGTGGGGAGCCGGTGTCACCTGGCTCGGCTACATCCTGGGCGGAGTGTCGTTCGTCAACGACAACATCGAGGCGATCCTCGTCCTGATCGTCTTCGTGTCGGTCCTGCCCATCGTCGTCGAGCTGGCGCTCGCCCGCCGGCGCGCCCGGGTCGCGCCGGCCGACGCGGGCTGATCGGTCAGGTCTCGTCGGTCGCGGCGCCCGCGTCCGTCGCGGCGTCCGCGGCCGGCTTGCCATCCGCGTCCTCGGCCTTCTTGCGTCCGTGCAGCAGATGACCGAACCGCGTCTCGACGATGACGCCGACGACGGTCAGGGCGACGACGCCGACGATGAGCATGTCGATGTGGTCGAGGATCCACTCGCGGGTGCTCTCGGGAACCGACGCCGCGACGACGTATCCGAGGCCGATGAGGCCCGAGCACCATGCGAGCGCGCCGAGGATCGACCAGATCAGGAACGACCGGCGATCCATCGCCACGGCGCCGGCGACGACGGCCGCGAACGTCCGCACGATCGGGACGAAGCGGGCCAGGAAGATCGTGAGCGGCCCGTACTTGACGAAGAACTGGTGCGATCGCGTCAGATGGTCCTGGCGGAAGAACTTGGAGTTCGGGCGCGAGAAGAGCGCCGGACCGGCCCGTCGCCCGATCTCGTAGCCGACGAGGTTGCCGGCGATCGCGGCGAGCGGCACGGCGAGCATGAGCAGCCACAGCGGCTCCTCGATGGTGCCGAGCTCGGTGAGGATCCCGGCGCTGAAGAGCAGCGTGTCGCCGGGGAGGAAGAACCCGATCAGCAGGCCGGTCTCGGCGAAGATGATCGCCAGGATCGCCCAGAACCCGTAGTTCTCGAGGATGTGGGTGGGGGCAAGCCAGTCGGGGAACAGCGCCAACGGCGCCACCACGTCGGCCATCAGGGCGGCGAGCACTCGCGGGAGGGTACCGACGTGGGCGCCGACCGACGGTCAGACGGCGTCGGGGCGGGCCGTCCGGGACCAGATGTCGTTGCACGCCTCGCACGTGTCCTCCGGGATCACGCCGATCCGCATGAGGAGGGCGAACACGTTGCAGCCGACGCAGAGCGCGAAGACCGACTCGAGCGTCGCGAAGACGACCATGATCCCCAGCAGGACCGCCCCGAACGTCGTCCAGCCGAGGGCCAGGCTGCCGATCGCCGCGATCGTCGTGACGACCGCGCCGATCGCCTGGGCGAACCGCTTGGGTGGACCGGGGACCGGCTTGGGCGTCCCCAGGCGGGGGCCGACGACGTCCATCGCCAGACGGCCGAGCGGGCTCAGCGTCGGTCCGGTCAGCGCCCGCGCGATGAACCCGTAGGCGATCGGGACCAGCAGCCAGTGCCAACCCGTCACGAGCGCCAGGAGCGCCGCGATCGCGACCGCACCGGCAACCGTGCGAGCCGCCTTCTCGTTCACGGGATTGGGGAACGAGAACAGGTCGCTCATGGACGCAGCGTACGCGATCGCGGTTGCGTGACTCGTAAAGCCGATCGGGATTCGCGGCGCGCGTTCGGGGGGTGATCTCAGGAGGTTCCCAGGCACGCATCGCCGATCCGCATTAGCCTGGCGCGATGCCCGCCGCCACGAGCGCCGCCCGCAGAGCCGAGCCGACGCCCCGCCCCGCCCGTCTGCTGACCGGGGCGGCGGCCGTCCCGCTCGGGGCCGCAGTGATCCTGGCGGGGGCGCTGGCGCCCGGCGGCGTCCGGATCGGGCTCGGGCTCGCGCTGGCGCTCCTGGGCCTCGGTCTGTACGCCGAGCGCGGCGGCCCCGCGCTGCGTCGCGTGGGGGAGCCGGTGCTCGTCGGTCTCGTCACCGCGGCGGTCGGCGGCGGGCTGCTGCTCGCCTTCTCCGCGATCGCGGGCCTGGCCGACGACGGCACGATCGAGCAGCTCGGCGGGATCGGGAAGGTCGCGGCGACGCTGCTCCTGCTGGCGCTCGGCACCGTCTCCGGGTTCGGCGTCCATCGGCGGTGGCCGCTCGCCGACGTCGCGACGGCCGCGTTCGCCGTGATGCTCGTCTCGTCGCTGGCCGCCCTGGTCGGCGCCGGCGGACTGGTCCGTGCGATGTCCGTCTTCGTCCTCGGGCTGATCGCGCTCGTCGTCGCGGTCCGCGCGGGTGGCCTCGCCGATCCGATCCGGCGGACCCTCGGTCTGACCGCCGCGGCCGGCGTCGTGCTCGTGATGAGCGAGCCGTCCGGGGTTGCCGGGGTCGTCGGCGAGCTGCTGCCGTTCGTGTCGGCCGAGGACACCGGGACGATCTCCGAGGCCGCGCGGATCGCCCTGACCGTGAGCACCACCGTCCTCGGCCTGCTCGTCGCGGCGTACGCCGCGTTCCGGCGCGACCTCGTCATGGCCGTGATCGTCGGCGCCGGGCTGTCGCAGTTCCAGGCCGCGACCGCGACCGGGTCCCGGATCGCGATCCTCGCCGTCCCGGTCGTCCTGCTCCTCATCGCCCTGCTGCTGACGCTGCGCGGCTCGCGGATCCGTTTGCCGGGCGGGGCCGACGCACGGCCGGTCGCCGCGGTGATCGCCTCGATCGCGCTGGCGCTGCTCTGCCT
Organism: Solirubrobacteraceae bacterium; assembly: GCA_050252545.1. GTDB lineage: Bacteria > Actinomycetota > Thermoleophilia > Solirubrobacterales > Solirubrobacteraceae > Patulibacter. The sequence goes on from JBFWKS010000343.1 coordinate 2,987, forward strand.
ACGCGTCGGAACGGTCACCAGCGAGCCCAGCCGCGTGATCGGCATCGTCGTGGCGCTGCTGCTGGCGGCGGTGGCCGTCATCGCCTACCGCACCCGCGGCACCGCGGGGATCGCCACGGCCACGATCGCGCTCGTCGGCCTGGCGGTCACCCAGCCGTGGACGACGATCATCTCCAAGACGACACCGGGATCGACCGGGTCGCGGTGGGCGATCGCGGTCATCGGGCTCGCGGTGGCGCTGGCGCTCTGGGCGTGGCTGCGCCGCCGGCACCGTCACATCGCGGTCGACACCGCCGGTGCCTGGCTGCTCGTCGGCACGCTCACCGTCTCGGTGGGGGTCGTCCTGCTCGACACCCAGGAGGACGTGCAGGGCTCCCTCTACCCGCTGGCCGTGCTGCTGCCGCCGGTGCTGGTGCTGCTCGGCGCGGGCGCCGTCGCGCTGCTCGGCGTGGCCCGCGGCCGTGCGACGGCCCAGGCGGTCGGGGCGGTCGCCGCGGTCAAGCTCGGACTCGGTGCCCTGGGGGCCGCGAGCACGCTGCCGGTGATCGCGGCACAGGCAGCCGCGATCGCGGGCGAGCAGACGGCCCCGACCGAGCTGGCGGACGGCGTCGGTCGGGCGCTCCTGCTGTCGGTCGTCATCGGGCTGCTGGGGCTGGCGCTGCTGGCCGCGTCGGCCGGTCGGCGGCCGTCGCGCGGGGCCGGGGCGGCGATCGGACTCGGCGTGCTCGGCAGCGCGCTCGCGGCCGGCATCGCGCTGGCGGACTGGACCGACCACCCGCCGCGCCTGGCGACCCGCAGCTCCGACGTCCTGTTGGGCAGCCAGGATCTCGGCAGCCCGCTCGCGGGTGCCCCGCCGCTCGCCGCCCTCGTCCTGGCGCTCCTCGGCGTCGCGCTGTTGGTCGCGGCGGTGGTGCTGGAGCGCGGACGTCCCCGGCCTGCGGGCGCGTGAGCGTCGCGGTACGGCGCGAGCGCTACTCGAGGGGCGGCAGGACGGCGGGGCCGTCCTCCGCCGCCGCCCGGTTCTCGTCCCGGACGGCCGCCCACAGCTCGGCGCGGTAGACCGGGATCGACCGGGGTGCGTCGATGCCGATGCGGGCGGTCTGCCCGCCGACCTCGACGACGGTGACCACGACGTCGTCGCC
>JBFWKS010000344.1:0-4121 GCA_050252545.1 Solirubrobacteraceae bacterium
AACAGGCACGACATCTGAATCTGGACGCACACATCCCAAAACAGGACATGCACGTATGCTGTTGCGTTTTCAAAGACCGCCACGCCCACTCGACAAGGATCCAAAGACCCCCAGGACGCACACCGGACAACTCCGGCGCGGGCCGCTGATCGTAGCACGTTCGGGCGGTACCTGTCGACTCCGGCGAGGAGTCCCTGGTCTGCTCGGAACGTGCCGCGCTGCAGCGGCCGAGGCAAGATACATGTTCTTCACGCCGACGCGTCGTGACCCTGTCGCCCGCCCCGGCACGCGACCGCCGCTCGGCGCCGCGCCGGGCGTCGCCCTCTGCCCCACGCCGTGCTCGGAGCCGCCGATTCCGCAGCCTGTGCCGGAACGTTCGCCGTCGCGACCGGCCCCGGGCGCTCGTCAGTCCGTGGCTTCCCGCAGCCGCACGAACCGGCGCTTCCCGACCTGCAGCACGAGCCCGTCGAGCTCGGACGTCGGCACGTCGAGTCGCTCGGGGTCGACGGGAACGTCGTCGATCCGCACACCGCCCTGTCCGATGCTCCGCCGTGCCTCCGAACGGGACATCCCGAACGCGTCCGCCAGGACGCCCGGGAGGTGGGCATCCCCTCGTGGGATCGCGAGCTCGGCGACGTCCTCGGGCACTCCCCCGCGGCGGAACACGCGGTCGAAGGCCTCCTGCGCCCTGTCGCCTTCGCCCGGACCGCCGAAGCGGTCGCAGATCGCGCGGGCGAGCGCCCGCTTGCGGGTGCGCGGATCACCGGCGTCGTCGGGCCCGAGGTCCAGGGCGAGCAGATCCCGCCAGACGTCGATCTGCCCGTCCGGGATCCGCATCGTGCGTCCGAACGCCTCCGCCGGCTCCTCGTCGATGCCGATCTGGTTCCCGAGCGACTTGGACATCTTCTGGACGCCGTCGATCCCCACCAGCAGCGGCATCGTCAGCGTGGCCTGCTCGGGACGACCGTGCGCCCGCTGCACGTCGCGGCCGAACAGGACGTTGAAGGTCTGGTCGGTGCCCCCGAGCTCGACGTCCGCGTCGATCGCCACCGAGTCGTATCCCTGGAGGAGCGGGTACACGAACTCGAGCAGGCTGATCGGCTTCCCGTCCCGGTAGCGGTTGGCGAAGTCGTCCCGCTCGAGCAGCTGCGCGACCTTCGGGATCCGCGTCAGCGCGAGGAACTCCGCCATCGGCATGTCCAGCCACTCCCCGTTGCGACGCACCTCGAGCCGGTCAGGGGACGTGTCGAGGACCTGGCCGGCCTGTTCGCGGTAGGTTTGCGCGTTGGCCTCGATGGTCGCGTCGTCGAGCACCGGTCGGGTCGCGGATCGCCCGCTCGGATCCCCGACCCGTGCCGTGTAGTCGCCGATGATCAGGACGACCCGATGGCCGAGGTCCTGAAATTCCCGCAGCTTCTGGAGGACGACGACGTGGCCCAGATGGATGTCCGGAGCGGTCGGGTCGATCCCGAGCTTGACCCGCAGCGGTCGCCCCTCGCGGCGGGCCGCGGCGAGGCGCTCCGCCAGCGCACCGGCCGGCTGGACCGCGGCGGCGTTGCGTGCGAGGTACTCGGCCGCGGACTGGGGATCGGTGGCCGCGGACTTGGGGGCAGGCATCGCCGCGATGGTAAATTACCCGGGTCACTCGCCGTGACCGGGGCCGGGACGCGTTGCCGCCTGCCCGCCCGCCCCCGTCGATTCCGCCCATGACCGACTCCACCGGACACCCCGGCCGGCCGCGCACCGTCGGCCCACGCCTCGACGCCACCACGTCCGGGGCCGTACCGCCCCTGCCGCCGGGCGTGGCGCCGCGTCGGGCCCCGGGCACGCCGGGCGGTTCGCCGCCGCCGGGTCCCGCCCACTCCGCGGACCACGCGCCTCCCCCCGCGAGCAGCGGCCGTCCCGGAAGCACCAGCCGGAACCCGGCACCTGTCGCTCAGGCCGGCGTCCCCCCCGTTCCCGCAGGCTTCCGTTCCGCCGCATCGCCGGCGCCGGAGGTCGATGCACCCCCCGTCCGCCGGCAGCGCGCAACGAGGTCTCCCGGCGACGGTAGGTCGCAGGACCCGCCGCAAGGCGAGCGACGACGACGCCGCAGCAGCAGCAGCGGCCGCGGCGCTCCCACCGTCACCGGCGGTCGTCCCCCGCGCGGGGCCGACGCCGCCGCCGGTCGACCCGAGCAGGGCGCATCGGCCGGTGGTGGTCGCCGAGGTGGCGGACGACGCGGTGGTGACGGGAGGGGTCGGCGTGGACGCCGACCGGATGGTCCCGGGCCCGGCGACAAGCCGCGGCTGAGGTTCCGGTGGCTGCGCCTCCTCGGCCTGCTCCTCCCGATCGGGGCGCTGGCGGCCGTGTCGGCGATCTTCGGGATGATGATGGCCGTCTCGCGCGACCTGCCCGACCTGGAGACCGCCAAGGAGTTCCAGTCGGCGCAGAACACCGAGCTCCTCGATCGCAGCGGCCGGCGGATGGGCCTGCTGACGAGTCAGACCGTCCGCACGGTCGTCGACTGGAACCAGATCTCGCCGCGCATGATGGACGCGGTCGTCGCGATGGAGGACGAGCGGTTCTGGGACAACGACCACGGGGTCGACCTGCGCGGCATCGCGCGTGCCTTCGTCCAGGACGTCATCCAGGGTCACTCGGCGCAGGGCGGATCGACCATCCCGCAGCAGCTCGTCAAGCTCGCCCTCGAGAAGGAGGACGAACGCACGGTCCTCCAGAAGCTGCGCGAGATCGGGCTCGCGTTCCACATGTCCAAGCAGTGGAGCAAGCGCAAGATCCTCACCTCGTACCTCAACCGGGTCTACTTCGGCAACGGCGCCTACGGGGTCGAGTCCGCGGCCAAGACGTACTTCGGCAGGTCCCCGGACCACGAGGGCTGCGCGCCTCCGCGCAACCCGTGCGCGAAGAGCCTCACGATCTCCGAGTCGGCGTTGCTGGCGGCGATCATCGCGTCGCCGTCCGGGTTCGATCCCGCCCAGCACCCCGAGGCTGCCCTGAACCGCCGCGACATCGTGCTCCGGAAGATGCTCCAGCAGGGGCGGATCAAGCAGGACGAGTACGACACGGCGATCGCGGAGCCGCTGCCGACGACAGACGAGATCGAGCCGCCCGGCCTCAACGTCCGCAACCCGTACTTCGCGTCGTGGGTCAGCGCGCAGCTCGTCGAGCGCTACGGTGCGCGGCGCACCTACGAAGGCGGGCTGACCGTCAAGACGACGCTCGACCAGTCGATCCAGAACGCCGCCGAGAAGGCCGTCGGCACGTACCTCGGCCGGGCCGACGGGCCCCAGGCATCCCTCGTCGCGATCGACAACCGCACCGGTGAGGTCCGGGCGATGGTCGGCGGCTCGAACTACCGGACCAAGCCGTTCAACCTGGCGACGCAGAGCGCGCGTCAGCCCGGATCGGCGTTCAAGCCGTTCGTCCTCGCCCAGGCGCTGCGGCAGGGCACGTCGATCAATCAGGCCTACGCGTCGAAGAAGCGGACCTTCCGCGTCAAGGACGAAGGCGGTCGTACCGAGACGTTCACCGTCACCAACGACCACAACGCCTACTCTGGCACCACGACGCTCGGCCGGGCGCTGACGTGGTCCGACAACACCGTCTTCGCCCAGGTCGGCATCGACACCGGCGTGAAGAAGATCGCGACGCTGATCCGCCGGATGGGGATCCGCTCGCCCGTGTCGCACAACGCAGCGCTCGTGCTCGGCGCGCCCCGCCAGGGCGTCACGCCGCTCGACATGGCCCACGCGTACGAGACGTTCGCGACCCGCGGCCTCCGGATCAACGGCTCGCTCGGTGCGCCCAACGGTGGGCCGGTCGGGATCCTGCGCGTCGAGGACGGCGACAAGACGCTCGGTCGCAACAAGGTGCGCCGCGTCCGCGTGGTCTCGCCGGAGGTCGCCGACATCACGACGAACGCCATGCGCACCGTCGTGTCTACCGGCACCGGCAAGCGCGCCGACTACGGCGGCTTCGCCGCCGGCAAGACGGGCACGTCGGAGTACAACGCCGATGCCTGGTTCGTCGGGTTCAGCAAGCGGCTGACCGTCGCCGGGTGGGTCGGCTACCCGGACTCCGGCAAGCCGATGGAGACCGAGTACCAGGGCGGACCGGTC
>JBFWKS010000345.1:0-4073 GCA_050252545.1 Solirubrobacteraceae bacterium
CACATGCTGTTGCCGCGCCTTCTTGCCCTGATCCGCGCCCATGAATGGGCCGGGGAGCTTCGTAGGCTTCTCGCCGGGCTTCCGCCCGATGTTCAACACCGCTTGCGCGAGGAGGACGATAGCGAGATCCGCCTGCGACCCGACGAACGACTGCCGCGTGAGAGCGGCGTAGACGTGTGTCCTCGGGTCGATCATTAAACCGTGAAAGTACGCCCGCGCGAGCGAACAGGGGAGAGCGCGAACCCCCGCAACCGTGAGGCCGAGCCGGTCGAGTAAATCAAACTCGAACGCGGCCCGGTGCCTCCCGACTAGCGCGGCGAGCGCGATCATTCCCCCGGGGACTCGATCCCCATACGCTCGGATAACTCGTCCATCCAGCGATAGGCGAGCGTGAAGAACTGCGACGTCTTGAGGCCGCGGATCTTCTCCGCCGCGCCGTCCTCGCCGTAGAGGATCCCCAGGACGGCCTTAAACACGTCGCCCTGCGAGGCTTCGTCGCCGGAGCCGGAGATCACCGGCTCGACCTTCTCCCAGATCGGGTCGACCGAGACGAGGATCTCGCGGACGCCGTCGGGCGAGTAATGGAGGTTGTCCTCGATAACGACGAACTCGGGGCGCTTCGGCCGATCCGGGTTCGACTTTCGTGCCGGTGCCCGCTTCGGGGTCGGCGTAGTCTTGCGTTCAGTAGTAGCCATGACGGCTCCTCTCGTTAGGGTGATTATTTCGGGTCGTTAGGGTGTGGGTAGATGGGGTGCTCGCCGCCGTCGACACCCTAACGAACGGCGGCGGCGAGCGGTCTGGACTACTCCGTAACCGTGAAGTCGACGGAGGCCGATACGGTCGCCCCGCGGACGACGCGGATCGGATACTCGCCCGGCTCCAGCGCGAGCGGAACGTCGACCGTTACCGACGTCGCGGAGTTCACCACGAAATCGGTCGTCAGGACGTCGCCGAAGCGGACGCCCGAGATCCCGGTCAGGTTCGTTCCGGTCAGGGTCAGGTCAGTATCGACCATGCCCGACGTCGGAGCGACGGCCGAGAGCGTCGGCGCGGGATCCGCGCCCGGGTTAAGAACCCACTGGCCGTAGTGGTTGTTGTTCAGCTTCGCGTGGACGCCGATACGGAGCGTGATGTTGTACCCCATTACGGTGCCGCGCTCCGACTTGACCTGCTGGAACGAGTCGACCGTTACGAGGTACGCGATCCGGCGACGGATCATCCCGTTACGGAAGATCTCCTCAAGCCACATGACGTAACGCTTCGCGTGGCCGCCCGCGTTGATCTCGACATAGCCGTACTCGTCGGGTTCCTTGCCCGCGTGAAGCTCCTGCACGAGAGGGTTAGTCTCGGCCGCGGTGAACGTGATCGTGCAGTTCGCGAGGCCGGTCGGGATCGAGTACCCGTCCTGCCAGAACTGGATCGGATCGCCGTCGCGCTCCTCGGTAAACTCGGGGCCGCCGTCCTGGGTGACCAGGCCGATACGGCGGAACGCTCCGGGGAGAACGTACCCCTCGTTTGCGCCTGCCTCTCGGCTCGGGCCTTCCGTCCCGTAGGGGGCGAGTGCGATAGCTCCCGATACCGGGATGCCTACCAGTTCAACGTCGTTTCCGAACTCGTCGCTCATTTTCAACGTCTCCTTTTCTCCGGCATCAGCCGGTCTGGGCCGGGGCGAATACCCCGGCGATTACCATTTCAACGGTGCCGTATAGCACCGCCGTCTCGTGCTCGTCGGCCACGAGGTTCGGGCCGTTCGAGTCCGTTACTGCGGCGACCGGGGATGCCCGGTCGTATCGAGCCGCCGTCCAGAGCCAAGCCTCGACGGCCGCCCCGACGACTCGCGCCTCGTCCGGGTTCGCCCGGCTCCCGGCAAATATCCGGTAGCCGAATACCTCCGACCAAGTCCACTCGGCGTTCCGGTACGAGTCCTGCGAGTAGATCGTGACGAGGGGCTTCTCGCGGAGGAGGATAATCTCGCCATCGGGGATCGCGTCAGAGATATCCCAGTTCGGGAACCGGAGGATCGCCTGCTTCCGTAGATAGAGCGCGGCGTCCGGCTTCACAAGTTCTCGATAGGTCATCCCCGCGCCCTCCTCGCCTTAGTCAGTACGCCGTGGATCGCCTCAATCGCTCCCGACTTCGGATCATCGTTAACGACGAACCCGACGATACGGAGCTTCCGCCAAGGCTTAAGCTCGACCCTGAAACTGTTTATGTACGTCCCCGAGCGGACGGGTGCGATCACCCTCGCCCGGGCCATGATTAGGTTGCACGCCCGCTGGACTTCTGCCCGCATCGCGGGGGAGTTTAGGATCCGCTGGATCTCCCCGTCGTTGAACTCGACCTCGCCATCGCCCCTAGCCATGCGTCACCCTTACCGTAACGGTCATCGGGGGCTTCCAGCCGTTAATCATGTTCGGTTGCCGGTTCGGGATCCCGTCGACCTCGACGACGACGCCGGACGCGAATACGATCCGGTCGCCCTTCGCGATATCGGCCTCCGTCGGCCCGAAGATCGTCGCGTTCTGGATCACCGGCTGGCCGGTATCCCCGACGAGGTCGCTGGAGGTCATCCGGTCGAGGCCGACGCCGTCGACCGTGAACTCCGTCGCGTCATCCCAGGATCCGAGCGTCGGGACGGTGCTCCCCGGCCGGGTTACCCGCGGCCGCCGTTGAACCGTCACTGTCTCGCCCGCCGGGACTCCGTCCTCGCCGAAGCGTTGCGCGGCGGGCCATAGGCGGGGTGCTGTAGGCCAGATCGGAGTCATGCTCGCCCCCGGATCCGGTACGGGTCAAGCTTCGCCTTCTCGGACGAGAGGAGCGACTCCGACCCGGAGAAGAATGTAACCGTCGAGCCGCCCGCGGTCTGCGACTGGACGATATTCCCGAGCGAGTCCGCGAACCTCGACGCCGCCGAAGCGATCACGCCCTGGATCGCCGGAACCTCGTCCGGGTGATATCCGTGCGACGCGAGAACGACGACGGAGGAGAGTCCGCACGGGAACCCCTCTGCGAGTTCGAGGACGCCGGACTCCGACGCCTGGACTCGGGACGAGATCTCCCGCCCCTCCGCGAGAACGGAGACGACCTGCCGGAGGCGCATCGTCGGGAGGAGGATCCTCCGCCCGCCGCGACCGTCGACCGCGAACGTCTCCTCACGGATCGGCGCGACATGCCACCCGCAATAGTCGCGGATCGCGCCCTCGGCGACGGACACCCAGAACTTTTCATCGAATACCGGCTGGGCCGGGAGTATCCGATCCTTTACCGGGTCAACCGGCACACCTGGAATGAGCGCCATCGCGCCCACCTCCTCTCAGAGACGACGAGAGGGGCCAGCCCGTAGGCCAGCCCCTCTCATATTCGTGTTGTTCGGTTACTCCGAAGCGACCCAGGCGATAACGCCGTCGGTCGCGGTGAGGACGAACGTCCCCTCGGTCGGAGCCGCCGGGACGTGGATACCAGCGTTCCCCGTATGGGCGTCGATATCGTCCTGCGCGTCGCTCGCGGCGGTCGCGGCATCCTCGATCTCGGGGAAGTCGACCGCGGCGAGAACGACCGCGCCAGTCTTACCGTTAACCGACGCGACCGAGCCGCCGTCGAGGCCGACCGGAGCGCCGTCCTCGTCAACGAACGCGACGTTAGCGACCGCCTGCTCGCCGTCAGCGAGATCGAAGTCCGCGACGACGCGCTGGAGCTTCACTGCCTGCTCACTCATTTCTTCACCGCCTTCTTGGTGGTTGCGGGCTTCGCCGGAGCGGTGCTAGACGCCCCGCTCGCGGCCGTATCCGACCCCTCGGGAGTATTCCCCTCCGGAGTCGACTTATCGGCCGCCTGAGCGCCGTCCGCGGCCGCTCCGACGCCTTCGAGGGCGGTCAGCCGCTTCTCGAAGTCGTCGACAGCCTCAATAACGGGTTCGAGTAGCTCGGTGAGGATCCCGCGGATCCGATCATCCGAGATCTCGACCTGGGCGACGCCGACGCGCTCGGCGACGTCGGCGGCGGCCGCCTGGCGTCGAGCCGCGGCGGCCCCCACCCGCTCGCGCTTACGAGCGAGATCCACGGGCGTGTAGTAAA
>JBFWKS010000346.1:0-4056 GCA_050252545.1 Solirubrobacteraceae bacterium
TCGGGGGTCACCGGAACATTAAAGAAGAAGTTGATGTTCGCCGCGAGGTCTCGCTTGGTCAGCGCCTCGCCGTGGTCCAGGGCGACCCGCAGGAACGTGTTGCGGCAGGCGTGCATGTGCCGGGTGTGCTCGCCGTACCGCACGACGTTGGACTCCTGGGAGCAGGCACCGCCGAGGGTGTCGTGCCGGCCGCAGGTGTCGGCGGTGATCGTCGCCAGCGCCACCCCCTCGCCGTCCACGAGCGTCGATCCGGCGCGCAGGTACACGTTGCCCTGGACCCGGATCGTCGCCGCGGCGCAGTAGCGCGATCCGACGTCGTCGGCGGCGTAGAGGAGCGTGTCGGCGGCCTGGTTGCCCTCCAGGTCGACGATCCGCAGATGCTCGCCGGTCTCCAGCCGCACCAGGCGGCCGTCCCCGGCGGGCACGGTCTCGTCGTGACGGGCGTCGGCGGCGACGAGGGGGCTCTCGCGCACGCGGGAGCCGGGCGCCGGGGCAGGGGAATCGGGCATCGGGCTTGTCTCCGGGCTCAGGCGGTCAGGGCGGCGGCGAGCTCGCTGGCGGCGAGCCCCCGGGCGTTCTCGGCGCGCAGGGTCCGCACCGGGTCCTGTGGTCCCGGTGGCGGGACGGGCAGGACCTCCAGCCGGACCGGTCCGGCGGCCCACGGCAGGCCCGCCGGCCGGTGGGGGTGGGGTCCGCAGTGCAGGGCGACGAGGATGTCGAGCTCGGCGCGCAGCGTCACCGAGGCCCCGGCGCGAGAGTGGTCGGCGCGTAGGGTCGTCGTGCCGTCCTCGCGCACGTCGACGACGCTGAAGCAGTTCAGGACGTCGCCGAGGTCGGCGCGGCCGAGGCCGTGCTTGGCCAGCTCGGTCTCCAGGGCGGCCCGTCCGCTGCGGCGGACGTCGTTGCGCTCCTCCTGGTAGCGGCTGACGCCGTGGCGGGCGCGCAGGAGCCGGTCGTCGCCGAGCCCGCCGAAGGGGTCGTGCCCGCCGACGTCGTCGGCGACGATCGAGAGCAGGATCCGCCCCATGTCGCCGTAGAGCGCGTGTCCCGCGGTGAGCCGCGACACGAACTGCGGCTTGAGCGTGTCGCCCATGCAGTAGCGCTCGCTCGGATCCGACGCCCGCAGCGCGGTGAGGGCGACGTTGGCGTCGCCGTCCAGGTCGGTCAGGCGCACCGCGAGGCCGCGGCGCACGACGCCGGACCACGTTCCGCCGCCGGGGACGACGGTGGCCAGGAGCACGGGGCGATCGGGGGTGGTGGCCTGGGTCATCGGTGGTCCTTACGCGCGGGGCGTGCGCCACCGTCGGCCCGGGCCGGGCGTCGTCGGCGGATCACCCGGGGATCGCGACGATGGCGTCGACCTCGACCTGCGCCCCCTTGGGCAGGGCAGAGACGCCGATGGCGGCCCGCGCGGGCGGGTCCTGCGCGAAGAACCGCGCGTACACCTCGTTGACCTCGGCGAACGCGCCCATGTCGGTCAGGTACACGGTTGCGCGCACGACGTCGGCCATCGTGGCGCCCCCCGCCTCGATCACGGCCTGCAGGTTGCGCAGGGCCTGCTCGGCCTGCTCGGCGGGGGTGGTGCCGACGATCTCGCCGCTCTCGGGGTCGAGCGGCACCTGTCCGGAGCAGAAGAGGAGCCCGCCGGCGGCGACGGCGTGGACGTAGGGGCCGATCGCCGCGGGGGCGTCGGGGGCATCGATGGCACGACGGTTGGTGGGCATGCGGGCTCTCGGTGTCGGGGTCAGGCGCCGAACAGGACGCGGCGTGGATTGTCGGTCCAGATCATCTCGAGCGTGGCGCGGTCCACGCCGGCGGCGACCGCCGCGTCCGCGAACTCCTCGAACAGGAACGTCAGTCCCGGTCCGCCGAGCGCCGCCTGGTGCGAGCGCTGACTCACGTCCTGCGACAGCAGGATCCGCTCCCCGTATCCCCGCTCCACGAGCGCCGAGAGGTAGTCGACCCGGCGCTGCAGCTCGTGCTCGGCGACGACGCCGCCCGCCTTCACGGCCATCATGCAGTCGTACTCGATGTAGACGCCGCGCTTCAGCAGGTCGATCGAGTAGTCGAGGCTCTTCACCGTGTCGGTGTGCCCGATGATGATCCGCTCCGGCGCGACGCCCTCCTGGGTCAGGATGTCGATCTGCGTCTCGGCGGTGGGGAACGTCGGGGCGTGCGTGGTGACCATGACGCCGGTCCGGGCGGCGGCGCGGCCCGATGCACGGAACGAGCGCTCCTCGAGGGCGGTGATGTAGGGCAGGTCGGACGCGACCTCGCCGATGAACCCGGCCCGCACCCCGGTGCCCGGGATCTCGTCCTCCAGGTCGGCGACGAGGAACTCCGCGATCGCGTCGGTCGAGTTGCGGTCGAACCAGTCCACGTCGCAGTACTCGTGGAAGTAGTGGCCCGTCCCGAGCACGACGTTGACGCCGGTCTCCTCCGCCATGGCCTTCGTCGCCCGGACGTTGACCACCGACCGCGATCCGGTGATCGCGTTCTGTAGCTGCTCGGCGGGGTCCTTGGAGAAGTACACCGGCGCGGCGTACCGGCTGAGCTCGCCGTTGGTGACATCCAGCAGCGTCCGGCCGCCGGCGTCGCGGAACGCCTCGATGTCGGCCTTGCGCTCCTCCCAGATCGTCATGTAGCCGTCGCGCGGCTCGGTCGGCGACATGTTGATGAAGACGTGCTCGTGGGGGAGCGTGATGCCGAGCTCGTCGGGACCGATCGGTCCCGTGACCGACTGGACGGTCGCCATGTGTGCCTCCTCGGGCGCGCTGGATGAGTTCGGATCCTACACGCGAAAGATTGGATCCTCAAGCTAGGCATGGGGATCCAGTGGGCGCGCCGCGCGTCGGTCGGCGCCGTGGCTCGGTTCGTCGTCGCGTCGTTCATTGGGGCGGGCGGGCGCGAGCGCTGATTCGTCGAGGCCGGTGATACCGCACGTGGTATCGTCGGAGCATGGCCATGACCCTGCGACTGAGCGACGAGGAGACCGAGGCGCTGCGTCGTCGCGCGGAGCGGGAGTCGCGCTCGATGCAGGAGGTCGCCCGGCAGGCGATCCGCTTCTACGTGGAGTCCACCAGCCGCGAGGAGCTGCTCGACGAGGTGCTGGACGCGGAGCTTCCGCGCTACGCCGAGGCGCTCGAGCGCCTCGGGCGGTGATCTACCTCCGCCTGCCCGAGCTCCTGCGCGTCGCCGAGCGGGCCATCGAGGGCCAGGTCGTCGTCCGGGACCATGGGCTGCTGGAGTCGGCGCTCGCTCGTCCTCAGGCGACGGCGTTCGGTACCGACGCGTACGCGACGCTCGAGGAGAAGGCCGCTGCGCTGCTGCACTCGCTCGCGCGCAATCACGCGCTGGTCGACGGCAACAAGCGTCTTGCGCTGGCGGCGACGATCGCGTTCCTCGGGGTCAACGGTCGGCGGCTGACGCTGACCAACGACGAGGCGTACGACCTCGTCATCGCGGTCGCCACCGGCGAGCTCGACGACGTGCCCACGCTGGCGGAGCGGCTGCGGGCCGGCTCCGCGCCGCGCTGATGGGGGAGACCGTCGACGCGGCTCGCCGAGGAAGGCTGGCGCAACCTGATGCACGATCCGTCCTCGGGCGTTCGTCCGGTGGGCGGGTCACCGTGACGGGCCGGCACCCGTCACCTCGAGGGCGAACCGGCCGATCTCATCGATCGCGGCCGTGGCCTCCGGGACCAGCCCGGTGGCGATCTGGAAGACGTGGACCTGGTCGGCCCAGAGCTGGAGCCTGGTGCGGACGCCGGCTGCCGCGAGTCGGTGCGCGAGGCCCTCGGCGTCGCGCCGGAGGACCTCGATCGAACTGGCCTGGATCAGCGTGGGGGGGAGGCCCCGGAGGTCGGCCGTCATCGGGCAGTGCGACGGATGGGGCCTGCCGAAGCGACGCGCGTGCCGATCGATGACGCGCTCGAGGATCTGTGGTGCGAGGTACGGCTCGGTGGCGGCGGCCGGATCGCCGAGGCGCGCGGTGGAGTCGAAGTCGGCCCACGGCGACAGCGCGACGATGCCGGCCGGGGCGGGGAGGCCGGCCGCC
>JBFWKS010000347.1:0-4017 GCA_050252545.1 Solirubrobacteraceae bacterium
ATCGTCAACAACGAGTCCTCGGAGATCATCCGCATGCTGGGCGCCGAGTTCGACGCGTTCGCGAAGCGCCCCGCGGTGGACCTGTACCCGGAGCCGCTGCGGGCCGAGATCGACGAGCTCAACGAGTGGATCTACGGGACGGTGAACAACGGCGTGTACGCGTCGGGATTCGCAACGACCCAGGCCGCCTACGACGAGGCGGTTGCAAAGCTCTTCGCGAGCCTCGACCGGCTGGAGGAGCGCCTGTCCGACCGCCGCTACCTCACCGGGGACCCGATCACCGAGGCCGACTGGCGGCTGTTCGTCACGCTCGTGCGCTTCGACCCCGTCTACGTCGGGCACTTCAAGTGCAACGTCCGGCGGATCCAGGACTACCCCAACCTCTGGGCTTACACGCGCGACCTGTACCAGCAGCCCGGGATCGCGGCGACCGTGAGCCACGACCACATCAAGCGTCACTACTACGCGACCCACGCGAGCATCAACCCGACGCTCGTCGTCCCTGCCGGTCCGGTCATCGACTGGGAGGAGCCGCACGGTCGCGAGGCGCTCTCGGCCTGAGCCGCCGCGGACCGCCGGGCGGGCGGTGGAGCGGCAGGAGGGCTGTGGGCGACCGGCGGGCGCCGGGAGGGTTGTGGGCGGCCGACGCGCGGAGGGCGGCGGGCGGGCCCTGCGGGGGGCCGGGCCGGAGGCGTGGCGTGCGGGCCCCGCGCCGTGTGGGTAGGTCGTCGTGCGGGTTGCGCGGCGTGCCGGTTGCGCGGCGTGCGGGAGTGCCGGGCCCGCATCTCTTGGCAAAGATCCTGAAATCGGATGGGGATTTTGCATTTAGGGCCGTGGCGCTGCTACAGTGCCGCGCAGGTCAAGAGCGCCAGCGCCAAGTCCCCGGCTCGCTGGCCGGCAACCCTCCGACCGCGGTGGGGTGCCCCGGGTGAAGACCAGGCCCCGCAGGGCCGTCGTGCCCTGCGAAGCAAGCGCGGACCTGCATTGCGGGTCCCGGACCAGAGGACCCCAATGAGCACCACCATCGCCGCCGAGTCGACCGTCGACACCGCCCGCCGTCCGCTGCTGGACGTCCTGGGTGCCGATCTCCACGTGCCGCTGTTGAGCGGCGAGTCGGTCCGCTACGTGAATCTCGACTACGCCGCCACCGCCCCGGCGCTGCGCTCCGTCGCCAACCGCGTCGCGGAGGTCCTGCCGATCGCCGGCAGCGTGCACCGCGGCGCCGGGCTGCCGTCGCAGGCCGCCAGCGCGCTCTACGAGTCCGCCCGTGCCGCGATCGGCCGCGCCGTCGGCGCGCGGGCCGACGACCACGTCGTCATCGTCCGCAACATCACCGACGCCACCAACCTCCTGGCCCGCGCGCTCCCGGCCGACACCGGCGACGTCGTCACGCTCGACGTCGAGCACCACGCCAACGCGCTTCCGTGGCGGGTGGCCGGGCACCGCTGGGTCGAGCACGCGCCGACGGTCGAGGAGACGCTGTCCCGCCTGGACGACGCCCTCGCCGCCCGGCCGACGGCGCTGCTGGCGATCACCGGGGCATCCAACGTCACCGGAGAGCTGCTGCCACTGCGACGGATCGTCGCCCTCGCGCACGCCCGCGGCACCCGGGTGCTCGTCGACGCCGCCCAGCTCGCGCCCCACCGCCGGATCGACCTGGCGGCGCTCGACGCCGACTACCTCGTGCTCTCCGGCCACAAGCTCTACGCCCCCTACGGCGCCGGAGCCCTGGTCGGTCGTGCGGATTGGCTGGACGTCGCCACGCCCTACCTCGCCGGTGGCGGGGCGGTCCTCGACGTGCGCACCGACGGCACCGACTGGGCGACCGGCCCACGCCGTCACGAGGCGGGCACGCCCAACCTCGCCGGCGCCGTCGCGCTCGCCGCGTCGCTGGAGGCGCTGGCGCGCCTGGAGGATCCGGTCACCGGCAGCGACCGCCGCGCGGAGCACGAGGAGGCGTTGAGCCGACGCGTCGAGGCGGGGCTGGACGCGATCCCGGGCGTCCGCCGCCTACGGATCTGGAGCGACCTGCCCGAGGCGATCGGCGTCGTCGCGTTCACCGTCGAGGGCTACGCCCCCGGCCACGTCGGCGCGTACCTGTCGGCCGAGCACGGGATCGGCGTCCGCGACGGACGGTTCTGCGCCCACCCGCTGCTCGCGCGGTTCGGGCTGGACGGCGGGGCGCTGCGGGCGAGCTTCGGCGTCGGCTCGTGCACCGAGGACGCCGACCGGCTCGTCGCAGCCATCGACCGGCTCGCCACCCACGGCCCCGCCCACGACTACCGGTGCGGGTCGGCCGGGTGGGCTCCGGTCCACGAGACGCGCGACCTGGCGCGCTGGATCGCGGGGGCGTAGGGGAGGGGCGACCCGCTCCCCGGAGCGCAGGGGCACGGCGAGTGGCCGGTCGGACGGCGGGCGTTCACCGTCGTCCCACGACGGTCGGCCGACCCGCTGTCGAGCGCGGCCGGTCGGCCCCCGCTGGTCGGCGGCCCCCGCCACCCCGCCCGGCCACAGCGGGTCGCTTCACCGTCGTCCCACGACGGTCAGCCGACCCGCTGTCGGGTGTGGATCAGGCGGCTGCCTCGACGTCGCGGAGCCACGCCGGGGCGATCTCGCCGCGCTTGCGGGCGACGTAGGCGTGGTAGTGCAGCGGCTCGCCGCTGACGGCGAGGCGGTGCTGGTAGAGGTGGTCGATGCTGACCTCGAGCGCGCCCTCGTCGTTCATGCGCTTGATCAGGCGGCTGAACCCGGACGGGTCGTCGTCGCTGATGAAGTCGTCCTTGATCGTCATCGCGATCCAGGAGTCGTCGGCGAGGTAGTCGAACGCGGTCGCGAACGCGCGCGGCGGGATGTCGCCGAATCCGAGCGCGGCGACCGTCGTCAGGCACGTGGGGGCGAAGTTCCGCAGGGCCTCGTCGGCCACCGGATCGGGCGCGGTCAGGTCGCACACCTGGTAGCCGTCGTACACCTCCGGGCGGTCCCGCTCGGCGGCCATCTTCGCCTCGTGGAGGATGTCCGCGCCGACGATCGCGTCGGCACCCATCGCGCGCAGCTCCTCGGCGACCATGCCGTTGCCGGCGCCGAGGTCGAGCACGCGCAGATCCGCCGGCTCGGCACCGTCGTCGCGCAGCGCGTCCTCGAGCAGGCCGCGGACGACCGTCGGCGACGAGCACTCCAGCTCGGTGTAGAACAGTCGCTCGTACAGGCCGGGCACGGTGAAGATCCGGTCGTAGTCGTGGAAGCGCAGCCGCTCGACCGTCCCGTCGTCGTGGACGACCTCGCACCACTCCTGGTCCTGGTCGAGGGCGGACGCGAGAGCCTCGGCCTGCGGGAGACGGATCTCCAGATCGTCGGCGTGGAGGTGGACGTTCAGTGCGGGTGTGCTCACGGGTGCTCCCTTGGTTCGGATCTTCGGGAAGGCGGGTGACGAGGCGCACGTCGTCGGCGTGCCGCCCCGTGGGAGCGGCGGGCGCCGTGGGCGCGCACCGGAGCCGTGGTCCACGGCAGAGGACGGCCGAAGGCCGTTCACGTGCGCGGGACCCAGCGCCAGAGGACACGTTACTCGCTTTTGCCCACCGTAGTCGCGCAATTCGCATCTGTTGTTGTTCAACGGGCAACACCGACCTCGAATCGTGGCGCTCATCGCCACGATGCGCCCCGGTGTCGCCGCCTGCGGGCCCCCGCGAACAATGGCCGGGGGCGCGTGGGGTCGGCCCCGTGGACCGGGGCCGGAGAGCTCTGGGTGGCGCGGGCCCGGCGGCGGTCGCCCTGCGCGGCGGCCGCCATGGGCGGCGGGGCCAGCGCGACCGGTATCCGCGGTCGCGCGGGCGGACGGGGGGTCAGGCGCCGCGGCGCTGCAGGATCCAGCCCAGGAGGCCCAGGCCGGCCGCGGCCCACGCGACGAACAGCGCGAGGGCGATGCCGACGTCGCCGAACACGTCGGTGCTCAGGGCGCCGTCGACCATCATCCGCATGCCCTGGCCGGTCGGCAGGATCTGGACGAGGGTCTCGGCCCAC
>JBFWKS010000348.1:0-4017 GCA_050252545.1 Solirubrobacteraceae bacterium
CCCAGGCCATCGCGCCGGGATTGCGCCCCTGGATCTGGGTGCCCATCGCCCCGACCACCAGGAGGAGGTTCTTTTTCAAAAATTCTTTGATGGCCATGCGTCGTCGCCTTTCCGTTCGATCGGAAGGACCACACTACCCGCCCCGCCCGCCGGCCTCAACGGGAAAGCGCGCGAAACGACGCGGGCGCCGCCGCGGAATCAGCGGCCGCCGAAACGCCAGCCCAAGGCGAGCTCGGCGCGATAGCCGTCCAGATCGAGGCGGACGCGGTCGGGACCGACGGCCAGCTCGCAATCCTCCACCCAATCGTAGCCGCCGGCGGCGTGCAAATACACATGCGGAGTCAAGCCGAATTGGAGGCCGACGGACACGGTCCCGCCCCACAGCCATTTCTGCTCGTCGGCGCTGTCCGACCACGACCGGATCGGCGTGCCGTCCTCCCACGCGAAGGTCTCCGTCCGCGCCAGTTCCGCGTCCAGCAGATTGGCCGTCGCGCCGCCCTGGATCAGGATCGCCAGCCGTTCCGTCGGCTGGATCCGCAGGCGCGGTCCCAGCGTAAACGACAGCAGCGCGGCTTCCGTCTCCAGATCCACGCGGCTCAGCGCCCGCGCCTGCCGCCGGCCGACGATCCGGTCGCTCGTCGTCGTCGTTTCGCCCCCGTCCGCGACGGCGATGGGCCGGTCGGAAATCAGGGGCCCCACGCCGGCCGGATCGGTCATGGCGTAGGGCGCCGCCGGGAACGCGGGATTCCCCAGCGTGTCGAAGACGAAGGTCGCCGATTGCGCGCGCTCCATGCGCGACTCCCACGTGGTCCACGTCGCTTCCTGGGTCCAGGCCGTCTGGCCGCGGAAACCGGCATCCAGGCCGTCGAGCCAGCCCACTTGGAACTGCACGCCGACGTCGAACAGCCGGTTCGCCGTCAGGACGTAGCCGATCGTCGCCAGCGCCCCGGCCCCGTCGAGTTCGGCCGCGCCCGACCAGCCGGCGACGCCCGACGCCACGCGCGTTTCGGTGCGCCGCTCCGTGGCCGTCGCGACGACGGTGCTGGCGAAGGTCAGGGTGTTCGCGACCGCGTTGTATTGCGCGGGATCGTCGTAGCCGAAGTACTGGCTGACGCCCGCCGCGTTCGCCCAGGCCCAGCCGGACGGGCCGACGTAGCCGTCGTCGAAGTTCCGCAGGACCTGCGCCGTGCCGTCGTCGCCGGCCGGCAGCGGAGCCACCCAGGCCGTGCCGCCCCGCCAGCCGGGGCTGGCCGCCTGCACGCCTTCGGCCGCGGCGGAAGAGCCGCCCGCCACCTCCACGTCCATGCCGCCGCGGGCCCACGGTCCCGCCTCGAAATACAACTGCCCGGAGCACACCGCCGCCCCGCACGCCCACAGGACCAGAAGGATCTTTTTCACGCTGCGCTCCCCTTATTCCGCCAATTCCTTGACCCGGTAGACCCGCAGCCCGGACGGCGGCTGCGTGGCCGGCGGACCGGCATCGATCCACTGCGTCCGGTTCGCCGTGGCGCGCAGGCGCAACGGCACTTCGTTCCAGCTCCCGGCCGGGAAATCGTTCATGTACTCGATGGCGTAGAGCAAGCCGACGATGCTCTCGAATTCCAGCACGTAGCGCCCGCCCGAGAGCGGCAATCCCAGGATTTCCACGCCGCCGTCCGGCAGCGGCGGCCGCCATTCCGGCAGCACGAACTGCAGCTCGATCGTGGGCGGATAGAGATCAACCGTGTAGGCCCCCGCGCACAGGTAGACGACGTTCAGGTCCAGCGTGGCGCCGGCCGCGAACGGCGTTTCCATTTCGATCATCGGCCGGCCGTCGGCCGCCGTGCCCGTCCGGATTTCCACGGAGATGCCCGGCATCAGGTTCGAGAAGAGCAGGCGCACGCCGATGGCGTCCGCCCCCTCGTCGTTCCGGATCTGCAGCGCCTGCGTGAAACGGGGATTCCAGATTTCGCGCGGCAGGAAATCCGCGCTCGCCAGCACGGGCGCGCCCACCACCTGGACGTCGAACGAATAGCTCGTCGCGTAGCCCGTGGCGGGATCCGTCGCGCGCACCGTGATCGTCGCCGTGCCGGGATTCCGCGGCGTCAGCACCAGCTGGCCGGAAGCGATGGCCACGCCCGCCACGTTCGTATCGCTCGATTCGGCCGCATAGACCAGGCCCGTGCCGTTGAACATGTTCGCGAGCGCGCGCTGCATCGTCGCACCTTGCGAGACGGGGCCCGACAGCGGCGGATGGGTTTCGTAGGGCGTCTGCGTCCCCGCCGGCACCCAGACCGTGCGCGACGGCCGGCCGAGGCCGTTCGCGTCCCGCGCGAAGATCCGCAGGGCGTACCAAGTGCCCGCGCTCAGGCCTTCCACCGGATACTGCTGCGCGAACGCCACGTCGACGGCTTCGTAGCCCGGCAGGTTCGCGGTGAAATTCGTGTCCAATCCCACTTCCAGCACGTGCGTGGCCGCCGCCGGCACCGTCAGCCAGCGCGCCACCAGGTTCGAGGCGGTGACGTCCACCGGATCGAGCTGTACCGGCGCGTCCAGCCACAGGTATTCGAACGCGTTGGACAGGACCAGGGTTCCGGCCGACGCGGACGTCACGACCACGTCGCCCGTGGCCGCCGCCGCCGCCAGGCCCGGCCGCACCGTCACCGCGTGGAAGCCCTGCGTGACGATCGTCGCCGGCACGCCGGCCAGCGTCACGCTCGCGACGTCGGCGCCGTTGCCGATCCACAGCCCCTGGATGGTCACGGCGAGGCCGCCGCCCACGTTCGCCCGGCCGGGCGCCACGTTCGTCAGGATCGCGCCCACGCGGTATTCGCGGGTCACCGGCGCGGCCGCGGCCCAATTGGCGTCGCCGGCCTGGAAGGCCTGGACCCGCGCCACGCCGTAGTTCGTGAAGGTGATCGCCGCGCCGGCCAGATCGGCGATCTCCGGCGTCAGGTTGGTGAAGCCCACCGCCAGTCCGCTCGACGCCTGCGCGGTCAGCGTCGTGACGGCGCCCCGCGCGAAAATCGCGCCGTCCGCCGGCAGGAAATCCGTGATGGTCTGGCTGGACTTGTCGATCGTCAGCGCGCCGGCGGCCGAACCCTGCCAGTTCGCCTCGTTCACCGTGCCCGTCACGGCATAGCTGCCCACCGCCGTCGGCGCCGTCGCCGAGCCGTCGTAGGTGAAGTCCACGGCCAGTCCCGCCGGCACGGTCGTCGCCGTCGCGCTCTTCGGCGTCCCATCATAGGTGTGCGCCAAACTTCCCAGCGTCACCGTCGCGTTGCCCTTGCCGACGACAAGCGTACCGACGTTGGTTCCCTGCCAGTTCGCTTCGTTCACCGTCCCCGTCACCGCGTAGCTCCCCGCCGCCGTCGGCGCCGTCCCCGAGCCGTCGTAGGTGAGATCGACGACCAGCCCCGCCGGCACCGTCGTCGCCGTCGCGTTCTTCGCCGCCCCGTCGTAGGTCTGCGCCAAATCTAGCAGCGTCACCGTAGCCGTCCCCTTGCCGACGACGAGCGTGCCGGCGGCCGAGCCCTGCCAGTTCGCTTCGTTCACCGTCCCCGTCACCGCGTAGCTCCCCGCAGCCGTCGGCGCCGTCCCCGAGCCATCGTAGGTGAAGTCCACGGCCAACCCCGCCGGTACCGTCGTCGCCGTCGCGCTCTTCGCCGTCCCGTCGTAGGTCTGCGCCAAATCCCCCAGCGTCACCGTCGCCGTCCCCTTGCCGACGACATGCGTGCCCGTGGCCGAACCCTGCCAGTTCGCTTCGTTCACCGTCCCCGTCACCGCGTAGCTCCCCGCCGCCGTCGGCGCCGTCCCCGATCCATCGTAGGTGAAGTCCACCGTCAATCCCGCCGGCACCGTCGTCGCCGTCGCGCTCTTCGCCGCCCCGTCGTAGGTCTGCGCCAAATACTCCAGCGTCACGGTCGCCGTCCCCTTGCCGACGACGAGCGTGCCCGTGGCCGAGCCCTGCCAGTTGGCTTCGTTCACCGTCCCCGTCACCGCGTAGCTCCCCGCCGCCGTCGGCGCCGTACACGACCC
>JBFWKS010000349.1:0-3993 GCA_050252545.1 Solirubrobacteraceae bacterium
CGGCGTTGACGGCCGGCGATCGATCGCCTTAGGTTGCGACCAGGTGAACGCCGCTGCCGCGGCTGGGCAACCACGACGCGCACCGTCCCCTCCGGCCCGCGCGCCCGGGCGCCCGGGCGCCCCACCGGATCGCCACCGACGGACGACGAGGAGCGAGCAGCTCGTGCTGGAACATGCGCAGATGGCCCCTGGGCGCGGGGAGATGGCCGCGGCCCCGACCGATGCCGTGCCTCACGGCGACGCCGTCCTGAGCCGGACCGCGGCGCAGCGCCAGTCGGCGCTCCGCCGCGCCAACCGCGTGCGGCTCGCCCGGGCCGCCCTCAAGCGCGAGGTGCAGGACGGAAGCCGCTGCGCCGCCGACGTCGTCGCGACGTGCCCGCCCGAGGTCGTGTCGATGGCGGTCGGAGAGCTGCTCGTCGCCCAGCACCGGTGGGGCGAGGCGCGTGCCCTGCGGACCCTGCGTCGCGTGCCGGTACCCGAGACCAAGCCGATCGGCAGGATGACACCGCGCCAGCGGACCGCCCTGGTCGACCTGCTCGGCGGTCGCTGCCAGACCGGCTGAACGCGGCCCGACCGTCCGGCGGGGCGTCCCGCCGCACGGGTCGAGCCGCCGCCATCCCGGTCGGACCAGGGCTCCGTCAGACGCGGAACGTCAGGCCGGTGCGGCGGACGAAGACGTTGCGCAGCCAGTTGAACAGCAGCGCGAACACCGCGGCGGCGGCGATGAGGACCGTCCAGACCGGGATGCCGACGTCGAGTACGCCCAGCAGCAGCGCCAGCAGCGTGCCGACGATCATCGCTCCGAGACCGGCGATCATCGCGCTGTGGGAGCGATAGCCGGCGAAGTGCTCGCGCACGGCCAGCTCGGTCGACGAGGCGCCGAGCACGAGGAGGCCGCCGATCAGCGCCGAGATGCTCTGGGTGAACAGACCGACGATCGCGACGACCATCCCGACGAGGATCAGGATCTCGGTCAGGGGGAAGGGATGCCAGATCGGCGGCGGTGCCTCCGACAGCGAGGCCTTGTGCGTCACCGGGCCCTTGGGCGGCACGGGGGCGCGACGCGACCGGGGCCGCTTCGCGTCGTCCTTCCCACGCCTCTTCCCCGCGGGCTTGGTGCCGCTCGGTCGATCGGCCGCCGCAGCGCTCTTCGCGGCCGGCGCCTCGACGGTCACCGGCGCCGCCGACGGCTGTCGTCTGCGTGCGTCGGCCTGCCGCTGGCTGCGGGTCTTCTTGCGACGCTTCTTGGCGGCCACGGGGGCAGGCTACCTTCCCGCCGCGGGCGGGGCCGGAACCGATCGCGTGCCCTGTCCGGACGCGTCGCCGGCGGCGATCGCGCGCATCGCCCGCTCGAGGCCGCGGGCGACGTTGTCGCGCCCCACGAGCCGCTCTGCGACCTCGCCTCCGGGCCGCGTCACGAGGGCGTACGGACAGACCGGTGCGCCGAGTCGCGCGGTGAGCGCGGTGTCACGGTCGTACACCACCGGCAGCGTCCAGCGGCGATTGCGGACGACGTCGGCGGTGTCCCCGTGCTCGCCGCCGATCGCGACGGCGAGGGTGCCGACCGCGGGGTACGCACGCGCGAGCCGATCGAGCTCGTCGACGGCCCTGACGCAGTCGTCGATGCCCTCCGAGAAGGTCATGACGACGAGCGGACGATCGCGGGTCGCGTCGCACGACGTCACGACCGACGGGTGCTCGACCGAGCAGGCCGCGACCTTGCCGGCCGAGCCCTGGTCGTCGCTCGTGGCGATGTTGACGTCGTCGTGATCGAGCTTCGGTGCTGTCGCCAGCGGCGCCGCGAACGCGGGGAGCGTCTCGCCGGGGCGCACGTCGAAGCTACCGGGCCCGTCGTCGTTGCTGCGCATGAGCAACGTGACCGTCGAGACGAGGAGGAACAGCACGACCGCGATCGCCATGTAGCGACCGCCCGCGCCGCTGCGCACGGTGCCCAGGCGTGGGCCTCCCCCGCGCCGGCGGCCCGCCGTCCCGCCCTCGGGCACCGGGACCTCACCGTCGGGCGGGGTCGAGCCGCCGTGCCGGTCCCGCTCGTCGGGCGCGAACCCGAGCAGGTCGTCGACGTCGTCGGGAGGAGCCGCGCCATCCGCACCGGCGACCGGCCCGTCCGGGTCGCGATCCGCCGGGCCCGACCCGCTCGGACGATCGTCCTTCTCCGGTGCGGTCCCGCCATCGCGATCCCGGTCGTCCGGCGCGAACCCCAGCGGGTCGTCGCCGTCGTCGGGCTCGGGATCGTGGTCGGGCGGGTCTGGTGGCGTGGCGGTCATCGGGGCACGGGGTGGGTCACGTGGCGGACGGGGCGGCCGGTCGGCGCGCGACGCGGGCGCGCCGGCGGCCGGCGACCCCGGCGAGGGCCGGGAGGACGACGACGACGGCGACGAGCGCCACGACGAGATCGAGGACGGTGACGAGCCCGAACTGTCGCAGGAGCGGGATGTCGCTGACGGCGAGGATCGCGAACCCGGCGATCGCGGTCGCCGCGGACGCGCCGACGGCCCGCCCCGTCGACGCGGCGGTCCTGGCGATCGCCACCGCGTCACCGTGACCGGCCTCGATCTCCTGGCGGTGGCGCTCGGCGAGCAGCACGCTGAACTCCGTGCCGATCGCGACGACGAGCGCGCCGAGGATCACCGACAGCGGGTTGAGCGGCAGGCCGAGCGCCCACGTCAGCAGGCCGGCCCAGCCGGTGCCGTAGGCGACCGGTATCAACGGCACGAGGCCCCGTCGCCACGACCGGGTCAGGGCGGTCAGCGCCACGCCGACGAGGACGAGCGACAGGATCAGCGTGAGCACGCGACGACCGGTGTCGGACACCTCGACGCTCGCGTCGGCGACCGTCACCGGCAGGCCGGTCACCGTGGCCCTGACCCCGTCGGGCGGCGTCCCGACCGCGGCCCGCACGGCGTCGATGGTCTCGCGCTGCTCCTGCAGCGGTCCCAGTCGCATGCCGAAGGTCAGCAGCGCGGAGCGGCGGTCCTCGCTGATCACCGAGTGGCGGAAGTACTCGGGCAGCTGCGCGATCAGCGCATCGAGCTCCTCGTCGCCGTCGGGCGTGCCCTCCAGGACGTCGCCGGGGCTGCTCAGCGGGCAGATCGTCGCGTGGGAGCAGCCGCGACGCGGGTCGTACCCACCGACGTCGAGCACGCGCTCGCGGAGCCCGGTCATCCACGCGATCGACTTCGCCCTGGTGGCGTCGGCCCCCTCGACGAGGATCCGCAGCTCACCCGACAGGCCGGTCGACGCCTCGACGGTCTGCAGGTCCTTCAGCGCCGGAAGGTCGGCGGGAACCAGGCGCTGCAGGTTCGTCTCGACCGGCTCGCGGTTGCCCATCACCATGCCGCCGATCGCGAGCGCGCCGCCGAGCAGGAGCACGATCCCTCCGCGCCGGTGCGCGACGGCGACGACGCGGCGTACCACCGGGCCGTGGCCGATCTCCACCCCGACGCCGCCGAGGCCGAGGCGGGACCACCACCGCTCGCGATCCCCCGACCGGTGGCCCCGGGTCGAGGGGCGCTCGCGGGCCCCCGCCGCCCGCCGGCGCAGCACCCGTGCGGTGCACCACCACGCGATGCCGGCGACGAGGCCGAGCAGCGACAGCCACCACGCCGGGGTGAGCAGGGGGACGCAGGCGAGCGTGGCGACGACGACGGTCAGGCCGACCCGCACCCGCCAGTCCTGGATCGCGGCGTGGGCACCGCGGGCGCTCACGCCGCGGGTCGCCGGTCCGAGCGCCATCCCGACGGTCAGCGCCATGAGGACGGCGATCGCCACCCCGAGCATCAGGACGATCGCGAACCCGCGCACCAGCGGCGTCGGCGACGTGAGCAGCGCGGCGAATCCGGCGAGGCTCGCCGTCGCGGCCAGCAGGACCGGTGGTCCGCCCCGCGTCGCGGCGTCGCGGACGGCATCGTCCTCCGCCAGGCCACGCCGCCGCCGTGCCTCCTCGACCCGCGCGTGCAGCTGCACCCCGTAGTC
>JBFWKS010000350.1:0-3959 GCA_050252545.1 Solirubrobacteraceae bacterium
GGTGGTCAAGCCGACGTACACTCCGCGCGCCCCATCCTGAAGGGCGCGCCGCACGACCCAGAGCGCCGCCTCGGTCTTTCCCGAGCCGGTCCGATCCTCGATGAGGACGAGGCGGCCCGCCGCCCCCTCCGCGAGCGCGTCGATCACCGCGCGCTGCGTCGCGCGCGGTGGCCGTGGCGTGCCGTCCGGGGCACCGAACAGCTCCGCGAAGGTGTCGCCGTCCGCGCGGTCCGCGTCACCGCCGGGACCGGAAGGACGGCTCCATGCACCGGTCGAGACGGCCGGGACGGCGAGGTCAGCGGCCGCAGGACGAGCGGCGCTCGTGATCGGGAACCTGCTGGCATCGGAGGCGATCCAGTCGGCGACCGAGACGAATCCGGCCAGCGCCGTGATCACCTCGACGGACGGCGTGGGGTGCGGCAGCCCCTCGATGCTCACCCGCGCGAGCTGATCGAGGATCGCGTCCTGGTGCGGGGCCCAGCCAGGCATCGCGTCGAGGACGCACTGCGCGCCATCCAACGCGGATTCGCTTCGTAGCTCGCCGTGGTGGCCCGAGATCGCCGCGGCGAGACGTGAGGCGACGGATCGATCGAGCCCGTGCGCGGCCGCCCACCGACGCAGGATCGCTCCACCGAGCGCGTCGTGCCGCACCCGTGGCGCGTCGTGCGCCTCGCGCAAGAGCGCGTCCGGCGCAAGTCGACCCGCGAGGTCGGGAGCCAGCTGCTGGAAGATCGAGGTGACCTTCCCGATGTCATGCACCGCGGCGAGGAAGCCACTCCACGCTCGAGCGTCGTCGACGCTCAGGCCCAGTTCGCCCGCGATCCACGCACGCTGGCGACCGGTGAGAGAGACGTCCCACAGGCGCTGGCCTACCGCCCGAATGTCCTCGGGATGTCGCATGTACGGCAGGTAGTCGCCGCCAGCACCGGTCTTGGCCCAGAGCTGCATCATCAGGAAGGCAGTCGCGGGCCGCACCACGGATCTGACAGAACGACCATCGCGGCTCGTCGGCCGATCCGTCGCATCGAGACGGTCCGGCCGACGACCGACGCGGTTCCCCCGCCGCTGCGGGGAGGTGTGGTCCTCGCAGGACCGCCGCGGTACCCAACAACGGGCCACCACCGCAACGCCGGTGAGCGAGGTCCTGATCGTCGGCCGCGCCGGTCACCGAGGTCCTTCCAGAATGCGAAAGTTGTTCGGTATTGTGGCGGTTGGACCATCATGACCACTGGCTTGAACGTAGCATCCACACGGCGGCGCTGTCAATCGCCGATGCCATGCGCCGGTGGCGTCCAGCCGGTCGCGGTAGCCGTCGAGTCCTCGGAACGCCCAGGCGTTCCGTGCCCCGCCGTCGATACGGTTTCGGCATGCCCTCATCCGTGAGTGCCGACCCGCAGATCGAGGTGGCCGTCGACGCCGCGCGGACGCTGCGGCGCGAGCAGGGCTGGGATCCCGAGGATCCCCTGCCGTGCGCCGTGCGGATGGCCGAGGACCACCTGGGGCTCGACGTCGTCGTCACCCGGCTGCCGCAACCGGTGTCGGGGGCGTACCTGCCGCGACCCCGACGTGGGCTGATCCTCGTCAACGGCACCCACGCGGTCGTGCGGCAGCGGTTCACCGTCGCGCACGAGGTCGGGCATCACGTCCTCGGTCACGGCGCCGCGCCACGCCTCCTCTCCCGCGCCGCCGCCGAGACGATCCCCCAGCCGGGCGAAGCCCTCGCGACGCCCGAGGGGGAGTCCCCCTCCGCAGTCCCCGTCGTCGCATCCGTCGGCCCCGCGGCCCACGGCTCCACGCGCACCGAGCACGACGACCGCCGGGCCGCGGGTGCCGCCACCCACGGAGTGGCCCCCACCCCCGCCGACCGCGGCGCCGTCCAGGAGGCACAGGCCAACGCGTTCGCGGCCGAGCTCCTCGCCCCGGCGACGGCGGTGCGCAGCTTCGTGCGGCGGTATGCCGCTGCCGGGCCTGACGGCGCCCCGTCGATCGACTTCGATCTGGTCGTCCGGCTGTCGTGCGCGTACGGGATCTCGGCCCTGTCGACGCTGACCCGTCTCGGCACGGTCGGGCTGCTCACCGACGACGTGGCCCGCGGGGCGCTGCGGGCCCGGGTCGACGCCGGCGAGCACGTGCCGCGGTACAAGGACCAGGGCCTGATCGCGCTCGAGGATGAGCTGCAGGAGATCGAGCGCTTGGGCGTGCTCCCCCGCGTCCCCGAGGGCACCGACGGCCGGCTCCTCGAGGCGCTGCTCGACCCGACGGTGATCATCCCCGACGGTCGTACCGCCGCCGGGATCGCCAAGCTCCGGCAGATGCTCGGGTTCGCGCCCGCCGTGCCCTGATCCCGTCCGCGCCTCGCGTATTACGTCCGCAGCGCCCGCTCGCCACGCCGCGTCGCCCCCGTCCCCTCGTCCCGCATCCCGTCCCGGAAGGCACCGATGAGCTCCCTCGTCACCGATCTGCTCACCGCCGTCCGCGACGCCTGCGCCGGGGACCGGTCCGGTACCGTCGCCGACCCGGTCCCCGAGCTGGGGATGATCGACCCGGAGGCATTCGGGATCTGCGTCGCCACCGCCGACGGCTACCTGTACGAGGTGGGCGACACCCGGTCCCCGTTCCCGATCCAGTCGATCTCGAAGGCGTTCACCTACGGCCTGGCACTGCGCGACGTCGGCACCGACGCGGTCGGCGACAAGATCGACGTCGAGCCGTCCGGTGATGCCTACAACGAGATCAGCCTGGACCACGAGACCGGGCATCCGCGCAACCCGATGATCAACGCCGGCGCGATCGCAGCCGCGTCCCTCGTCGCGGGTGACACCGCGGCCGAGCGGTTCGTGCGCGTCCACCGCGCGTACTCGGCATTCGCCGACCGTGACCTGCAGCTCAGCGACGAGATCTACGCCGCCGAGGTGCGCACGGGGCACCGCAACCGGGCGATCGCCCACATGCTCCGCGAGTTCGGGATCCTCGAAGGCGACCCCATCGATGCGCTCGAGGTGTACCTGCGCCAGTGCTCGCTCCTCGTCGACTGTCGTGACCTGGCCCTGATGGGTGCCGCGCTCGCGACGGGCGGGACCCAGCCGCGCACCGGGGCGCGCCTGCTGTCGGTGGAGCACGTCGAGCGGGTGCTGAGCGTCATGGCCACCTGCGGGATGTACGACGCGGCGGGCGAATGGGTGGCGAGCATCGGCCTGCCCGCCAAGAGCGGCGTCGGCGGCGGGATCCTGGCGGTCCTCCCCGGCCAGGTGTCGATCGCGGTGTTCTCGCCACGCCTGGACGGTCACGGCAACAGCGTGCGCGGCGTCGCGGCGTGCCGTCGCCTGTCGCACGAGCTGGGACTGCACTTCCTGCACGTGGCACGGGACACCCGGTCGGCGCTGCGGCGCACCTACGACGTCGCCGAGGAGCCATCGCTGCGCGAACGTCGCCCGCGCGACGCGGACCTGGTGCGCGAGTACGGCGACCGGGCGCGCGTGTACGAGCTGCAGGGCGATCTGCTCTTCGCCGGCGCCGAGGTGGTCGTCCGCCGCGCCGAGGCCGACGCCCCCGACCTCGAGATCCTGGTGCTGGACGTCCGTGGCGTCGACCAGGTGACCGACCCGTCACGCACGATGCTGCTGGATCTGCACGACCGGCTGGCGGAGCAGGACTGCACGTTGGTGATGGTCGACCCCGAGCGCTGCGTGATCGGCTCCGGGCCGTCCGGCGGCGGACCCCGTCGCTTTCCGTCGCCGGACGCCGCGATCACCTGGTGCGAGGAGCGGCTGCTGCAGCATCACGGCGTCGTCGACAGCGCGCCGATGCTCCCCGCCGAGCATCCGCTGCTGGCCAACCTGGGTGACGACCGCGACGCGCTGTTGGCGTACCTGCAGGAGCGACGGGCCGCGGACGGCGAACGGATCTCGAGCGCCGGCGACGAGCCCCGAGGGCTGTTCCTGTTGCTGGACGGCCGGGTG
>JBFWKS010000351.1:0-3935 GCA_050252545.1 Solirubrobacteraceae bacterium
CCCCGGGTCCGGCGCGGTAATCCCCCGGTCCGGCACCGCTCGGCGACCGTCCAGGCGGCGCGGACGATCCACGACCGCGCCCGGGCCGGGGCTGGCCCCCGATCCGCGACCGGCGGCAGGATCCGTGGGTCGGCCGCCGGGGGCGCTTGGCGATCGTTCGCGTCGTGCGAACGATCGCCAACGGGCCCCTGGGGAGGGCCGACGCCCGGCGCCGGGCGTCGGGCGCGCGTCCTCCGCGCAGAACTTGACATGGCGGTCTGTCAGGTGGGATCGTGGGCGTGTGGCGAGCCGCCCGGCTCGACCGACGCCCGACCGACGAGGACCTCACCGTGGCGCCCACCCCGACCGCCGAGTCCCCCGATCGTCCCGCTCACGCGCCCGGGCGCGTGAGCGCCGAGCCGCCGCGGCCGTACCACAACAAGCTGCTGCGGGGCATCACCGAGGACGCCCTGGGCGAGGTGCGGGTCCGCACCCGTCGCGGTCCGGGGCGCGTGCCGCTGCCGCCCGGCAGTCATGGGTTCAGCGCTCGCAACACCCACGCCATCGTGTCCGATCCGCTGCGGATGCTGCTGGAGCACGTCGAGCGGTTCGGCCCGGTCTTCACCGTCCGCACGCTGCACGACCCGATGGTCTGGGCGATCGGCGCCGAGGCCAACCACCAGATCCTCGTGTCGCAGTTCGACGCGTTCTCGTGGCGCGAGGGCCGCTACCGCGATCTCGGTCCGCTGCTGGGCAACGGCATGCTGAACATCGACGGCGCCTACCACCGCCAGATGCGCGGGCTCATGTTGCCGGCGTTCCACCGCGAGCAGGTCGCGGCGGTCGTCGACCGGATGGTGGACGAGGGCGTCGCGGCGGCGGACCGCCTGACCCCCGGCGACACGGTGGACCTGTACGGCTGGACCCGGGACCTCGCCCTGCGAATCGCGCTGCGGGCGCTCGCGGGCATCGAGGCCGACAGCGAGCACGAGCACGCGGCGGCGGCGGCGTTCGAGACGGCGTTGTCGATCCACGGCCGCACACCGGTGGTCCAGCTCCTGCGTGGTCCCGGCACCCCGTACGCGAAGGCGATGCAGGCCCGGCGCACCCTCGACCGGCTCATCCTGGGCGAGATCGAGCGGCGACGGCGGGCCGGAGACGCCGGACCGGGCGTCCTCGGAATGCTCCTGGAGGCGACCGACGGCGAGGGCGAGCCGTTGCCGGAGCAGGCCGTCCGCGACCAGCTCGTGACGCTGCTCTTCGCCGGGCACGACACGACGACGGCCACGCTGACGTTCATGTTCTACGAGCTGGGCCGCTCGACCGGGGCGCGGGCCGCGCTCGAGGCCGAGATCGATGCGCGGCTACCCGGCCGCGACCCGGTCGCCGCCGACCTCGACGGCAAGGCGCTGCCGGTCCTGGAGCGCACGTTGGAGGAGACGCTGCGCCGCTATCCGCCGGCGTGGATCGGGCCGCGACGGGTGCTCCGGGACGTGACGATCGCCGGCGTTCCGGTACCGGCCGGCGCGTCGCTGAACTACTCGTCGTGGGCCACGCACCACCTGCCCGACCTGTACCCGGATCCGTTGGCGTTCGACCCCGACCGGTTCCTGCCCGAGCACGTCGGGGCAAGGCCGAAGGGCGCATACGTCCCCTTCGGCGGTGGCTCCCGGATGTGCCTCGGCAAGCGGTTCGGCGAGACGGAGCTGCGGGCACTGACGGCGATCCTCGTGCGGCGCCTGCGCCTGGAGCCCGCCCCCGGCCGGACGTTGCGGATCACCACGACCCCGACGCTGGGCCCGGTCGGGGGGCTGCGGTTCCGCGTGCGGGAGCGATAGCGCGCCGCGCTCGGGCTCAGGCGGCCTGCAGACGGTCCAGGGCCTTCAGGACCTTCGCGTCGTGCTGCTTGGGGGTGATCTTGGGGAAGACCTCGGCGACGTTGCCGTCGGGGTCGATGACGATCGTCGTGCGGCTCGCACCCATGTACTTGTTGCCGTACATCGACTTCTCGACCCAGGTGCCGTAGGTCTCGCACACGGCGTGGTCCTCGTCGGCGAGCAGGGTGAAGTTCAGGTCCTGCGCGTCGTGGAACTTCGCGACCTTGGCCTGCGGGTCGGGCGACACGCCGAGCACGCGGGCGCCGCGGGCCTGGTACTCGGGGCCGCTGTCGCGGATCGAGCAGGCCTGCGTCGTGCAACCCGGGGTCGACGCCTTGGGGTAGAAGTACAGGACGACCCAGCCGCCGCGCAGGTCCGACAGCGTCACCGGCGATCCGTCGTCGGCGGGCAACGTGAAGTCGGGTGCGGGCTGGCCGATCTCGGGCAGGGACACGGGGCGCTCCTCGGGCGTCGGGGGCGGGTCGCTCCCGCCCGGGGCCGCCATGGTGGCAGACGCCGGACGTCCGGTCCCCATACGCTGGGCCCATGGCCTCCACGACGACCTCCACGGTCACCGTCGAAGCCCCCGGCGACCCCCCGACGGTGACGTTCACCGACCGGCCCGCACGCGATCCCGGACCGGGCGAGGCGCGCGTGCGCGTGACCGCCGTGGCGGTCACCGCCCCGGAGGCCCGGCTCGCGGCCGGGCGTCCCGACCGGCTCGGGCGGCGCCTCGGCGTGCGCCTTCCGTGGGTCCCGGGCTGGGACATCGCCGGTGTCGTCGACCGGACCGGCCCCGGCGTGACCGGGCTCGCCGTCGGCGACCGGGTCCACGGCACGCTCGGCGCCCCGGGCCAGGACGGGGCCGCCGCCCTCCACACGGTCGTCCCGGCGTCGATGCTCGCCCCGGTCCCGGCCGCGATCGACGACGACGCGGCCGCGATCCTGGCCGGGGCGGGCACCCGGGCCTGGCGGGTGCTGCAGGCCGCCCCGGTCGGCCGTGGCGACGAGGTGCTCCTCACCCACGCGGGGACGCCGACCGGCCGGCTGCTGGTGGGCATCGCCACCGTGGGCGGCGCCCGGGTGAGCGCCGTCGTCCCCGGCCCCCACGCGTCCGGACCGGTCCGGACCGCCGGGGCGACGACCGGCCTCGCCGACCCGGACGCGCCGTACGCGGCGATCGTCGGACAGGTCGACCTGGTCGTCACCGCGATCGACGACGACACGCCCCGCACCGAGTACCACCCGATGCACCAGGCGCTGGCCGCCGTCGCCCGGGGCGGCGCGCTCGTCTGCCTGGAGACCCCGCCCCCCGAGGACGCGGCCGCCCGTCGGGTGCGGACCCCGACCGTCGACCGCCGACCCGACGCCACGGCCACCGCCGCGGTCGCCGCGGTCGCCGCCGCCGGTGACCTGTCGGTCCCGGTCGACGCGACCTTCGCGTGGACCGACGCCGCCGCCGCGCTCGCCCGGGTCGCGGCCGCCCCCGACGACGCGGTGGTGCTGCTCGCCCCGAGCGGCTGACCGGACATCGCCCGTGCGACCCTTGCCCCATGACCGACCCCACGATGCGTGCGATCGTCGCCACCACGCCCGGTCCGCCCGACGTCCTGGAGCTGCGCGAGGTCCCGCGTCCGGCTCCGGGGCCCGGTGAGGTGCTGATCCGGGCGACCGCGGTCGGCGTGAACCCGATCGACGCCAAGACCCGCGCCGGCGGCGGCGCGACGCCGTTCCTGGCGACCGGACCGGCGTCCGGGGCCCCGACGCCGACCCGGGGCGAGGGCCCCGCCGGCTTCCCCTGGATCCCCGGCTGGGACGTCGCCGGGGTGGTCGAGCAGGCCGGGCACGGGGTGGCGCGGTTCGGCGAGGGCGACCGGGTGTTCGGGATGGTCGGGTTCCCACGTGCCGCCGGCGCCAACGCCGAGTACGTCGTCGCGCCGGTCAGTCACCTGAGCCGGTCGCCCCGCTCGCTCGACGACGCCCAGGCCGTCGCCCTGGCGCTGCCGGGCCAGACCGCATGGCAGGCGCTGGTCGACGCCGGCGGGCTGGAGACCAACCAGCGGGTGCTCGTCACCGCCG
>JBFWKS010000352.1:0-3919 GCA_050252545.1 Solirubrobacteraceae bacterium
ACGAGCGGCCCGTCGCCGAGGGCGGCGGTGGCGTCAGCGCCCGTCCGATGCTCGCCGCCGACCGCGGCGGGTTCGTCGACCGCCACGACCTGTGGACCGAGGCCCAGTACGCGGCCGCCGGTCAGCTGCGTCGCGTCGTCGACGAGGTCGGCGTCGAGCTCGTCCGGCTGGCGTTCGTCGACCAGCATGGCGTGCTGCGCGGCAAGTCCGTCACCGTCGACGCCCTGTCGGGTGCCCTGCGCAACGGCATCACCGCACCGTCGTCGCTGCTGCTCAAGGACACCTCCGGCCGCTCGGTCTTCTCGGTCTTCTCCTCCGAGGTCGGCGTCGGCGTCGAGGGGTTCAGCGGCGCGGGCGACATGGTCCTCGTGCCCGACCCGTCGACGTTCCGGCTGCTGCCGTGGTCGGAGGGCACCGGGTGGATGCTCTGCGACCTGCGGTTCCCGGACGGCTCGGAGATCCCCTTCTGCCCGCGGACGATCCTCCGTCGCGCGCTGGCCCGCCTCGCCGACCGCGGGTTCGCGATGACCGTCGGCGTCGAGCTGGAGTTCCACGTCTTCCGCGCGACCGAGGACGAGCTGGGTCCCGAGCGGATCTCGGCGCCCGGGCGCCCGGGCCTTCCGCCCGCGGTGGTGCCCACGACTCCCGGGGCGCAGCTGCTCCACGAGGAGGCCCTCGACGGGCTCGACGACCTCGTCCGCGCGCTCAACCAGGGCCTCACCCGACTCGACCTGCCGCTGCGCTCGATCGAGCTGGAGTTCGGGCCCGGGCAGCTCGAGATCACCCTCGCCCCGGCGGACGCGCTGACCGCCGCCGACCACGTCGCGCTCTGCCGCTCCGCGATCCGCCAGATCTGCCGCCGGCACGGCTACCGGGCGACGTTCATGTCCCGCCCGGCGGGCACCGAGACGGCATCCACCGGCTGGCACCTGCACCAGTCCCTGACCGACGTCGGCAGCGGCGAGAGCGCGTTCGCGCCGCCCACGCCTTCCGCCGACGGGCCCGCGTACCCGGTGCTGTCGATCACCGCCCAGCGGTGGCTCGCCGGCCTGCTCGCGCACGCCCCGGCGGCTGCGGCGTTCGCGACGCCGACGGTCAACGGGTACAAGCGCTACCAGCCGTTCTCGCTCGCACCCGACCGCGTCGTCTGGGGCATCGACAACAAGGGTGCCATGGTGCGGGCGGTCGGCGGCGTGGGGGACCCGGCGACGCGACTGGAGAACCGCTCCGGCGAGCCGGCCGCCAACCCGTACCTCTACGTCGCATCGCAGATCATCAGCGGCCTCGACGGGATCGACCACGAGCTCGACCCCGGCGATCCGACGGAGGACCCCTACGCCGCCGACGCCGAGCGCCTGCCGGCGTCGCTCGCCGACGCGCTCGACGCGCTCGAGGCCGATCCGGCGTTCGCCGCGGCCCTCGGGCCCGAGGTCGTCGCCTGGTTCGCCGGGCTCAAGCGGGCCGAGGTGGCGCGCTACCTCGCGCACGTCTCCGACTGGGAGCAGCGCGAGTACTTCGGGCTGCTGTAGGACCGGCGCAGAGCCGATCGGGACCGCGGGGCGCGGCGAGCTCCGACTCAGCGGTGCGTCGGGGCGACGGAGGGGATCGGCGAGGTGGTCGGCGTCGGCCCGACGGGCGGGCCGCCGTCCGCCGCGTGGACCGCGACGCCGCCGATCGTCGTGCGCGCGAACGTCGCGGTCAACAGCGCGTCGCGGTCGTCGGTCAGCGGATCGACCGAGATCGCCGTCCAGTCGGCGGCCATCCCCGGCCCGAGCGATCCCCGGTAGCGGGCGCTGCTGCCGCCGCAGGCGTGGCTGGCGTCGCGCGTGTACAGCGTCAGTGCTTCGGCGGGGGTGATCGCCTCCTGTGGGCCGAGCGGCAGGTCGCTGCCGCGCACCTTGCGCGTGGTGGCCTGCCACAGGCCCAGCCGCGGGTCCAACGGGAAGTCGGGGCCGTTGGACCCGCCGGCGACGCGGACCCCGGCGTCGATCCAGCTGCGCAACGGGTTCGACGTGGCCGCACCCGGTCCCAGCCGGTCGGCGAGGCCCGCGCCGTCGACCCACTGGATCGCCGGCTGGGCGGCGACGACGACCCCCATCGCGGCCGCGCGGGCCATGTCCTCGGGCGTCGGCTCCAGGTAGGCGTGGATCAGGGTGAAGCGCAGGTCGCCGATCGGCGCGTCGGCATCGATCGCGGCGAACACGTCGAGCACCCGGCCGATCCCGCCGCCGCCGCCGACGTGCACGCCGAGCGACCAGCCGCTCTGCGCGCAGGCGCGGGCGATCCGGGTGAGCTCCTCGGTGGGCAGCCGCTGCCAGCCCTCGGGGGTCGTGACGCCGCCGCGCGCGGGATCGTCGGTCGGGGGCTGGGGCCACGGTCGCCGCCGCAGCGCGGTGCCGTTCACCCCGATCCCGTCGAAGCGGACCTTGACCCCACCCAGGCGCAGCACCTCGTCGCCGAACCCGCTGGCGACGCCCAGGCCGCGCAGTCGCTCGACGATCGCGGTCGGTCCATCCTGGATCCGGGCGTGCGGCATCGCCACCACGCGCATCGACAGCAGTCCCTGACGGCGGGCCTCCTGGTACGCGGACATCTCGACCGGCGTGACGGCCGGGTCGATCACGCCGGTGACCCCGAGGGCGTGCATCAGCCGCTGGGCCAGCACGAGGCCGTCGAGCCGTTGCTGCAGCGTCGGCCGGCCGACGACCCGTGGGCCGGTGGCCGCGTCGCGATCGATGGCCATCAGCTGCTCGTCGATCGAGGCGCCGGCGTCACCGACCAGCCGCAGCAGCTTCAGGCCCGTCCGCTGCAGGTGCACGTGGGTGTCGATCAGGCCGGGGATGATCGCCGCACCGGCGGGGTGGTCGACCGGGGTGCCGGGTGGGCACGCGGCCCGGACATCGGCCAGGTCGCCGACCATCATGACCGTGTTGCCACGGACGGCGAACGCCTCGGCGCGGGGGCGGGCGTCGTCGAGCGTCAGGACGTTGCCCGCGACGATCAGGTCGGCAGGGAGCGGGAGCTCGGCGGGCTTGGCGTGCATGGTCCTCCGCGTGGTCGTCCCGACCGGGCGGCCGAGCTCGATTGGATCCTAACAGCGGAATATTGGATTCACGGCCGCTGCGCTGGGCCGATGACCTCTCACGACGCGTGGCTCGTCGCGTAGGGGGCGGCTCGGCCCTCAGCCGGTGAACACCGTGGAGGTGCGCCGCTCGTACCAGCGGGCGAGCTGCTCGCCTGCGGTCATGACGTGGCGTTGCATCTCCCGACGGGCGGTGGCGGCGTCGCCCTCCGCGAGCGCCGTGGTGATCCGCTCGTGCTCGTCGACGTTCTGCTCGCGGTGACGCTGGTCGCCGCGCAGCACGAGCCAGGACACGTTGCGCGGGAAGGTGTCGTTGAGCTCGCTGATCGACCGCGCCAGACGCTGGTTGCCCGCCGCCTGGTGGATCGTCGTGTGGAACGTGTCGTTGGCCTGCGTCGTCGGGGGCTCCTCGCCGGGGGCGAGCTCGGGCGGGTGGAGCGTCGCCTCGCGCATCGCGGCGTTGGCCTCGCGCAGGGCCTCGAGCTCGGCCGCGGAGATCCGCTCCACCGCCAGCTCGCACGCGAACCCCTCCAGCTCGGCCCGCACCTGGTACGCCTCGCGGACCTCCCAGGCGACCGGCACCCGGACGATCGCGCCCCGGTGCGGGACGACCTCGATCAGCCCGCCGGTCTGCAGCTGACGCAACGCCTCGCGCACCGGGGTGCGGCTGACGCCGAGCTCGGTCGCGAGCTCCGCCTGGCGCAGCTGCGCGCCGATGGCGATCTCACCGGACATGATGCGTTGACGGATGGCCGCGGCGATCTCATCGACGAGGGCGCTGCGGGACGGGGCGGATTCGGTCATCGGGCGTTTCCGGGTGCGGGTGGGGACCGGTCG
>JBFWKS010000353.1:0-3906 GCA_050252545.1 Solirubrobacteraceae bacterium
CCCGACGATCGCTCCCCACCGGGATCGTCGCCGCGGTCGCGCTGCTCCTGGTGGCAGTCGCCGCGCTGCAGCCGGTACGCCCGGTCGGCGCCGCCGCGGTCGTCGTGCTGCTCGGCACGCTCGGTCACGGCGTGCTCGGCGCCCCGACCGCCGGTTGGCCGGGCCCGCTGCGCCTGGGCACCGCGCTGGCGGTGCCGTACGTCGGGTTCGGTGCGGTGGCGCTGGCCGCGGCCGACCTCGGGGCCTTCGGTCCCGTCGTGCTCGCGGCGGTCGCGCTGCTGCTCGTGGCGGTCACCGTCCGCACCGCCCGGGGGCCGGCGGCCCGGATCGCCCCCGCGACGCTCCTCACGCTCGCCCTGATCGGCGCGGGCACGGCCACGATCCCCGCGTACGCGTTCGACCTGGGCGGGCGGGACGCCGGCCACTACGTGCTGACCGGCGAGCGACTCCGTGAGGAGGGTCGGATCACCGTGCGGCTGGATCCAGGCGTGGCCGAAGCCCTGGCACGGTTCGGCAGCCAGGGACATCTGGGCCTGGACCGAAACCGCCCGCTTCCGGGCCTGTTCGTCACCCGCGGTGGCGATCTGGTCCCCCATGGCTACCACCTGGCGCCGGCGGCGATGGCGTCCGGGGCGACGGTCACCGGTGGCGGCGGCCAGTGGGTGATCACGCTGGGTGGCGTGATCGTCGTGCTGTTGGCGGCGGCTCTGGCGCAGCTGCTCGTGCGGCCCGCCCAGCGGCGGCTGGCGGGCGGCGTCGCCCTCGCGCTGATGGCCGCCAACGCCGCGCTGATCTACTTCTCGCGCTATCCGATGACCGAGGTCGTCGCCGCCACCGCCGTGGTCGGCGGCGGCGTGCTGGGGGCGGTGGCCGTCCGCGGCGGGTCCGCGCGGGTCGCGCTCGCGTCCGGTCTGCTGCTGGGCCTGGCGCCGCTCGTGCGGCCCGACGCGTGGCCACTGATCGTGGCCGCCCCGCTCGTGGCGCTCTTGCTGGCTCGTCGTCGGTCGGCGGCGACGTGGTGGCTGGCCGTCGGGTTCGTCCCCGCGGTGGCGTACGCGACCGCGCGTGCCGTCTTCGTCACCGATGGGTACACCGCCGAGAACGTCGGTCGGGTCGTCGACGTCGTGGGCGGCGTGCAGATCGTCGTCGCGATCGCGGCGGTCGCGGTCGGTGCCGTGATCGCTGCGGCATGGTGGGCGTGGCGTCACCCCGCTCGCACCGTCCGGACGGCCATCGAGGACGGATCCGCCGGGATCCCGGTCGGGCTCCCGGTCGCGCTCCGCCGATTGCTCGCGCTGCTCGTCGCCGTCGCGGGCCTCGTCGTCGCCCTCGTGCCACCGACCGAGGGCCTGGAGATCTTCGTGACCTACGCGACGGTGCCGGCGGTGCTCCTGGTCACCGCAGGGCTCGTCGCCGTGCTGCTCGGCGTCGTCACGGTGCCGCGAACGGCGGTCGCGGCGGTGCCGGTGCTCGTTCTCGGCGCCGTGGCGCTGGCGCTGGTGTCGGGGCGGCCCCAGGTCGTCGTCGCCGACCAATATTGGACGGCGCGCCGGTACCTGCCGGCGGCGCTGCCCGTCACCGTCGCGCTCGCGTCGGCCACACTGGCGCTGCTGTGGGGCGCGACGCGCCCGGCCGGCGCCGCCGCCATGCCCTGGATCGGCCGCGCGCGACCGCTCGTGGCCGTTGGGCTCGGCGTCGTGGTCGCCGGCGCGCTCGGCCTGTCGCTGTGGGCGGCCGGACCGGCGATCACGGTCACCGAGTACGACGGCGTCCCGGAGCAGGTCGACCGCATCGACGCCCTCATCGACCGCGCCGCCGATCCGGGCTCGTCGCCGTTGATCCTCGCCGGCCCGGACGACACCGCGTGGACCGCGCTCGGCCCCGCACTGGCCGCCCGGGGCCGCGCGGTGATGACGACGGCACCAGGTGCCCTCGCCGCGACGCCCCCGCGCCTGGAGATCGCCGATCCACGACTCGTGCGCTGGCTGCGGGCCCAGGCCGACCGGCGCCCGGTGCTCGTCCTCGCCAGCGGCGCGTCGATCCGTCGGCTGTTCGACGGGACGATCGATGCCCGGGCGACGCTGGTGGACCGGGCGACGTTGTCGGTGCGCCACGTCGACCGCCGCGTCGGCGGGCCGCCGCGCGGCGAGAGCACCGACACCACCACGGTGTCGGTGGTGCGGCTGTGGCCGCACGCCGAGCGGTGACGGAGCGAGAACCCGATCGGGGGCGCCGAGACCCGCCGGTCCCCCCGACCCCGGCGCCGTCGCGCCGCGGGGTCGGTCAGCCCACGGCGCGGGGTGCGACCGGCGCCACCGCGGTGCGGAGCGCCGCCTCGTCCGGTCCGACGGCGGCGGCGGCGAGCGTCGCCGGGTCGTACACCTCGGCGGCGAGGGTCCGGACGTCTTCGACGGTGACGCGGTCGATCCGGTCGGCGATCTCGGCGGGACGCCGCAACGGCAGTCCGTGCACGAGGGCATGGCCCAGGACGCCCATCCGGGCCTGTGTCGACTCCATCCCCAGCAGCAGGCGGGCCCGGGCGTGGTGCTTGGCGCGCTCGAGCTCGTCGGGGTCGACGGGCTCGGTCCGTATCCGCTCCAGCTCCTCGGCGACGACCTGCAACGCCTCCGCGAGGTTGTCGGTCCGGGTGCCGAGGTACACGCCGGCCATGCCACCGCCGTGGTGCTGGTCGTCGAAGGTCGACACCGCGTAGGCCAGACCGCGCTCCTCGCGCACCGCCTGGAACAGGCGCGACGACGGCGTGCCGCCGAGGATCGTGTCGAGCACCCGCAGCGCGAAGCGGCGGTCGTCGCCCATCGCGGGACCACGGCCCGCGATCGCGACCTGCACCTGCTCGGTGTCGCGGCGACGGAAGACGATGCGCGGCCCGCTCGGCGGCGCGTCGCCGGGGTCGTCGTCGGCGGCGACGTCGGTGGTCGGGAAGAGCCCCTGCGCCAGGGCGCAGAGCCGGTCGTGGTCGACGGCCCCGGCGGCCGCGACGACGATCCGCCCCGGCGCGTACCGGGAGCGGTGGAAGGCCCGCATCGCGTCGCCGGTCGTGGCGGCGACCGTCTCGCGCGATCCGATGACGGGCCTCCCGAGCGGATGATCGCCGAAGACCGCGACCGGGAGCAGCTCGAACACGAGCTCCTCCGGATCGTCGTCGATCATCGCGATCTCCTCGAGCACGATCCTGCGCTCGAGCTCCAGATCCACGTCCGTCAGCAGCGGAGCCGCAGCCATCTCGCCGAGGATCGGGAACGCGTCGGTGACCTCGTCGGCGAGGACCCGGGCCACGATCGCGGTGTCGTCGCGGCCGGTGGCCGCGTTGAGCTCGCCGCCCAGCGCGTCGAACCGCCGGTCGATCTCGGCCGAGCCGTAGTTGCGCGTCCCGCGGAAGAGCATGTGCTCCAGCAGGTGGCTGCTGCCCGCCTCGACCGGGCTCTCGTGCCGGGACCCGACGCCGACCCAGACGCCGAGCGCGACCGACAGCGACGACGGAAGCAGGTCGGACGCGACGGTGACGCCCGAGTCCAGCCGGGTGACGCGCGGTGCGTCACCCGGCTCGTTACCGCTCGTGGTGCTGATGCTCAGTTCCGCCGGTCCGGATCGCGATCGCCCTCACGGCGGCGCCGCGGCGGACGCTCGCCACCCTCGCGCCGCGGTCCGCGGGAGCCGCGATCTCCGCCGCCCCCGCCGCCGCCGCGCGAGCCGTTGCCGGACGACAGCGACTTGAGCTCCTCGACGGTCTTGCCGGCGACGCTCGGATCGTCCGACAGACGCAGGCCGATGCGGCCGCGCTCACGGTCGAGCTCGGCCACGCGCACCTTGATCACGTCACCGGCGGTCAGGACCTCGTCGACCGTCTCGACCCGCTTGCCGGGCGCGACGTTGGAGATGTGCAGC
>JBFWKS010000354.1:0-3903 GCA_050252545.1 Solirubrobacteraceae bacterium
TCGGCGCGATCGACAACCTGTGGAAGGGCACGTCGTCGCAGGCGATCCAGGCCCTCAACGTCGCCTACGGTCGCGACGAGGGAGAAGGCCTGCCCGGCTGAGGATCAGCGCCAGCGCCAGGTGCGCACGAACCGCGCCCGCGTGCTGTCGTTGGACGCCCGCCGCGACACGTCGGAGATCGTCTCGAGGAAGATCACGCGGCCCTTGCGACGCAGCACCGTGTTGTGCTGGTAGATCCGCCGCCCCTTGTAGCGGTACGTCGAGCGCCGCACGACACCACGAACCCCGCCGATCCGGGTCTCGCCACGCCCGATCAGGCGGCCGCGCGTGGAGGCCGTCGGCCAGCCGACGAGACCGTCGGTCAGCTTCGAGACCGACCTGCGTCGGCCGCGTGCCGTCAGCCGCGCCTCGAGCACCGTGATGCCCAGGCGCCCGCGTCGCGGGATGTTGACGACGTCCAGCCGTCCCTTCGACGCCGACCGGGACATGCGGCTGCCGTCCGGGTGGCGCCTGCTCTGCAGCGTCCAGGCGTCGGGCACCGAGGCCCGGAACGTCGCGCCGGTCAGATCCCGGTCGGCGGACGCCGCCGGTGGGAACGTGACGAGCACCGGGACCGTCACGGCGACGAGCGTTGAAAGGCGGCGGGGGACGGGCATCGGGACTCCTCCTGGTGGTCGGCACCGACGGTCGATCGGCGGTGCTTCGCGAGCCTACGGCGACGGACCGGAGGGGGAAAGGTCATTCGACGTCCGTCGGGTTTCCTACGCATCCGTAGGAAGACGGTAGGCTGTCGGCCATGGTCACCTCCGCGACGACCGTCCCCGCCCCGCCAGAGGCCGGGACGCCCCCGGCCGACCTGCCGGGTGTCATCCACCGCTGGGTCGACGCCGGAGAGGTGCGCCTGCACGTCGCCGAGGCCGGCGTGGAGCACGCCGACCCCGAGCGCCCGACGATCGTCCTCGTCCACGGCTGGCCCCAGCACTGGTGGTGCTGGCACGAGGTGCTGCCCCGGCTGGCCAAGGATCACCACGTGCTCGCGGTCGACCTGCGCGGGCACGGATGGAGCGCCGTGCCGGACCCGACCGGCGACGCCTACGACAAGCGCACCATCGCCGCCGACCTCGTGGCGCTCGTCGGCGCGCTGGGCCTGGACCGGCCGGTGCTCGTCGGTCACGACTGGGGCGGCTGGACGTCGCTGCTGGCCGCGGGTCTGGCGCCCGAGCGGTTCCGCGGCGTCGTGGCGGCGTCGATCGTCGCGCCGTGGGCGCCGATCCCGGTGCGCGAGCTGTGGCGGTTCGCGTACCAGCTGGTGGCGGGCGGGCCGCTCGGACCGCTGCTGCACCGCGGGCGCAACCAGGCGTTCCTGCGGCTCGTCTACCGGCTGGGGTCGGCTCACCCGCGGGCGGGCCGCGGCGACGCCGACGACCCCTACCTCGAGCGGTACCGCGACCCCGCCCGCGCGGCTGCCGGCGCCGCGATGTACCGCACGTTCCTCCGGCGCGAGCTGCCCGCGCTCCGGTCGCGCACCTACGCCCCCGACGTGCCCGACCTGCCGATCCTCCTCGTCCCCGCCGAGGGCGACGGCGTACTGCCGCCCTCGCTCGTGCGCCGGGGCGCCGGGCGGGGTGACGTGACCGTCGACCCGATCGCCGGCGCCGGCCACTGGTCGCCGGAGGAGCAGCCGGACGAGCTCGTCGACCGGATCCGGACGTTCCTGGACGAGCGGGTGGCGTAGGGCACAACCCAGGCGCCGGCCAGCGCGGAACCGTCACCCGGTACGTGCGCTTGGCGGTCCGGACCCCCGGGGGGGGGTGGGGGGGCGATCTCCGCCACGGCCGGTCACACCCGCGGCATCGGCCACCGCCGTCGGACCCCTACACTCGCCCGCGATGTCCGAGACGCCCGCGGCCCCCTACGGGTCGACCCCTCTGCCCGACGACCCGCCGCCGTTCTTCCGCTCCCGCTGGGTCGAGGTGCCCGACAGCGTGGTCCGGGTGCACTCGCGCGGGCTGCCGCGCGGGTTCCGGGCTGCGGGGATCCACGCCGGGATCAAGCCGTCGGGGCGTCACGACGTCGCGTTGCTCACCTGCGATGCGCCCGATGCGATCAGCGCCGCCCGGTTCACCCGCTCGGGCACCGCCGCACCGCCGGTGCTCGTCACCCGCGAGACCTCGCGCCTGGAGGCGCTCCGCACCGTCGTCGTGACGAGCGGCAATGCCAACGCCGGCACGGGTCGCGACGGGTTCGAGGTCGCCCGGCAGGTACGCACGGCCGCGGCACGGGTCACCGACGTCGACGAGGATCGCGTCGCGGTCGCCGCGACCGGCGTGATCGGGGTGCCGCTGCCGATGGACGTCGTCCCCGACGGCGTCGCGCTCGCCGGTCGGGAGCTGCGTGCCGACGGCGACGACGCGTTCCGTCAGGGGATCGAGACGACCGACCTCTTCCCCAAGACCGCCACGCTCCGGGTCGCACTGTCGGGCGGGTCGGTCACCCTGCACGCCGTCTGCAAGGGCGCGGGCATGATCCAGCCGAGCTTCGCCACGATGCTCTGCTTCATCACCACCGACGCGGTGCTCGAGCCACGGACTGCCGACCTGCTGCTGGGCGTCACCGTCAAGCGGAGCTTCGACCGGATCACCGTGGACGGTCAGCTGTCGACCAGCGACACCGCGGTGCTCATCGCGTCGGGCGCCAGCGGCGTGCGGGTGGATCCCGAGTCCCCCGACGAGCAGCGGTTCGGTCTGGCGCTCGACGCGCTGCTGCGTCAGCTCGCGCTGTTGATCGTCGCCGACGGCGAGGGGGCACGCCGGGTCGGACGGATCGTCGTGAAGGGACCGGACGGCCCGGCGTGCGAGCGCGTCGCACGGCAGATCGGCAACAGCCCGCTCGTCAAGACCGCCCTGTACGGCGGCGATCCGAACTGGGGACGGATCGTCCAGGCGGTCGGCGCGGTGCTGCCCGGCCCGCGCCTGACCCCGGTCGGGGTGCGGATCGAGGGCGTCGAGGTGTGCCGCGACGGGCAGGAGGTGCCCTTCGATCGCTCGGCGCTCGAGGCGCTCGTGCAGGGACCCGAGGTCGACTACGAGGTGACGATCGGCGGCCCGACCGCCGGCGGCGGTGCCGGTGCGGCCGCCGGCGCGTTCGCCAACGAGAGCGAGCTGTACTTCAGCGACCTCGGCCACGAGTACGTCACGCTCAACGCCGAGTACACGACCTGACGCCGGTCGCTCGTCGCGTCGCGCCAAGCGACGCCGCGATCGGTCGGTGAGGCGCGCGGCGACGGTGGCGGAGCGGACGGCATCACCGAGCGACCCCACCTGCGGGACCGCCCTCGCCGCACCGGTCCGTCGGGCGGTCCACGTCGCGGGCCCGGACGGGCCGGGGGGCGAGGCGCCCCCCGCGATAGCCTGCTCCGTCGATGGTGACGCCCGCCCCCGACTCCGCAGCCCCCTCCAACGGGATCGGTCCGCGCGACGTCGCGACGCTGCTGGAGTCGCTGCCGTACATCCGCCAGTTCCGTGAGCGGACGGTCGTCATCAAGTACGGCGGTGCGGCGATGAACGACCCCGAGCTGCGCGAGGACTTCGCCCGGGACGTCGCGCTGCTGAAGTACGTCGGGGTCAACGTCGTCGTGGTCCACGGCGGCGGGCCCGAGATCACCCGGTACATGG
The DNA here is from genome assembly GCA_050252545.1 of Solirubrobacteraceae bacterium. GTDB lineage: Bacteria > Actinomycetota > Thermoleophilia > Solirubrobacterales > Solirubrobacteraceae > Patulibacter. The sequence continues at coordinate 3,675 of JBFWKS010000354.1, forward strand.
AGCGACTGGGGCTGCCCGTCGAGTTCCGCGGTGGGTTGCGCGTGTCGGACCCGGCTACCGTCGAGGTCGCCAAGATGGTCCTCGTCGGCAAGGTCAACAAGGTCATCGTCGTGCGGATCAGCCGCCACGGCCAGGCTGCGGTCGGGCTCTGCGGCGACGACGGCAACCTCTTCACCGTGGAGACGACGACCGGTCCCGGTGGCGAGGACGTCGGCTACGTCGGGCGGGT
>JBFWKS010000355.1:0-3879 GCA_050252545.1 Solirubrobacteraceae bacterium
ACGATGCGGCGGGACACGACGACGCGGCGGGGCACGACGATGCGGCGGGACACGACGATGCGGCGGGGCACGACGACGCGGTGTCGTTCGCCGCGACGTTCCCGACGGCGGGGCGATACCGCCTGTTCCTGCAGTTCCAGCACCGGGGGCGCGTCCACACGGTCCCGTTCACGCAGGAGGTGAGGTGAGCATGACCGATCCGACCATCCACGACGGCGTCGCCCTGGACGGCGCGACGGCCGCGCGCGTCGAGCTGCCGATCACCGGCATGACGTGCGCGTCGTGCGCCAACCGCGTCGAGCGCAAGCTCAACAAGCTCGACGGCGTCACCGCCACCGTGAACTACGCCACCGAGAAGGCCACCGTCGAGTACGACGCCTCCGCCGTGGAGACCGGGCAGCTCGTCGATGCGGTCGAGGCCGCCGGCTACCGGGCCACGCTGCCGCCGTCGGCCGCGGACGGCACCGCGGCCGCACAGACGGGCGACACGGAGGTCGACGCACTCACGTCGCTGCGCACCAGGGTGTGGATCACGATGCCGCTGGCGCTGACCGCGCTGGTGATCTCGATGGTTCCCGCCCTGCAGTTCGACTACTGGCAGTGGGCGGTCCTGCAACTGACGACCCCGGTCATCCTCTGGGGCGCCTGGCCGTTCCACCGCGCGGCCTGGGCGAACCTTCGCCGCGGCACCGCGACGATGGACACGCTCGTCAGCATGGGCACGCTGACCGCGCTGCTGTGGTCGCTGTACGCGCTGTTCCTCGGCGACGCCGGCATGACCGGCATGACGATGCGGTTCGAGCTGTTCCCGGAGGACACCGGCGAGGCGCACATCTTCCTCGAGGTCGGCGCGATCGTGACCGCGTTCCTGCTGGCCGGTCGCTACTTCGAGGCGCGCGCCAAGGGCCGCGCCGGCTCCGCGCTCAAGGCGCTGCTGGAGCTGGGTGCCAAGGACGTCGCGATCCTCGATGCCGACGGCGGTGAGCGTCGCGTGCCGATCGAGCAACTCGCCGTCGGCGATCGCTTCTTCGTCCGGCCGGGCGAGAGGGTCGCGACCGACGGGGTCGTCGTCGAGGGCACCAGCGCCGTCGACCAGTCGCTGCTGACCGGCGAGTCGGTGCCGGTCGAGAAGCACGTCGGTGACACGGTCGCGGGCGCGTCGGTGAACGCCGGTGGGCGCCTGATCGTCCAGGCCACCCGCGTGGGGAGCGACACCGCGCTCTCCCAGATCGCGAAGCTCGTGTCGGACGCCCAGACGGGCAAGGCGCCGGTCCAGCGCCTGGCCGATCGCATCTCCGGCGTGTTCGTCCCGGTCGTCATCGGCCTGGCGTTCGCGACGCTGGGCTTCTGGCTCGGCGCCGGTGAGAGCCTGACCTTCGCGATCACCGCGGCGGTGGCCGTGCTGGTGATCGCCTGCCCGTGTGCCCTCGGCCTGGCGACCCCGACCGCGCTGCTCGTCGGCACGGGTCGTGGCGCACAACTCGGCCTGCTCATCAAGGGACCGGAGATCCTGGAGTCCACACGCAAGGTCGACACCATCGTGCTCGACAAGACCGGAACGGTCACGGTCGGCAAGATGACGCTCGTGGACGTCGCGATCGCCGAGGGGACGTCCCGCGAGGACGTGCTCCGGTACGCCGGCGCGCTGGAGGACGCCTCCGAGCACCCGATCGCGCAGGCGATCGCCCGGGCCGCCCGGGACGAGCTCGGACAGCTGCCCGTCGTCGAGGGCTTCACCAACCGCGACGGCCTGGGGGTCGAGGGCACCGTCGAGGGTCAGGCGGTGCAGGTCGGCCGCCCGTCCCTGATCGACGACCGGGGCGTGCACGTCCCTCCGGACCTGGAGGCCGCCAAGACGGCCGTCGAGCACCAGGGACGGACAGCGGTCGTCGCGGCCTGGGGTGGCGAGGCCCGTGCCGTGCTGGCCGTGGCCGACACCGTGAAGCCGACGTCGGCCGAGGCGATCGCGTCGCTGCGTGAGCTGGGTCTGCGGCCGGTCCTGCTGACCGGTGACAACGAGGCGACGGCGCGAGCCGTGGCCGCCGAGGTCGGCATCGACGAGGTGATCGCCGAGGTGCTGCCGGCCGAGAAGGTCGACGTCGTCCGTCGCCTGCAACGCGAGGGTCGGGTCGTGGCGATGGTCGGCGACGGCGTCAACGACGCGCCGGCCCTCGCCCAGGCCGACCTGGGCCTGGCGATCGGCACCGGCACGGACGTGGCGATCGAGGCGTCCGATCTGACGCTGGTATCCGGCGACCTGCGTGCCGCCGCCGACGCGATCCGGCTGTCGCGCGCGACGTTGCGGACCGTCAAGCAGAACCTCGGCTGGGCGTTCGGCTACAACGTCGCCGCCCTGCCGATCGCCGCGGCGGGTCTGCTCAACCCGGCGATCGCCGGCGTGGCGATGGCGGCCTCCAGCGTCTCGGTCGTCGCCAACGCGTTGCGTCTGCGCGGCTTCCGCTCCGGTCACCGGGGTGTCGCGTGACGCCGGGCACCGTGCCGGCCGCGGCGGGGGCGGCCGGCGACTCGAGGTCCTGAGGCGGTGGGTCGGTGGGGGCGAGGCGCGCCGCGTCCCCGCGACGCCCGCGGTCAGTCTCGATCGACGCCGGCCGCCGCCAGCAGGCTCCGCACCCGTGTCGCCGTCCAGTCGACGACGACGAGCGAGGCGTGAAGCCCGGGGGCGATCCAGCCCTCGGTGCGGCGGCCGATGGTCCAGGCCGGGCGCTCGCCGGTGGTGAGGTCGAGGACGACGGCGGCGCTCGGCCGGCCGATGCACCGCTCGCCCATGCCGTGGACCGGACCGTCGGCGGTGGCGAGCAGCTCGACCGCGCCGGGTACGCCGCCGCGGCCCGGGCCGGCGGTCACCGGCAGCAGATCGCACATCGGGTGACCGTCGAGCGACTCGGCGAGGAACGCGATCCCGGCGCCCTCGGCGACGATCGGACGGCCGTGACCGTGATGCGCACGGACGGCATCGCGCAAGCCGGCGTTGGCACCGATCCGGTCGGCGTGGGGAATCGGTGCACCGTCGCCGAGGACCAAAGCGATGGTGCCATCGGGGAGCCGGTCGTCGCTCGTCAGGTCGACCGGCGCGGCGACCGCGCCGTTGGCGGTGATCGCGTCGCGCAGCCGCTGCGTCGGCTCCAGCAGTGCGGGTCCCGTGGCGACGGCCACGACCGGCCGTGGCATCATCGTCGCGCTCCGCGCTGTCGGCGGCCCCGAGCCGTCGGCGTGTCGTCCCGCCGGAGGGAGCACGGGGGTGGATGACCGTCTGTCGGGCCGGCTCCGGGGGGAGGATGTGCCGCCGGGCCGGCTCCGGAGGGACGGTGTGCCGGGCCGGCTCCCGAGGGACCGCGTTCCGGGCCAGCTCCGGACGGGCCAGCTCCCGGGGGAGCGTGTTGCGGGCCGGCTCCGGGAGCTCCGGTGTGCGGGGCCGCGTCGTCCGCCGCCCCTGCACCCGGGCCGTGCGTCGACCCCGCGCGACAGCCGACGACCGACCGTTCGGGGGTGCGACGGTCGACCCCGCCACAGGGCCAGCCGGGGAAGGGGATCGTCGCGGTGGTCACCGGCTCGCGGACGCTACCAGCGCGGCCTCGCCGACCGACGCCTCGGCGGGATCGCCGTCGGCCGACCGCCGGGTGTGTTCGTGGGCGGGTGGTGTCACGAAGGCCGCCGTTTTCGGCGGGGTTCGTCGCATCGTCCTCGGTTGGCCGTCGACCCGCGTCCGGTGGTGTCACGAAGGCCGCCGTTTCCGGCGGGGTTCGTCGCATCGTCCTCGGTTGGCCGTCGACCCGCGTCCGGTGGTGTCACGAAGGCCGCCGTTTCCGGCGGGGTTCGTCGCATCGTCCTCGGTTGGCCGTCGACCCGCGTCCGGTGGTG
>JBFWKS010000356.1:0-3832 GCA_050252545.1 Solirubrobacteraceae bacterium
CGATCCTGAAGCCCGTCGAGGTGAAGGCGGCGGGGCCCGCCGCCTTCGCCGACGTGAAGGCGCGGGCGAAGGCGGAGGTCGCGCGGGCGAGGCAGGAGGAGATGGCCCTCGCCGCCGCGCGTGCCGCGATGTCGCCGGGCGCGTCCGTCGAGGACGTCGCGAAGGCGGCCGGCGTCCGGGTGGAGACGCCCGAGGCGTTCCCGAAGGCGGGGCCGGTGCCGGGGCTCGGCGCCGGCAAGGCTCTCCTCGACGCGGCCTTCTCGGCCGCGGTCGGCGAGACGAAGGGCCCGGTCTGGGTCCCCGAGCGGGGCGCGGCGGTGTTCCGCGTCCTCGAGGTGACTCCGTTCGACGCCGCCGCGTTCGCGACGCAGCGGGCGGAGGCGCTCGACCGGCTGCGCCAGCAGAAGGCAGGCCGCCTCTTCCAGTCGCTCGTCCAGAGGCTTCGCTCCGAAGCGCGGATCGAGGTCAACCGGGAGCTGATGGCCCGCTTCTCCGGGCAGGCCTGACCGGGACGTGATCGGGCGCCTCTCGGGAGTCGTCCTGGAGAAGCGGCCCGATCGGGCCCTCGTCGACGCCTCGGGCGTCGGCTACGAGCTGCACGTGCCGCTCGGGACGTACGCCGCGCTCCCCGCCGTCGGGGAGCGCGCGAGCCTCCACGTCCACACCCACGTCCGCGAGGACGCGATCCTCCTCTTCGGCTTCGCGACGGCCGAGGAGAGGGAGCTCTTCGAGAGGCTGATCACCGTCTCCGGGATCGGCCCCCGCCTGGCGCTCGTCGTCCTGTCGGGACTCCCGCTGCCCGAGCTCGTCGGAGCGATCGCCACGCAGGACGCGAGGCGGCTCTCCTCGATCCCGGGCGTCGGGAAGAAGCTGGCCGAGCGCCTCGGGCTGGAGCTGAAGGACAAGGTGGCCGGGATCGTGACCGGGGCCTCCGCAGGCTCCCCGGACGTCGCCGCGGGTGCGGTCGGGCTCGCCGAGGACGCCGTCGGCGCCCTCCTGAACCTCGGCTACCGGAGGCCGCAGGCCGAAGCGGCCGTGAAGGCCGCGGGCGACGCGGCCGGATCGGCGGACCTGCCGGCGCTCCTTTCGGCGGCGCTCCGCCACCTCTCGCGCTGAACGGGACGGCGGGACGATGGACGACCGTCTCCTCGCCGGCGTTCCGGCTCCCGACGAGGGGGAGCCGGAGGCGACGCTCCGGCCGAAGGCCCTGTCGGACTTCACCGGCCAGCCGAAGCTGCGGGAGACGCTCGGCGTCTTCCTGACGGCCGCGCGGAGGCGGAACGAGCCGCTCGACCACGTCCTCCTCTTCGGCCCGCCCGGGCTCGGAAAGACGACGCTCGCCCACATCATCGCGCGCGAGATGGGGGCCCAGATCCGCGTCACCGCGGGCCCCGTCCTCGAGAAGGCGGGCGACCTCGCGGCGATCCTCACGAACCTCGGCCCGGGCGACGTCCTCTTCATCGACGAGATCCACCGCGTGCCGCCGGCCGTCGAGGAGATCCTCTACCCGGCCCTCGAGGACGGGAAGCTCGACCTCGTCATCGGGACCGGGCCCGCCGCGCGGACCGTGGAGCTGCGTCTCCAGCCGTTCACGCTCGTCGGGGCCACGACGCGCGCCGGGCTCCTCTCCCAGCCGCTGACGGGGCGGTTCGGCATCACGCATCGCCTCGACTACTACGACACGGCCTCCCTGAAATCGATCGTCCTCCGCTCGGCGGAGATCCTCGGCTGCCCGATCGACGAGGACGGCGCCGGGGAGATCGCCCGGCGCAGCCGCGGGACGCCGCGGATCGCGAACCGGCTCCTCCGGCGCGTCCGGGACTTCGTCGAGGTCGCCGGCGAGAACCGGATCTCGGCCGCGGGAGCGCGCGGCGCGCTCGACCGGCTCGAGGTGGACCACTTCGGCCTCGACGAGCTGGACCGCCGGATCCTCGGAATGATCGTCGAGCGCTTCGGCGGCGGCCCGGTCGGCCTCTCGGCGCTCGCGCATTCCCTCGGCGAGGACAAGGGGACGCTCGAGGACCTCTACGAGCCGTACCTCCTCCAGTCGGGCTTCCTGACGCGGACTCCGAAGGGGCGCGTCGCCACGGCGCTCGCGTACCGGCACCTCGGCCTCCCGCAGGGAGCGTCGGCGACCGGACCGCTTTTCGACGGGCCCGCGTGAGGCGCGGCCTCCTCGTCTACAACCCCGCGGCGGGGGGACGCGACCGGACCGCCCAGATGGCCGCGATCGCCGGGCGGGCGCGCGCGGCCGGAATCGACCTCGCCCTCCTCGCGACGGAAGGGCCGGGACACGCGACCCGGCTCGTCCGCGATCGTCTCGCGGAGCGCCCCGACCTCGTCGCGGTGGCCGGGGGGGACGGAACGGTCTGCGAGGCGGCCGCGGCGCTCGTCGGGAGCGACGTTCCCCTCGCGATCCTCCCCGCGGGGACGGCGAACGTCGTCGCCCGCGAGTACGGGGTCGGGATCACGCCGGAAGAGGCGGAAGCGGTGCTCGGGTCGACGGCGACGCGAACCCTGACGACGTGGCCCTCGGCCGGGCGCACCTCGCTCATCGGGACCGGAGTCGGCTTCGACGCGCGGGTCATGGCGAACGTGAACCCCCTCCTCAAGCGCCTCTTCGGGCGCCCCGGTTTCGCCTTCACGTCGACGCTCGAGTGGTACCGGTACGAGTTCCCGCCGATCGAGGTGACGGGCCTCGACGCCGACGGTCGGCCTTTCGTCCGGCACGCGACGTTCGTCCTCTCGGCCAACACGCGCAAGTACGCGGGCGACGCCATCCTCTCGCCGTTCGCCGACCCCGACGACGACCTCCTCGACCTCGTCCTCTTCACGTCGGAGGACCGGGGAGACCTCCTGCAGTTCTACCGCCTCCTTCCCGGCGGCCGCGCCGCGCAGCTCGGCGTGCGCGGCGTCTCGCGGCTCCCGGTCCGGAGCTTCACGGCGCGGTCGCTCGCCGGGTACGAGCTGGAAGTGCAGGTCGACGGCGACGCGGCCGGGACGACGCCGGTGACCGTCGGCCCGGCGGGCGGGAAGGTCCGTCTCCTCGTCCCGCCCCTCGCGCGGACCTGACCGGGCGTCGCTTCGCCGGTCACGCGCCCGTGACGCGCGTCACGGGTTTGGTCCCGCCGCCGGGCGAGGCCAGAATCCCCTCATGCGAACCGTCGGTGCCGTCCTCGCCGCCTGCGCCCTGTGGGGCGCCGCCCTCCTCGGGACGGGCCCGGCCCGCGCCGCCGTCGAGCCGGTCCTCGTCGCATCGGGCTTCACCGCGCCGCTCCGCGTGACGGCGCCCGCCGGCGACACCTCCCGCCTCTTCGTCGTGGAGCAGGGAGGGAGAGTCCGGATCGTGAAGGACGGGCTCCTCCTCGGCGGGAGCTTCCTCGACCTCTCCGGGCGGATCTCGAGCGGCGGGGAGCGCGGGCTCCTCGGCCTCGCGTTCCATCCCGAGTACCACCGGAACGGCCGCTTCTTCGTCAACTACACCGACCCGACCGGCCGGACGGTCGTCTCCGAGCTGCGGGTCTCGGCCGACCCCGACCGCGCCGACGCCGGGAGCGAGCGTGTCCTGCTGCGACAGCCGCAGCCCTTCGCGAACCACAACGGCGGGCACCTCGCGTTCTCGCCCTTCGACGGGACGCTCTGGATCGGCCTCGGCGACGGAGGGAGCGGGGGCGACCCGCAGAACAACGCGCAGAACGACGGGACCTGGCTCGGGAAGATGCTCCGGATCGACGTCGACGCGAAGGACCCGGGAAAAGAGTACGCGGTGCCGCCCGACAACCCGTTCGCGGGGCGGGCGACCCCGCTCCCGGAGATCTGGGCGAAGGGGCTC
>JBFWKS010000357.1:0-3755 GCA_050252545.1 Solirubrobacteraceae bacterium
GCGTTGCGGGAGCTCGCCGACGAGCGCGCTATCGAGCACGCCCGCCTGCCGTCGTATCCGGGCGCGCCCGAGCGGGATCCGCAGCTGCCGAACGACGCGTTCTGGTTCCGCGAGCACGAGCTGCTCGCGGGGCCGTACCCGGGTGCGAAGGACAAGGACGAGGCCGCCGCCAAGCTCGACGCGCTGCTGGACCTGGGCGTGCGGTGGTTCGTCGACCTGACCGAGGACGCCGACGGACTGCGGCCCTACGAGCGGTTGCTGCACGCGCGGGCGAAGGCCCGCGGGATCCCCGACGTGTGGCACGTGCGACTGCCGATCCGCGATGTCGACGTGCCGAGCCCGACGGCGATGCGGGTGATCCTCGACGTGCTGACTCGGGCCCGCACCGCCGGTCGGATCGTCTACGTGCACTGCTGGGGCGGCGTGGGCCGCACCGGCACCGTGCTCGGGTGCGAGGCGATGGAGCGCGGGGCCACCGTGGAGGAGGCGCTGGCGCAGCTGGCGGACGCACGCCGGTTCACCGCGCGGGCCCGGGCCGGCCGCGTCGCCCCCGAAACCGCTGCGCAGCGCGCGTTCGTGGCCGCGTGGCGCCCGCCGTACGTCGCGGCGAAGGGCGAGGACGGACTACCACGACGGATCGACAGCGACGAGCTGCGCATCACCGACGTCCCCGCCCCGTGGGACGACTACGACGACGTCCGCCAGTTCGCCCACACCTTCGACGGCTATGGCGCGTTCGAGCACCTCGCCGAGCCGGACGAGCACGGTGAGCGCGACACGGTCGGCGCGCTCGCCGGCGTCGCCCGGGACGTGGGCGAGCGTTACCGCGACACCGGCGAGCTGCCCGACGACCTCGACGTCCTGCGCGGCACGTTGTTCTTCGGCTTCCGCTCCGACCGGTTCACCGACGGTGAGGACACCGCGCTCAGCGCCCCCGACGACAACGGCGTCCACCACGTCGTCAACGCCCCCGGCCCCTACGACGGTCCCGAGGCGCGGTTCCGCCGCGCGCTGGTGGGACGGATCGTGGAGGTGGTGCGGGGGCCGTGAGCGGATAGTCGCGGGCCCGATCGGTGACACGAGGCGCCGACGCCCTTGCCGTCCGTGACGATCCCGACAACCAAATAGACAAATATCCACGCGCGTCGTGGAGGTTTGTCTATTTGCGCGCTCGCAGAGCCTCGCGATGGGTGGAGAAGCGTCGCTCTCGTGGGGTGGGTGGGGTGGCAAGGGGCCGTCGTACGCGGCCACCTGTCAGGTGCTCCCCGCGCGGCACGACCCCGTTCTCGGGAGGGGAACTGCTTCGCCGACACGGCCCTGAACCCGACGCAGGCTCGTCACCCGATCACCCGCGGACCGACGAGCCGTACCCCGTCGCAATCGCGAAAGTGCGCGACGTTTCCGGTCGCCAGCGGCACGTCGTGCAACCGGGCGGTCGCCGCGATCCACGCGTCGTGCATCTGGGGCTTCTGACCGAGCGGATGGCCGCGCTTGCGCGTCTCGGCGGTGACGCGGGCCCATTCCTCGATCAGCGCCTCGTTCGACGGGATCACCGTGGTCGCCCCGATCCGCGTGCGCAGCCCCGCGACGCGCGCCTCACCCCAACCCGCGGTGCGGGCGCCACTCAGCAGCTCGGCAACGGAGACGAAGCTCAGGATTCAGCGGCCTCGGACCGCCGTCAGAAAGCGGTCGAAGTCCTCGTCGTCCTCGAACAGGTCGGCTTCGAGCTGCGACGCCGACCGCAGCGGTTGCGCCACGTGCTCCTCGGCGAGTCGTTGCCACGAGACCCGTTCGCGGTACGCATCCGGATCGACCCCGGGGGGCTGCGGCAGCAGCGTGAGCCGCTCGACATCGATGCTTCGGGGCTCGTCGCTGTCCGGCTCGAATCGTCCGATACCCTCCACGCGCACCGCCTGCCGCATCGCCCGGCTGGCAAGCGCTTCGTGCTCCCGGGGAATCCGACAGGCCACGCTCGGCAGGGCGACCCGGTCCAATCGGCAGAGGATCGGCTCGGCGGCGTGATCGATCATCTGCAACGTGCCCTCCGCCGCTGCCGGAGCGTCAAACGGCTCCCGGATCATCCGACGGATGGCACCGACACCTGCCTCGGTCAGCCGCGCGGTCCGGGGTGTCAACGAACCGTTGATCGTCAGCTCGATACTCGAGTATCCCTTGGAGAACAGCGCTCCGACCTTCGCGATGCTGCGCAGCACCCCACGGTCGAACCCGCGAGGAAGCATCTCGACCCCGTCGTCCAGCTCACGAAGCCCGTCGACCAACGTCTCCAGGGCCCACAGTCCGAGGGACGGCTGCGTCTGGGCCTCGAGCGCCAAGCGCTCCGGCTCAGGGGCCAGTTCGAGATCGAGCTCGAGACTCCCGGCTCGCGCCGGCGCCACGATCTCCAGCTCGGTCGCCGATTCGATCGCCTTGAGCTTGCGGCCTCCACGACCACTCGGCTGGTCGGTGAGCACCGCGGCGGCGTTGCGGAGCGCCTCCTGGAACGCCGAGACGACCATGACCAGGTCCTTGATCGCCATGCGGTGCTCTCGGGCGCGCCCGCCATCGATGGTCAGCGTGATGCGTGGGGCGCCTGCCGTCACAGATCCAGCGTAGCCCACGGCCACGAACTGACCCGGTCGGTCTTGAGGTCTCCGCGTCATCGAGCTCGCCCTCGCACACCCGGATCGTCCCCGCCATCACGGTGTCGACTCCACCGTCGCTCCGTGCCGAGACTGCTCAAGCTCTGTACCGACTTCGCGCCGGGCGTTGGCGGGGCGGAACGTGGCGCCGGTGGGACGCCGGTGCCCCCGTGCGGCGCTCGATCCTTCCTCCCGGCCAGGAACGGGCGGTGCGCTCAGGGAAGCGCCGTCCACTCCGATGACTCCGGCGTCACCTTGATCAGGCGAAGCGCCCAGTCGTCCTGGCCGACGGCGTGGATCGGGGCCTCCGCGACCGTTGCCAGGCGGACGCGGCTCGGCATGCTGGCGGGCCCGATCGACGTCCCCTTGGCGCCGGCCCAGTGCTTGGCCCGGGCCCCCAGGAGCTCGTCCGCCTCGAGGACCCCATCGGTGAGCGTCTCCGCGATGTGCGATGGAACGGCCCCGAAGCTCGGCGCGCCGACGAGGAGCAGTCCGCTGCGGGCGGCGCCCAGCTGAACGCCGATGCTCACCTTGACCGCATCCCACAGGACCTGGTCCAGGCCGCCGTCCCGACCCCACTTGACCTCGACCACCTCGGCCAACCGGTCCTCGCGCGACCCGTCGATCGCCACGTCCCATCGGCCCGGACGGGCCCGGCCACCGCTTCCGGATGACCACCGTGGCCGGAGCGCGTCGGCCGACACCTCGCGCCGGACGCGCCCGACCCCAGGCTGACTGGCCCGCACCGTGCGCCACGCCGCGGCCACGTCCGCCTCCGCCACCCCCGCGAGCGACACCTGCGCACCAAGCGCCTGCACGGTGCCGGCGGTGCCGATCAACGCTTCTCGCAACTCCCTGACGCGATCGGCCAACATCGCCATGTTCTCGTCCACGAGCTGCCGCTCCCGCTCGGGGCCCGGGTCGAAATCGCCGGAGATGCTGCGGTCTGATGCCATGCTGGCGACTCTCCCACACGGGTGCTCACGCGACGGGCCTCCGAGGGAACTGTCGTACGGGAGCGCCGAGGTCAGCGCGGACGTGGCGATGTCGAGTCGCCCCACCCCACCCCACCCCACCCCGCGCAACGCCGCCCGCACCGCGTCGGCCGCCCGTCGG
>JBFWKS010000358.1:0-3755 GCA_050252545.1 Solirubrobacteraceae bacterium
GAGGCCGGTGCGGGGACCCTACCGTCCGCGTCGGGTCCCTCTGTGACCGACGACGCGCGCGGGCGTGGGATCGGGGATGGTCTCGGCCGGGGCCGGATCGAGCCCGGGCGGTGCGGGATCCGTCTCAGTCGCTGACGACGGCGGTGGCGCCGTCGATCTCCAGGACGGTCACCGTCTCCCCGGCGGGCACGTCCGCCAGGCCGGCGGCGCGGGCGGTCCAGACCTCGCCGTCCAGGCGGACGCGACCGGTGCGCTCCGGGCCGGCGAGCGGCTCGAGGACCAGAGCGGTCCGGCCGATCAGCGCGGCGGTCCCGGTCTTGGTCGACGCGGGCTGGCGCAGGTGGCGCTTGGCGATCGGCCGCAACAGCAGGAACGACACCGCGGTCACGACGGCGAAGACCGCGATCTCGGCGGCGGTACCCGCACCGAACGCCGCCACGGCGGTGGCGGCGGTCGCGCCTGCCGCGAACGGTGCGAGAAAGAGCGTGAGCGTCGTGACCTCGGCGACGCCGAAGCCCACCGCCACCAACAGCCAGACGATCCACGAGTCCATGGCCGGCAGCGTAGTGGGCGGCGGCGTCCGCCACGGAGATCAGTCCGCGAGGATGGCCTTCACCGCATCGCGGTACGTCTCACGCGCGTCCTTCTTGGCCTTCACGTACGCCTTGACGGCGGCCTTGTAGTCCTTGCGCTCGGTCTCGGTGGCCTCGCGGTAGGTCTTCTGCGCCGCGCTGCGGGCCTCGCGACGCGCGTCGCGGTCCTCGAGCTCACGGGCCGCGGTGAACGCCTCGCGACGAGCCTTGCGGGCGTCGGCGGTGTCGGTGCGGAACGTCTTCTTGGCGGCCTTCAGGTCGGCGCGGGCCTCGGCGTAGGCCTCCTTCTTGGCCTCGCGAGCCTCCTTGATCGCCGCGCGCTGCTCGGTGGTGAGACGCTCCTTGGACGACTGACGCTGCGGGCTCTTGCCCTTGGTCTGCGCCTGCTCGGCCCGAGCGTCCTGCCCACGATCGGCGTTGGCCGACGGGACGAGGGCCCCACCTGCGACGAACAGGGCGAGGGTGGCGGCGGCGGTGGCCGCACGACGGTTCAGGGACATCGAGACTCCTTCTGGTCCGTCGCCGTGCCCGGTGCACGACGACTTCGTCCTACTTGGACACAGAATGGCGGGGTCCGGACCGGTTCGGCGCCGGTTCTCACGATCTCTTCAGACGTGGTCGACCGACCGTCCAGGGCCGATCGGCGGGTCGCAGCGCCCGGAGCGCCGCTCTCGAGCGTACGCCGCAAGCACGCTGCGGCACCGATCGTTCGCGGGGCGCCCAGCCCGCGGCCCCGCCGAACGCGCCCGAGGGCGCCCGGCGCCGGCGACCTCAGTCGCGCCGATTGCGGCGCCGGCGCCAGCGACCCCCGCGGCCGCCGTCGTCACCATCGGTGTCGTCGACCGTGGACGGCCCGTCGGCGACGTCCACGACCGGCATCGTCGGCTCGGCAGTGGTGTCGGGCCCCGGTGCCGTGGGCCCCGGCGCGACCGCCGCGGGCGTGGCCGGAGGCCGGTCCGCCGGCGCGGCCCGCACGTCCGACCCGTCGTCGATGCGGTCGTCGGAGCGCACCAACGCACGGGCGAAGTCGTCGGCGTCGAAGGGCCGCAGGTCCTCCAGGCCCTCCCCCAGTCCGATGAGCTTGACCGGGATCGACAGCTCCTGGGCGATCGCGATCGCGATCCCACCCTTGGCGGTGCCGTCGAGCTTGGTCAGGACGATCCCCGTCACCGGCGCGGCCTGCGAGAACTCCTTGGCCTGCCGCAGCCCGTTCTGGCCGGTGGTCGCATCGACGGTCAGCAGGATCTCGTGGGGGGCACCCTCGAGCTGCTTGCCGATGACGCGGCGGACCTTCGCGAGCTCCTCCATCAGCGGCGCCTGCGTGTGCAACCGCCCGGCGGTGTCGACGATCACGACGTCGGCGTCGATCTCGCGTCCGCGCCGGACCGCCTCGAACGCGACCGACGCGGGATCGGATCCCTTCCCGCCCTGCGATCCCTCGGTCGAGCCGGCATCGGCCTGCTGTCCGGTGACGACCTCGACGTCGGCTCGCTCGCCCCAGATCCGCAGCTGGTTGACCGCGGCGGCACGGAAGGTGTCGGCCGCACCGAGGACGACCTTCTGCCCAAGGGTCGTGCTCAGGGTGTTGGCGAGCTTGCCGATCGAGGTCGTCTTGCCGGTGCCGTTGACGCCGCAGACCATGATCACGGTGGGGCCGTGACGCAGGTCGATCGCGGGGTCCCCGACCGGGCGGGCGGCCTCGGCCAGGAGCTCGGCCAGACGGTCCTGCAGCGCCTGCGGGTCGGTGAGTCCACCGACCGTGGCCTCCTGCTCGAGACGGCCGACGATGTCGGCGGTCGCCTTGGCCCCGCAGTCGGCCATGATCAACGCCTCCTCCAGGCGCTCCCAGGTCTCCTCGTCGAGGTTGTCGAAGAGCGTCTGGCTGATCTCGGCGCCGAGCGCGTCGCGCGTCTTCTTGAGGTTCTCCCGCAGGCGACGGAAGAACCGGCCCTGGCGCTCGGGCTTCTCCGTACCCGCGGAGGCGGCCGGCAGGCGCGACTCGTCCAGGGTGAAGAGCTCTGTCCATTCGCGCGCCATCGACGGCGAGGGTAGCGCCGCGACGGATCGGTCGCGCGTCCGGCTAGGCGCCGTCGGTCAGGCCCGGCAGGGGCGTGGCGGTACCGGACCCGTTCTGGTCCAGCCGGCGCGAGACGACCTTCGACACGCCGTCGCCGCCCATCGTCACGCCGTAGAGCGCGTCGGCGACCTCCATCGTGCGCTTCTGGTGCGTGACGACGATGAACTGCGCCCGGTCGCGGTAGCGGCGCAGCAGCTGGAGGAAGCGGTCGATGTTCAGGTCGTCGAGCGCGGCCTCGACCTCGTCCAGCACGTAGAACGGGCTCGGCTTGGCCAGGAAGACCGAGAACAGGAACGCGATCGCGGTCATCGTCTTCTCGCCGCCGGAGAGCAGGGTGAGGCGCTTGGTCTGCTTGCCGGCCGGGGTGATCTCGATCTCGACGCCGACGTCGTCGTCCTGCTCGACCGCATCCTGGTCGGCGTCGTCCAGCGACGCGTCGTCGTCGTCGGACGTGTCGTCCGGGGTCTCGCGAACCAGACGCAGCCGGCCGCTGCCACCGGGGAAGACGTGCTGGGCCAGCTCCTCGAAGTTGCGGGCACAGGCGGCGAACGTCTGCTCGAACGTCTCGCGGATCTGCCGGTCGGTGTCGCGGACGAACGCGCGCAGCTCGCGCAGCGCCGTCTCCAGGTCGGTGCGCTGGGCCTCGATCTCGTCGACGTGGGCGCGGGCCTCGTCGTATGCCTGCTCGGCCAGCGGGTTGACCGGGCCGAGCTGCTCCCGGCGCCTCTGCAGGCGCGCGATCCGCTGGCGGAGCTGCTCGGCGGCCTCCTCCTCGAGCGGGGTGTCGGCCGGCTCGGCGGGCAGGCCCAGCCGCTCGGCGAGCTCGGCCAGTTCGGCCACGATCTCGGTCTCCTGGTCGCGGGCGCGCTGGGCCGCCACCTCGGCGGTGGTCAGGCGGTCCCCGACCTTGCGCAGCCGCTGACCGAGGTCGGCCTCGCGCTGCGCGCACGACCGGAGCCGTCCGGCGACGTCGTCCCCGGACGCCCGGTCCTCGTCGACCGCCCTCTGCAGCGCCTCGGCCCGGGCGCGCACCGTCCGCACCGCCTCGCCGAGCAGCGCGGCGACCTGCTCGCCGACGGGCAGCA
>JBFWKS010000359.1:0-3748 GCA_050252545.1 Solirubrobacteraceae bacterium
CCTCCCCGCGCGAGCGGGGGTGAGCCTTCGCCGATGATGAACGAGCCGGGCGTGATCAGGTCCTCACCGCGCGAGCGGGGGTGATCCGTTCCTGCTGCTCCAGGAGATCGCCCGGACCAAGTCCTCCCCGCGCGAGCGGGGGTGAGCCGTTCCACGAGGACCAGATATCCCTGCCGGACTCGTCCTCCCCGCGCGAGCGGGGGTGAGCCGACGCGGTACAGCAGCACTACGCGGACGCTCCGGTCCTCCCCGCGCGAGCGGGGGTGAGCCGGTGGGACGTGGGCTGACTGTCGCGCAGAATAAGTCCTCCCCGCGCGAGCGGGGGTGAGCCGAGAGCCTCCTTCACCCCGTTCATCACCTCGTAGTCCTCCCCGCGCGAGCGGGGGTGAGCCGCCGGTACCGCAGGCCGTAGACCGCACTCCGTTGTCCTCCCCGCGCGAGCGGGGGTGAGCCGCGGGTGGACCCTGATTCGGCGATCCACGACCTGTCCTCCCCGCGCGAGCGGGGGTGAGCCGAACGCACGGGAGCGAACGTCGTTGAGGTCGCTGTCCTCCCCGCGCGAGCGGGGGTGAGCCGTGGGACACGCTCGCGATGGTCCCGATCTGGTGGTCCTCCCCGCGCGAGCGGGGGTGAGCCGGGCGAGAAGGGCACCCCCGTCGTCCTCTGGAAGTCCTTCCCGCGCGAGCGGGCGTGAGCCGTTCGTGCACGCGGACAGGGCGCGCTGCTGGAGATCGACGTGCCAGCCGACACCCCGGCCCTGTGGGTCGCCCGTGTCGGCGACCCACGCCTACGCGGCCACGGCGAGGTGCTGTTCGCCCCGGACATGACGGTGCGCATCACGGGTGTTCGACCGGAGGGCGACCTCGTCGTACTCACTGTGCAGGGCATCAACCGATTAGCCGCTTCGACGAGGATCTCGTGCTCGCCAAGCGTGGCGAGCCCCCGCGCACCGCAGGTGCGCTGCTGAACCGCCTCGGCGTGCTCGGTGCGCCGCCCGCGAAGCAGCGCCCGGCCGTCGCCCGGTGGCTGGCCGAGAACCCCACGCCGAGCGACGGCGTGCTGCGCGGCCTGCGCCTCATCGGCGCCTCCACGCACCGCGCCGCCTGACCTACCCCACTGGCCGCCCGGCGCGGCCACCATTGACGGTGTGACCACGGTGCCCCACCCGACGGGCCCTTCGCCGTTCCGTCCTCCCCGCGCGAGCGGGCGGAGCCGCTGGGACTTCCGAACCCCGCGAGGGCCAAGAGCCCGGCGTGTGTGAGTGGTGAAGCTACCCTCACTCGACGGCGTTCCTGCCACCAACCGCGAGAGCGAACGTGGGTGTGGAGAGACGCGGATCCGCCGGGGCGAATCGACCATCACCCCGCCCGAGAACCCCAGAGCCCGCGAACGCCCGAACCCAAGGACCCACCGACCGTGTACCGCCAATCAGACCCTGCCAGTGGCGTCGAGCTGGTCGTCACCAGCGCCAGCGATCTGAGCGTGGCGTCGCTGTGCGAGTACGGGTTCGCGCGGCGGATCGATGTGATGCTCGGGCGGGCGGAGAAGCTCGATGAGGAGCCCGACGAGATGCTCGTGCGGGCGTCCGAGCTGGGGGATGCGCACGAGGAGCGGGTGCTGCAGCGGTATCGCGACGCGCATCCTGGCGGGGTGGTGGAGATCGATCGGCCCGCGCACGGGGACGCGGTGGCGATGGCCGAGGCGCTGCGGCGCACGCGGCAGGCGTTCGCGGACGGGGTACCGGTGGTCTTCCAGGCTGCGTTCTTCGTCGCCGATCCGGACGACACGTTCGTCGGCTACGCGGACTTCATCGTCCGTCGTCCCGACGGGCGCTACCGGGTGCAGGACACCAAGCTCGCCCGGCACGCCAAGGTCACCGCGCTGCTGCAGCTGGCGGCGTACGTCGACCGGCTCGAGGCGCTCGGCGTGCCCGTCGACGACACCGTGGAGCTGCTGCTCGGCGACGGCACCGTCAGTACCCATCGCGTCGATGACATCCGGCCCGTGTACCGCAAGCGGTGGGCGCGACTGCGGGCACTCGTCGACGCCGGCCGGGCGCGCACTACACCGGTCGTCTGGGGCGACGCGGACCTCTTCGCGTGCGGGCAGTGCGAGGCGTGCACCGCCGCGATCGTCGAGCACCGTGACGTGCTGCAGGTCGCCGGGCTGCGCATCACCCAACGCGACCGGCTCGCCGCCGCCGGCATCACCACCATCGACGAGCTGGCCGCATCGGACGGGCCGGTGCCGGGCGTCGGCACCGACGCACTGGGCCGCCTGCGGGTGCAGGCCCGCCTGCAGCTGCGCGCCACCGACGACGGTCCGCCGCCGGTCGAGCTGATCGACGTCGACGCCCTGGCCCACCTGCCGGCCCCCGACAACGGCGACCTGTTCTTCGACTTCGAGGGCGACCCGCTCTACAACGAGGGCGATGACCGTTGGGGCCTGGACTACCTCTTCGGCCTGGTCGGCATCGACGAGCGGTTCACGGCGTGGTGGGCCCACGACTTCGCCGAGGAGCGCCGGGCGCTGCGCGGGTTCTTGGACTTCGTCGCGGAGCGGCGGTCCCGGCACCCGCGGATGCGGATCTACCACTACGCGTCCTATGAGCGGACGCACCTGTCGTCGATCGCGGCCCGCCACGGCGAGGGCGAGGACGAGGTCGACCGGCTCCTGCGCGAGCACGTGCTCGTGGACCTGTATCCGCTGGTGCGCAAGGTCATGCGGGTCGGATCGCCGTCGTACTCGATCAAGAAGCTCGAGCCGCTGTACATGGGTGAGGAGCTGCGCACCGCGGACGTGACGACCGCCGCCGCGTCGATCACCGAGTACGCCGCAGCGCGCGATCTGATCGCCACCGGCCAGGTCGACGAGGGAGAGGCCAAGCTGCAGGAGATCGCCGACTACAACCGCTACGACTGTGTGTCGACCCGGCGTCTGCGGGACTGGTTGGTCACCCACGCCGAACGGGCGGGGGTGCCGCTGGGCGTGCCGGCCACGACCGACACACCGGAGCCCGACGAGCCGTCGCCGCTGCTCGACGACCTGCTGGCGTTGGCGGGCCAGGACGCGGTGCCCGTCGACGGTGGATCGCCGCCTCCGGGCGCCCAGTCACACGCGGAGCGCACCGACGACGAGACCGCCGCCGCGCTGGCCTCCGCCGCGCTCGACTACCACCGGCGCGAGCACAAGACGTTCTGGTGGGGCCACTTCGCCCGACTGGCGCAACCGATCGACGAGTGGGCCGACACCCGCGACGTGCTCGTCGTCGACCGTGAGCGTTCGCGGGTGGAGCGCGCCTGGTACCGCGAGGGCCGCCAGAGGAAGGACCGGCGCGAGGTCCGGCTGCGGGGAACGCTCGCTCCGGGCAGTCGCATCGCCCCCGGCACCAAGCCGTACGCGCTGTACGACCCGCCCGTGCCGTTCCCCGACGACAAGATCGATCCCGGGTCGCGCGTGGCCTGCCCGGTCACCGTGCGGGAGTGCGCGGACGACGGCAGCCTCCTCATCGAGGAGCTCATGCCCAACGCAGCCACCGACCCCTACGGCGCGCTGCCCGTCGCGCTCACCCCGGGACCGCCGCCCGGCGCGGGGTCGCAACCCGGTGCGATCGCCGAGTGGGCGCAGGCGATCGTCGATGCCCAGCCGGGATGGCCCGGCGACGCCGTCACCGACATCCTGCGCCGCCGTCCACCGCGCACCCGCTCCGGTGCACTGGCGGCGGTGATCGACGACGACCACGTCGGGG
>JBFWKS010000360.1:0-3743 GCA_050252545.1 Solirubrobacteraceae bacterium
ATCCGGCGCCGGCCGGTCGCCCGGATCGCCGATCCGCTGCGCCGGATGGGGGCCGAGATCGACGCCACCGACGGTCGGCGTCCCCCGTTCGTCGTCCGGGGCACCCCGCTGACGGGGATCGAGTACCGGCTGCCGGTCGCGTCGGCCCAGGTCAAGAGCTGCGTGCTGCTCGCCGGCCTGACCGCCGAGGGCGAGACGACGGTCGTGGAGCCCGTCGCCAGCCGCGACCACACCGAGCGGATGCTCGCCCGCCTGGGCGTCCCGCTGCGCCGCGAGGGGGACCGGATCACCGTCGGACGGGTCGACGCGCTCGAGGCCGAGGACCTGCACGTTCCGGCCGATCTGTCGTCGGCGGCGTTTCCGATCGTCGCCGCGGTCCTCGTCCCCGGATCGCAGGTCGTGCTCGACGACGTCAACGTCAACTGGACCCGGGCGGGGATCCTGTCGGTGCTGGACCGGATGGGGGCGACGGTGATCGGCGAGCGCGAGCAGCGACGCGACGGCACCGTCCCCGGGGAGGAGCCCGCCGCGACGCTCGAGATCCGCCACGGCGCGCTGCAGGCCACGACGGTCGAGCCGGACGAGGTGCCGCTGGTCATCGACGAGCTGCCGCTGGTCGCGCTCCTGGGTTGCTTCGCCGAGGGCGAGACCGTCGTCCGTGGTGCGGAGGAGCTGCGCCACAAGGAGACCGACCGGATCGCCACCGTCGTGGAGGGCCTGGGGGCGCTGGGGGCCGACATCGAGGCCACGGCCGACGGGTTCGTCGTCCGCGGCAGCGGTGGCCTGCGCGGCGGGACGATCCACGCCCACGGCGATCACCGCCTGGCGATGCTCGGCGCGGTCGCCGGCCTGGCCTCCCGCGACGGCGTCGAGGTCGTCGGCATGGAGGCCGCCGAGGTGTCCTACCCGCGGTTCGGCGACGACGTGGCGCAGCTGCTGGCGGGGTGACCGGGGTGACCGGGGTGGCCGGGTGGCCGCGGGCTGGCCGTCGACGGTGCGATCCCGGGCCACCCGTCAGCCGGGTGTGGCCGGCGGTGGCACCGGGGAGGCCCGGCCGGTAACGAGACGCATGCGTCCCACAACCCGCCACACCTCGGCCGGCCGGCGGTGGCACCGGGGGCGGCCTGGTCGGAAACGGGACGCATGCGTCCCACAACCCGCCACACCTCGGCCGGCGGTCGGACCAACCCCGCGCCTGCGCAGCCCCATCCCGCGCCGGACGGGTCTATCCTCGCCCGCGATGCTCGTCGCGATCGACGGTCCCGTGGGGGCCGGCAAGTCCACCGTCGCCCGGGCCGTGGCCCTGCACCTGGGGTTCACCTACCTCGACACCGGGGCGATGTACCGCTGCGTGGCCCTGGCGGCGATCGAGGATCGCGCCGCGACGCACGCCCGCCCGCTGGAGCGCCTGCACATCGACTTCGAGGGCGAGCAGGTCCTGCTGGACCACATGGACGTCACCCAGCAGATCCGCACCCCCGAGGTGAGCCGGGAGGCGTCGCGGGTGGCCGCCGATCCCGTGGTGCGCGATCAGCTCGTCGACCGCCAACGTCGCCTCACGGCCCGCGGGGACTGGGTCGCCGAGGGCCGCGACATCGGCACCGTGGTGCGCCCGGACGCCGAGCTCAAGGTGTTCCTGACGGCCGCCGACGAGGAGCGCGCCGCCCGCCGCGCCGCCCAGACAGGCCGGACCGTCGACGAGGAGCTCGCCGATCTGCGTGAGCGGGACGAGCGGGACCGCACCCGTGACGCGTCGCCGCTGCGCCGTGCCGACGACGCGGTCGAGCTCGACACCACCGGCCTGCCCTTCGACGAGGTGGTGCGGCGAATCGCCGCCCTCGTCGACGCTCGTCGACGCTGACCGCAGGGCCCGCTGCCCCTGGGAGCGGCGGGCGAGCCCACAGCGGGTCGTCCCACCGTCGCCCCACGATGGTCAGCCGACCCGCTCCCGCGAGTGCCGCGTCGCCCCGCCGCCGACCACCCACCCGCGTGGGCCACGACCCGTGCGGCGGGCCCGAACCTCGACGGTGCCACGGGGGAGCAGAACCCGGCCGGGCCGCACCTGCCATCCTCCCCCGACCGTCGGGCGCCGTGCCGCGACGGTGAAGGACGGTCGAGGAGCCCCCATGAGACAGGTCGCCATCGTCGGGTTCCCCAACGTCGGGAAGTCGTCCCTGGTCAACCGCCTGACCGGCAGCCGCGAGGCCGTCGTGCACGAGCGCGCGGGGATCACCCGCGATCGAAAGCACCTGCCCGCCGAGTGGAACGGGCGCACGTTCGAACTCGTCGACACCGGCGGGGTCGACGCCCTCGATCCCGACCCGATGGCCGGGGCGATCCTCGACCAGGTCCGGGCCGCGCTGACCACCGCCGACGTCGCGGTGCTCGTCGTCGATGCCAAGACCGGTATGCGACCGGGCGACGAGGAGCTCGCCGACATCCTCCGCCGCTGGCACGGCCCCGTCGTCGTCGCCGCCAACAAGGTCGACTCCGCCGCCGATGTCGTCTCGTCCTACGAGTTCCACGGCCTGGGACTGGGGGACCCGATGCCGGTGTCGGCCGCCCAGGGCCTCGGCAGCGGCGACCTGCTCGACCGCGTCGTCGAGCTGCTCCCCGAGGGCGACGGCGACCCGGTCCCCGAGGACCTGTTGCGCCTGACCATCATCGGCCGGCCCAACGTCGGCAAGTCGACGCTCTTCAACCGCCTCGTCGGCGACGAGCGCGTGATCGTGTCCGACGTCGCCGGCACCACCCGCGACGCGATCGACCTGCCGTTGGAGATCGACGGCCGCCCGGTGATCATCGTCGACACCGCCGGCATGCGACGCCAGGCGAAGGTCAACGAGTCGGTGGAGTACTACACGACGCTGCGCTCGCAGCGGGCGGTCGACCGGTCCGACGTGGCGATCGTCGTCTGTGACGCTGCCGACGGCGTCACGAGCCAGGATTTCCGGATCGCGGAGCTGGCGATGAAGGCCGGCTGCGCGACCCTCGTGGTGCTCAACAAGTGGGACGAGCACAACCTCTCCGACGACGACCTGGCCCACGAGCGCGCCCGCGTGCAACAGAAGCTGCGCCTGCGGCCGAAGGTCCAGACCGCCAGCGCCAAGACCGGCCGCAACATCCAGAAGATCGTCAGCGAGGCGCTCGCGATCGGTGACAAGCGCAAGGGTCGGATCCCGACTCCGCAGCTCAACCGGTTCCTCGCGGAGGCGCTGGAGACCAAGCAGCCCCCGGCGGTCCGTGGGCACCGCCTGAAGATGCTCTACATCAGTCAGATCGGCGAGGCGCCGCCGCGGTTCGCGATCTCCGTCAACGACCGCACCCGCGTCACCCGCGACTACGCGTACTTCATCGAGAACCGCCTGCGCGCCCGGTTCGGCCTCGACGGCATCCCGGTCATCATCGACTTCAACGAGCGCAACTCGCGGCGCAGCGAGGTCAGCGTCGACGCGTCGCGTCGGTCGCGCTGACGCGGCCGGGGCCGGGGGAGGGCCGTGGGGGCGGCAGACGACCATCGCGCACGCCCGGCCCGGCGGCGCCGTCCGCCGCGCCTACCGCGCAGCCGCCGGCATGCTCCCCAGCCGCGACGTCGGATCCCTCGGGGGCGCGTCGTCGTGGCGATCGTCGCCGGCGTGGCGCTGGCGACGGTCGGCATCCTGCTGTTGCGGGACTCGGCGCCGTCCGGCCCTCCCGCGAACGCGTCGCTGCGGCTGGTGCCGGACGATGCCCTGATCGCCGTC
>JBFWKS010000361.1:0-3706 GCA_050252545.1 Solirubrobacteraceae bacterium
AGGCCCGACTACAGCTCGATCGACCTGATGGGGATCAACGACTACTTCGGGTGGTACGGCGCGCCGACCGATCCGTTGGCCGACCCGCACCAGCTCGGGCCCTTCCTCGACATGGTCCGCAACTGCTACCCGCGGCAGGCGATGATGATCACGGAGACCGGTGCCGAGGCCAACCGTGACGGGGATCGGGACGAGCACGGGTCGTGGGCGTTCCAGAGCGCGTTCGCCGCCTACCACTTCGCGGTGTACCGCTCGCGGCCGTGGCTGTCGGGCGCCGTGTGGTGGGGCCTGCGCGAGTTCCGGGTGCGGCCGAACTGGGCGGGCGGCAACCCGTATCCGAGCCCGCCGTGGCACGGCAAGGGGCTGCTCGACCGGTGGGGGACGCCCAAGCCGGCGTGGAGGACGCTGCGGGACGAGTTCGCCGGCGTCGACCAGCTCTCCGCGCCGTCGCTGGACCCGGTGGTGATCCCCCGTTCGCCGCGTGGCGTCAACGGTGCGCAGCCGCCGGAGGAGACCGGCGACCCGACCGACGTCGCCGAGGTGCAGGGCGGTTGAGCGCCGGCCGCGCCCGGCACCGTCCGGCGCCTGCGGATCGGACGGGCGCCGGCGCGGGGACGGAGGGTGGCCGGGTCGTGGGGCGGAGGCGGCCCCGGGGGGGCGACCCCGGTCACGGGCGGTCCGACGCGAACCGGTCCGCCTGCGCTAGCATCCCGCGTCGCTCATGTCCACGAATGCCACCTCCCTCGCCGTCGAGACCCGCGACCCCCAGCACTCGCGGGACGCCCGGCGCTCGCGTCGCGCGGGCCGGGTTCCCGGCGTCGTGTACGGCGGCGGCGAGCCGCCGCTGACGATCAGCGCCGACGCCCGCGAGCTCCGGACGCGCCTGGCCGGTGCGGGCGCCGTGATCGAGCTGACCGTCGACGGTGGCCGCGTCGAGCCGGTCGTCCTCAAGGACGCGCAGCGTCACCCGGTGCGTGGCGAGCTGATGCACGTCGACCTGCTCCGCGTCGACCTCAAGCAGGCCATCCAGCAGCCCGTGCCGGTCGAGATCGTCGGTGCCGAGAGCAGCCCCGGAGTCCGAGAGGGCGGCATCGTCGAGCACGTCATGCGCGAGGCCCTCATCGAGGCGCTGCCGAACGCGATCCCCGAGATGATCACCGTCTCGGTCGCCGAGCTGGAGCTGGGCCTCAGCCTCACGCTCGCCGCCGCGGTCGTGCCCGAGGGCGTCACGATCGTCGACGACATCGAGTCGGTCGTCGTCAACATCGCCGTGCCGCGCGCCGTGCTGTCCGAGGAGGACGAGGCCGAGGGCGCCGAGGGTACCGAGGGTGGCGAGGCCGCCGGCGACGCCGAGGAGTCCGCGGGCGAGTAGTCCGTCCGACGGTCCGGTCCCCGGTCCGCTCGCGTCAGCATGGGCTTTCTGCGCCGGGACGACCAGACCGTCGACTGGCTGGTCGTCGGCCTGGGAAATCCCGGATCGCAGTACGAACGGACCCCGCACAACGCAGGGTTCCAGGTCGCCCGCGAGCTCGTCCGCCGCTGGGACCTGGGCCGTCCGCGCACGAAGTACCGCGCGGAGCTGTACGTCGGTGCCGCCCGGCGCGACGGCATCATCGAGCCGGGTGCCACACCGCCGCGGGTGGCGGTGCTGCTGCCCCAGACCTTCATGAACGAGTCGGGGCGCTCCGCCGGCCCGGCCCGCGGCCAGCTCAAGGTGCCGCTGGAGCGGATCCTCGTCCTGCACGACGAGATCGACCTGCGGTTCGGTGACGTGCGCACCCGCCTGGGTGGCGGGCTGGCCGGGCACAACGGGCTCAAGTCGCTCAAGCGCGAGCTCGGCGATCCCGGGTTCGGGCGGGTGCGGATCGGGGTCGGTCGGCCGGAGTCGTCCGATCCCGAGATCGTGTCGTCGTACGTGCTCGGCCGCTGGCGCCAGAGCGCCGACGAGGTCGAGACGCTGATCGTCGACGCCGCCCGCGCCGCCGAGGCGATCGTCCTCGGCGAGCGCGAACTGGCGTAGCGCTCCTCAGCTCTGGAGGGTCGCCTCGAGGGTGATCTCGCCGACGCCGGCGAGCGCCTTGCTCACGGGGCAGCCCGCCTTGGCCGCGGCCGCGTGCTCCTGGAACGCGGCGTCGTCGATCCCGGGCACCACGCCGACGGTCCTCAGCGCGATCTTCGTGATCGTGGGACCGTCGTCGGTCAGGCGCAGGGTGACGGTCGCGTCGGTCTTGACCGACGTGGGGGCGTGCCCCGCCTCGGCCAGCACGTTGGAGAACGCCATCGAGAAGCACGATGCGTGCGCCCCCGCGATCAGCTGCTCGGGGTTGGCGCCGGGACCGTCCTCGAACCGCGAGTGGAACGAGAACTCGCCGCTGATCGAATCACCGGCGGTGAACGTGCCGCTCCCGGACTTCAGGTCGCCGTTCCACTCTGCGGAGCCCTTGGCGGGCATGGGTGCCTCCTTGGTCGTCTGGCCCCGGACCGTTGGTCGTGCGCCGGCGGCGTTTCGCCGACGCGACGGCCGGGTCGAGCGACTCCGAGCCTATCGCCGCGCCGGGTCGGGCCGGTGACGGTGATGTCGTCCGGTGCGGCCTGCCGCGACCGGGCGGCGTGCGGGCGGATGGCGGTGGTACCCGGTGCGGGACCGGCGACCCCGGCACCGGTGGCGGTCCCGTCGTCTGGCGCGGCGCGTGCGTGCGGCCGATGCCCGGTCGCGGGGTGGTCCGTCGTCACGGTCCGTATCGTGCGATGGATGGCGTCCAAGCGTGGCCGTGGCCGGCGATCCCGGCCCGATTCCCGACGACCGTCGCGGCGCCAGGGGCATCCGGCCCGGCGCGCGGAGCGACGAGCCCACGACGCGAGCGGGGCACCATCGCCGCGCGAGATCGTCCACCGGCTCGCCGACGGCCTGCGCGAGGTGGGCGGTGCGTTGACCGATCCGCTCGAGGCGGCGATGGCGGCGTCGCAGTTCTGCGAGGCATGGGCCCTGCCGGAGCCGTTCGACGGTCGCGACCTGGAGGCGGCGGTCGGCGTGCCGGTCGTCCACCGGCTCGAGGAGCTCGGTGGCGCCGAGAGCCTGGCGATGCTGCGTGCGCTCGAGATCGGTGCCAACGACGGGGTCGGCGTCCCGGCGATGGCCGCCGCGTCCCGCCTGACGGAGTCCGGAGTGGAGGATCCCGAGTGGTACGCGACGGCACGGGAGATCCGGCCCGTCGCCGCGGCACGGCTCGGTGAGGACGTCTTCGACGACGGCGAGACGATCATCGTCGAGTTCGAGGACGCGGGCGGACAGTCGTTCACGCTCGGCGTGTTCATCGACCGTGCTCTCGGGGGCATCGCCACGAACCTGCTGGTCGGCGCGTCGATCGCCGACCACCGCGACGAGATCGCGCGACAGGCCGAGGACAACGAGGAGATCTCGTGGATCGGCGTGCACGAGCTGGACTTCGAGGCGGCCAAGCGGCGGGCGTTGACGGCGATGCGCATGACCGCGGCGACGTTCGAGCCCGAGGTCGGCGACGGGTTCACGGGCCTGCACGCGCTCGTGTGGCAGCGTCTGCGCGATCTGCCGGGGGCCGAGCCCGACGATGACGACGGGCCGGAGGCGGTTCCGGACGACGTGCGGAGGGCCGTCGCGGACGCGTTCTTCGCCTCCGACCATGGACGTGCCTGGTCGGCACCGGCGGCGGGCGCGTCGTCGGACGCC
>JBFWKS010000362.1:0-3704 GCA_050252545.1 Solirubrobacteraceae bacterium
TCTAACCGACTGAGCTACTCCGGCGGGGCTGCGAGAGTGTAGATGATCACGCCCGTGGACCTCCATGACCCCGACGACCCGCGGCTGCTCGTCGCCGTGCCCAACGTCAGCGAGGGTCGCGACGCCGCGGTCGTGTCGGCGATCGGCGAGGCGTACGTCGCCGGGGGTGGCGGCGCGGTGCGGCTGCTGGACGTCCACACCGACCCCGACCACCACCGGGCGGTGCACACGCTCGTCGGGCCGCCCGGAGCCCTGACCGACGCGCTGGTCGCCGGGGCGCGGACGGCGATCGAGCGGATCGACCTGCGCACGCCGCGGGGGACGCACCCGCATGTCGGGGCCCTCGACGTGTGTCCGATCGTGCACCTCGACGACGCCCGGCGCGGGCTCGCGTCGTTGGAGGCGCTCGCCGTCGCCGACCGGCTCGGACGCCTGGGACTGCCGGCGCTGCTCTACGGGTCGCTCGCGGGCGGACGGGCACGGGCGGGCCTGCGTCGCGGCGGCGTGACGGGACTGACGGCCCGGATGGCCGGGGACCCGGAGGCGGCCGTCGATCCGCTCCGCCCCGACTTCGGTCCCGACCGACCGCATCCGACGGCCGGCGCGGTGCTCGTCGGTGCCCGGCCACCACTCCTGGCGTTCAACGTCGAGCTCGCCGCCCCGGCCGACCTCGCGCTGGCCCGGCGGATCGCGGCACGGATCCGCGAGGGCGGCCCCGACGGCCTGCCCGGGGTGCGGGCGATCGGCCTGGCGCTCGACCACCCCGACGGGCTCGCCGGCGGTGCCGGGGCCCTCGGGCCCGACCGACGAGGTCCCACCATCCCCGGTCCCGTCCCGTCCGGCGCCCTCCCCGTCTTGCGCGGCAGCACCCCCGACGTCGTGCCCCCGACCAGGACCACGTCCCGACGCGCCCCGATCGCCCAGGTGTCCTGCAACGTCGAGGACCACCGGGCGGTGCCGCTCGCCCGACTCGTGGCCACCGTCGCCGCTCAGGCGCCGGTGGCGGCCTGCGAGGTGGTCGGGCTTCCCCCGGAGGCGGCGTTCGCCGGCTTCCCGTCCGGGCTTCCCGTCCGCGGCAGGCGCACGCTCGAGGCCGCCGTCAGGGCCCGGGTGGGGTGATCGTCCTCGCGGCGCATCGGCGCGCTCTCGCCGGCCACCTGTCGCGTGAGCAGGGCACGGGTCGCCATCGGATCGGTCCTGGTGACCGCCAGCGCCCACATGAGCTTGACCGTCGCCGCGTGCGTCATCACGCCGGGCAGGAATCGGACCCCGGCGCGGGTCATCGCCGGCAGCGACGGGTAGTACGACTCTGCGGTCTCCGGTGACGCCGCGACGGTCGCCGCCACGATCCCGCCGCGGTCGTTGACGAACCGGGCGAACCGGGTCACCGACGCGTCGTCGTCGCCGGTCGGGCCGGTGACGCACGGATAGAGCTGCAGGACGACGCCGCGCAGGTCCCCCGCGATGACCGCGGCCTCCAGTGCCCCGAACGGCATCCCGG
Source organism: Solirubrobacteraceae bacterium (assembly GCA_050252545.1). Lineage (GTDB taxonomy): Bacteria > Actinomycetota > Thermoleophilia > Solirubrobacterales > Solirubrobacteraceae > Patulibacter. Next base: position 1,502 of record JBFWKS010000362.1, read on the forward strand.
GATGGACCGACAGCTCGAGCACCCGCGGATCGAAGCGCGACCTGCGGTGGACCGAGCCGGGGAGCGGATCCGGCCGCGGCCACGGCGACAGGCGCCTCAGCCGTCCGCCCCGCACCACCGCGACCGGACCGCCGTTGGGCGACACGAACGCCTCGCCGGAAGCCCGTTCCTTGCGCACGCGGGTGCCCAGGTGGACCGGCGCGTCGGCGCCGGGTACGCCGGCGAAGACGAGGTACACCCCGGGCGGGAGCGTCCGCAGCGCGATCATCGTGCTGCGCACGTTGTGGCGGGCGTCGCTGTCGGGGGCGTCGGGCGGCAGGTTGCTGCCGGTCAGCGCGATCGGCACCGACAGGTCGGCCAGCGCGAACGCTAGGGCCGCGGCGGTGTAGGCCATCGTGTCCGACCCGTGCAGCACGCAGATCGCCTGGGCGCCACGATCAACGAGGTCGCGGCAGGCGGCGGCGATCCGCGCCCAGTCGGCGGGACGCACCTCCTCGGAATGCAGCTCGATCGGCCGGCGGACGCTCAGCTGGTGTGGGCCGAACCCGGCCAGCGGTCCGGCGAGCCATCCCGGCATGCCACGGGCGTCGGGACCGCGGACCAGACGCACCACGGCCGCATCGTCTGTGCTGCTGGAGCCGATCGTCCCCCCGGTCAGGACGAGGCCGAGGCGGTGGCGGGCCATCGCCGTGAAGGGTACGCCGTGTCGTTCCGCGACCCGCGCGTCGGGCGGCGGTACCCACCGGCACGCCGCGATCGAACGTCGCCGGCCGACGCCACCCGGCGCGGCTTCTAGGGTTGGCGTCCATGGCCGACGACCTGCTCCTCCCAGCCCCGGTGACCGGACAGGTGATCCGGGTCGAGGCGACGATCGGTCAGCGCGTCGAGGAGGGCGCCGAGCTCGTCGTCGTGGAGTCGATGAAGTCGGAGTTCGCGCTCGTCGCCGAGCGGGCCGGCACTGTCGTCACGCTCTCGGTGACCGTGGGGGACGGGGTCACGGTCGGGGAGCCGGTCGGCACGCTGCGCCCCGGTGCGGTGGCCTCCATCAGCCGGACCGTCGAGACGGTCGACGATCCCGACCACGTCCGTCCCGACCTGGCCGAAGCCCACGCCCGCCATGCGGCTACTCGTGACGACGCGCGACCGGACGCCGTGGCCCGGCGTCGTGCCCGCGGGCAGCGGACCGCCCGCGAGAACCTGGCGGCGCTCTGCGACCCGGACACGTTCGTGGAGTACGGCCCGCTCGCGCTCGCCGCTCAGCGATCGCGCCGGCCGCTCGAGGAGCTCATCGCCCGGTCACCCGCCGACGGCCTGGTCTGCGGCGTCGCCCGGATCAACGGGGACACCGTCGGGCCCGATCGGGCGGACGCCGTGGTTCTGGCCTACGACGCCACGGTGTTCGCCGGGACGCAGGGGGCGACCAACCACCACAAGAAGGACCGGATGCTCGACGTCGCCTGCCGGCGACGTCTGCCGGTGGTGCTGTTCGCCGAGGGTGGTGGCGGTCGCCCCGGTGACGTCGACGTGCAGGGGTCCGGGCTCGACGTCCCGGCGTTCGCGCTGTTCGCCCGGCTCAGCGGACTCGTGCCGCTGGTCGGCGTCGTCTCGGGACGCTGCTTCGCCGGCAACGCGGCGCTGCTGGGGTGCTGCGACGTCATCATCGCCACCGTCGGCACGACCCTGGGGATGGGCGGTCCGGCGATGATCGAGGGCGGCGGCCTGGGCACGTACGAGCCCGACGAGGTCGGCCCACTCGACGTCCAGGTCCCCAACGGGGTGGTCGACGTCGTCGTCGAGGACGAGACCGAGGCGGCCGCCGTCGCCCGACGCTACCTCGCGTTCTTCCAGGGACCGCGCGCGACGTGGCACGCCCCCGACCAGCGGGCGTTGCGACGGGCGGTGCCCGAGCGGCGCGTGCGCGCCTACGACGTGCGCACGGTGATCGAGGGGCTCGCCGACGAGGACGGCTGGCTGGAGTTGCGGCCCGGGTTCGGCACCGCGATGGTCACCGGCCTGGTGCGGATCGAGGGACGCCCGTACGGGTTGATCGCCAACGATCCGCGTCGACTCGGCGGGGCGATCGACAGCGACGCCGCCGACACGGCCGCACGGTTCTTGCAGCTCTGCGACGCGCACGGGCTGCCGGTGGTGTCGCTGTGCGACACGCCCGGGTACATGGTGGGTCCTGAGGCTGAGCGCACCG
>JBFWKS010000363.1:0-3700 GCA_050252545.1 Solirubrobacteraceae bacterium
CCGCCTTGGTGCGGAAGAGATCGACGCGCAACAGGTCGTTCTCGGTGAGCGTGAACAGGTCACCTTCGTCGGCGATCACCCCGGCGGTCAGCAGCGCGGTGGCCGCCTCGTATCCGAGCCCCTCGATGTCGAGGGCGCCTCGGCCGGCCGCGTGGAAGACGCGCTCGCGCAGCTGCGCCGGGCAGGACCGGGCGTTGGGGCAGCGGATGTCGGCGTCGCCTTCCTTCTCGGGGGCCAGCTCAGACCCGCACTCGGGGCAGCGGGTGGGCATGACGAATTGACGTTCGGAGCCGTCGCGCAGGTCGACGACCGGGCCCAGCACCTCGGGGATCACCTCGCCGGCTTTGCGGATCACCACGGTGTCCCCGATCAGCACCCCCTTGCGCCTGACCTCGGCGGCGTTGTGCAAGGTCGCCAGCCCCACCGTCGACCCGGCGACCTTGACCGGCGCCAAGACCGCGAATGGCGTCACACGTCCGGTGCGGCCGACGTTGACCCGGATGTCGAGGAGCTTGGTCTGCACCTCCTGCGGCGGGTACTTGTAGGCGATCGCCCAGCGCGGCGCGCGCGATGTCGAGCCAAGCCGGCGCTGCAGCGCCATATCGTCGAGTTTGACGACAAGACCGTCGATTTCGTGGTCCACGTCGTGGCGGTGCTCGCCCCAGTAACGGATCCGCTCATGCACGCCGGCGACGCTGTCGACGCGGGTGGTGTGGCTTGACACGGGCAGCCCCCAGGCGCCCAGCGCGAGGTAGGCATCGTGCAGGGTCGCGGGCCGGAATCCCTCGGTGTGCCCGATCCCGTGGCAGATCATCCGCAGCCGGCGCCGCGCGGTGACGGCCGGGTCCTTCTGGCGCAGCGACCCCGCGGCGCTGTTGCGCGGATTGGCGAAGGGCGTCTTGCCCTCGGCGACGAGGCTGGCGTTGAGCGCCTCGAAGTCGGCGAGCCGGAAGAACACCTCACCGCGCACCTCGAGGACCTCGGGCTGCCGGTACCGTTCGCTGGGTGTCAGCCGTTCGGGGACATCGTCGATGGTGCGGGCGTTGAGCGTGACGTCCTCACCGACCCGGCCGTCACCCCGCGTCGCGGCGCGGACGAGCCGGCCCTCGCGGTAGACCAGCGCCAGGGCGACCCCGTCGATCTTGAGTTCGCATAGGTAGGCCACGTCTCGCGCGCCGGGGGCGCCGACCTCGGTGTGGATGCGGGCGGCCCACGCGTCGAATTCCTCGGTGCTGAACACGTTATCCAGGCTGAGCATGCGCTCCAGGTGCTCGGCCGGGGTGAACTCGGTGGTGAAGGCGGCGCCGCCGACCAGCTGGGTGGGCGAATCAGGCTTGCGCAGCTCCGGATAGCGCTCCTCGAGTGAGGTGAGCCGCCGCAACAGCTCGTCGAACTCGGCGTCGGAGATGATCGGGGCGTCGCGCACGTAGTAGCGGAACTGGTGTTCGCGCACCTCGTCGGCCAGGTCGTGCCATTGCCGCCGCACCTCGGGCGGGGCGGGACCGGCCTCTGCTGCGCTCACCTTCGCAGGCTAACGGAACACACCGAGTGGGCACCGGTACGCTCGCGGGCCCGCACCGCCGCCGCCAATCGCACGAGGATGGAAGGTCGACTCGCCGGCGAGGAGCCGCCCGTTTTCCGGGCCCGCGATGGCGCCCGCCGCTGGACTGACCGGGACGCCCCTACCGGTGGCCGATCGCCTCCGGGTCCCTGGCGAACGCCTCGGCGGCTTCGCGGGCGAGCCCGATCGCGGTGCGGGCCCACCCCGGTGTCGCCCCGGCCAGCCCGCATGCCGGGGTGACGCCGATGCGGTCGCGCAGCGCCGAGCGGCCGAATCCCAGGCGATCGGTCACCGCGATCACCGCGGCGGCCACCTCGTCAGCCGGCAGCCGCCGCTGCGGGGCAGTGCCGGGAACCACCCCCAGCATCACGGTGCGGCCCGATTCCACGAACGCGGCGATGCCGTCCAGGTCCGTCGCGCACAGCGTGTCCGCGTCCACCGATACCGCGCCAATGCTGCTGCGCCGCAACAGCTCCCACGGCAGTCCGGGGGCGCAGCTGTGCACCGCCACATCGGCCCCCGCCGTCGCCGCGCAGGTGTCGAGCAGTGTGCCCGCGACCGCCTCGTCCAGCGCGGGGACCGCGCTCAACGACGTCACCCCGCTCAGCCTCCCGGCCAGCGCCGCGGGCAGCGACGGCTCATCGAACTGCACCACCACCGGCGTCTCCAGCCGCCGCGACAGCGCGGAGCGGTGCGCGGCGACGCCCTCGGCCAGCGAGGCCGCCAGGTCGCGCAGCGCGCCGGGGTCGGTGATCGCCCGGTGACCGTTGGCCAGTTCGAGGCCGGCGGCCAGCGTGACCGGGCCGGGAGCCTGGACCTTGACCGCACGTCCCCCGCCGCGCAGACCGGCTGTCTCCCATGCCTCTTCGAGCGCGTCGGAGTCCTCGTCGAGGAGGCTGACCGCCCGGCGTGTCACCGCGCCGGGCCGGGCGACGACGCGATAGCCGCGGGTCGTGGTGTCGACGGCCACGTCGATGAGCAGCGCTCCGGCCCGGCCGAGCAGGTCGGCGCCCACACCGCGCGCGGGCAGCTCGGCGATGTGGGCGAGCGCGCCCGCCAGCTCGCCGACGATGACCTCGGCCGCTTGCCGCGGGGCGGTTCCGGGCCACGACCCGATGCCGCTGGCGGTCGCGAAGACACTCACCGGGCAACCGTATGCGACGCCCCGTACCCCGCGCGCCGCCAGGGGTGTTTGGCGGGGCCCATACGGGTAGTTTCGACCCCGGAACGGACGGTGTGGCGGATGGTGAGCTTCGCGCGGCCCCTGGCGATCACGAGCGTGGTGGTGCTCGCCGCGGCGTGCACGCGGGTAGTGGATGGCACGGCGCTGCCGGGTTACGGCGCCACCCGGCGTCCCGTGCACGGCGTCGACGTCGACGCGGTGCTGCTGGACCAGTCCCGGATGCGCGCGATCACCGGCGCCGGTAACGACCTGACGATCATTCCGTCGATGGACGGCGTCAGCCCGGTGGACGTTGACGCCCTGGCCGGCGACGCGCCGCGAGAATGCCGGTTCCTGTTCGCCGAAACCGCGACGTTCGGGCCCGACGTCGCGGAGTACCACAAGACGACGTTCCAGGACCCGCCCGAGGGGGCGCTGATCTCCGAGGGCGCCGCCGCCTACCCCGACACCGACACAGCGCGGCGGGCGTTCGGCGCCCAGGTGAGCGCCGTCGGCAACTGCGCCGGCGGCCCGGCCGGCCAGCTGCTCGTCGGCGACTGGCAGGCCGACGCGAACTCGCTGCACCTGCGCCCCGGCGGCTGCGGGCGCGACTACCGGGTCCTTTCGGTGGCGCTGCTAGAGGTCACTTCCTGCGGCTTCCCGCGGTCAGTGTCCGACATCGTGATGACCAACATCGCCGCGAACGTGCCGAATTAGCGCCCGGTGCCGGCGATGGTGGCACTGCCGATCACCTCGTCGCCGGCGGGATCGGGCCGGTACAGCACCAGCGTCTGGCCGCGCGCCACCCCGCGCAGCGGGGCACGCAACCGCACGGCGAGCTCGTCGCCGGCCAGTTCCGCGACCGCGCTCACCGCGTCACCGTGCGCACGCACCTGGACCGCGCACTCGATCACACCGGACGGCGCGATGCCGGAGGTGAACACCGGCGAGCGACCCGTCAGCTCGTTGACGTCGAG
>JBFWKS010000364.1:0-3691 GCA_050252545.1 Solirubrobacteraceae bacterium
CGATGCCGGACGGCGGGCCGAGCGCGGCGACGCCGAGCGATGCGGCCACGAGGGCGCACAGGGCGAGCAGGAGCGCCACGGGGCGCGGTGCGAGGACAGGGCGGGACATGAGGCGGAGGACCGGGGCGGCAACCGGTCGGACCGACGGACGACGCTACGCACCGGCGGTGGTCGTGGCGAGGGGTGCACGGGATCGTGCGGGCCGGTGGACCGGTCGAGGTCGGGTGTCGCCGCCCGTGTCCGGGGGCGCGGTGATGCTTCGCGGCCGTGGCTGGCCGCGGTCAGCGGAGCCCGCGGCGCCGGAGGGCGATCTCCAGGCGGAATCGTCCGTCGGGATCGTCGATGGCGGGTCCCAGGTCCTCGCGGAGCCGTGCGACGCGGTAGCGGACCGTCTGCGCGTGCAGGTGCAGCTCCTCGGCCATGCGCGGGCCGTGTCCGCGGTGGTCCAGCCACGCCCGGAGCGTCTCCAGGTGCCGGTCCCGACGACCCGGTGCCAGCTCGTCGAGCGGCGCGAGCGCGGCGTCGGCCAGATCGTCCGCCACCGTCGGGTCGGCGTGCACCACGAGCGCGACCAGGTGGTCCTCGGCACGAACGGCCGACCCGTCGGTCGTGGCGCTCGGGTCGGCCGCGCCGCGTCCGCCGCCGGCGTCGCCCCGCGGCGCGGCGGCGGTCGCGGCGTCGTCTCCGCCCGCGTCCGTGCCGGCGTGCCTGCGGACGGCGTCGTCGAGGCGTCCCTCGTCCAGCAGGCGCGCGAGGCTCCGTGCCACGCGGTACGAGCGCGGTGCCGACCCCCACGGGCCGACCGGTCCGACGACGAGGCCGGTGGCGACGGGGCCGGCGAGCACGCGGTCGAGCACCGCCGGGGCCGGGACGAGTCCGACGACGCCGCCGTCGTGCACGGCGGCGACGACCTCGGGGTCGGCGCGCAACAGCTCGGACGGACCGTCCGCCCGGGGCGCCAGCACCACGGCGACCTGGGCGGGCGTGGTCCACCCCAGCTGCCGAATGGCGTCGTCGACGTCGGCGGCGTCACGCGGCGGGTCGGCGACGGCCAGTCGCACGACGCGGTCGCGGTCGCGCTGGGTCGCTCCGGCCCGCAGCGCCTGCTCCTGCGCGTAGCCCTGGACCGACAGCGCCGAGAGCCGGTGGACGTAGGCGAAGATCGCCTCCCCCAGCAGCACGAGCGTCTCGGCGTCGGCGCCCTCACGGCCGGCGGCCTCGGCGAACCGGCGCCACGACACGCGGGCGCCGCACCGGTACGCGGCCTGCAGCGCGTGCAGCGCCCGGCCCGCGCGGACCTCGCCGCGGCCGAGCTCGATCATCACGCCGCTGCTGCCCGACGCGGGGCGATCCGGGTCCTCGATCAGCGCGACGAACTCGCCGAGCGCCAGCTCGACGCCGTGGCGGACGGCGCGACCGAACGCGCCCCCGAACGGGCGGTGGTACTCGTCGACCTCGTCCCGGATCGCGGTGATCGCCTCGTCGGCGACCGACGGCAGCTCGGCCCGCAGCACCGCGCCCAGCCCGGACGGGAGGGCGGCGATCCGCGCCCGCGCCTCCCGTTCCTCGCGCGCGACGTCGGTCATCCGCCCCAGCGTAACCGTCGCGGCCGACCGTCCACCGGGCGGGGCGACGCCGCCCCGCCCCTTCGCCGTCCCCTACAGCGCCACGATCACCGACTTCGTCTCCTGGTAGTTGTTGAGGACCTCCTCGCCCATCTCGCGGCCCCAGCCGGACTGCTTGTAGCCGCCGAAGGGCAGCTCGGCCGCGAACACGTGGTACGTGTTGATGTGGACGGTGCCCGCCTGGATCCGCTTGGCGAGCTGGTGGGCCTTGGAGACGTCGCGGGTCCACACGCCGGCGGCCAGCCCGTAGTGGCTGTCGTTGGCCTGGCGGGCCAGGTCGTCGACGTCGCTGAACGGCAGCGCGGCGATCACCGGTCCGAAGACCTCCTCGCGAACGATGGCGTGGCTGGCGTCGGCGCCGGTGATGACCGTCGGCTCGACGTAGTACCCGTCACGCTCGATCGCGTTGCCGCCGACGACGGGCTGCGCGCCCTGCTCGCGGCCCTGGGCCATGTACCCGGTGACGCGGTCGAACTGCTCCTGCGACACGAGCGGGCCCATCTCCGTGTCGGCGTCCATCCCGTAGCCGACCTTGATGCCCTTGGCCGCGGCCGACACGCCCTCGACGACCTGGTCGAAGTGCTCCTGAGCGACGTAGAGCCGCGATCCGGCCGAGCAGACCTCGCCCTGGTTGAAGAAGATCCCCTGGGCGGCGCCGGCGATCGCCGCGTCGACGTCGGCGTCGTCGAAGATGATGTTCGGCGACTTGCCGCCGAGCTCGAGCGACACGCGCTTGAGGTTGCCGGTGGCCGACCGGGCGATCATCTTGCCGACCTCGGTCGACCCCGTGAACGCGATCTTGTCGACGTCGTCGTGGGCGGCGAGCGCGGCACCGGCGGTCTCGCCGTACCCGGGGACGACGTTGAGCACGCCGGCGGGGATCCCGGCCTCGAGCGCCAGCTCGCCCAGCCGCAGCGCCGACAGCGGCGTCTGCTCGGCGGGCTTGAGGACGATCGTGTTGCCGGTGGTCAGGGCCGGGCCGAGCTTCCACGCTGCCATCAGCAGCGGGAAGTTCCACGGGATGATCTGGCCGACGACCCCGATCGGCTCGCGCAGGGTGTAAGCGTGGAACTCGGCGCCGGGCAGGTACGGCACCGACGGGTTGACGGTGCCGCCCTTGAGCTTCGTCGCCCAGCCGGCCATGTACCAGAACAGGTCGGCGGCGAGGGCGACGTCGGCGGCCTGCGCGACGGCCTTCGGCTTGCCGTTGTCGAGCGAGTCGAGCTCGGCGAGCTCCTCGGCGTTCTCCATCACGAGGTCACCGAGCCGGTGGATCGCCCGACCGCGCTCGGACGGGTTCATCTTCGACCAGGGGCCGGTGAACGCCCGGCGGGCCGCGGCGACGGCGCGGTCGACGTCCTCGGCGTCGCCCTCGGCGACGGTGGCCAGCACGTTGCCGGTGCCCGGGTCGATCGTCTCGAACGTCTTGCCCGAGGCGGCGTCGACGAGCTCCCCGTCGATCAGGAGCTGCTTGGTGCCCCGCAGGAAACCGGCCGCGTGCTGCGGCGCGGTGACGGGGGCTGCGCTGGTGGTGGCCATCGGTTCTCTCCTCGTGTGAGCGGACGATCGGCCGTCGCTGACCGGGTCTGCGACGACCGCCGGGGCGGGCGGTGCCCCGACGTCCCGACCGTACGCCGATCCCCGTTACCGACCCGTGACATTTGAGGAGCGGGAACGCGCCATGTTCTGGTCGGTCCGAACGTCGGTCGGTCGCGTTTCGGAGCGCGGTGGCGCGGCCACCGGCGTGGGGCGGTGCGCGCCGACCTGCCGGGGCGCCGACCGCGCCGTGCGCCGGACCCACGATTCCTCCATGCCGACGGTCCCCGCGGCGTAGAGTCGGTCCACCCGACACCGACCCGGGCGCGCACCCGTGAGCGCCCGTTCCCACCCGTGCCCCGCTCCTCCGTCAACCCTTGGGCGGCCGTCGACGCCGCGGCCGATCCGGTCCGGCACGCCCTCCGCCTGGCCCGGGTGCACGAGAGCGCACGCGCCGGAACCCGTGTCGCCGGCGCGGTGCGGACCGTCATCGACCGTTCGTGGCAGCGGTCCGCAGCGGCGGGCGTGGA
>JBFWKS010000365.1:0-3655 GCA_050252545.1 Solirubrobacteraceae bacterium
CGGGCGGCACGGTGCGCTGCGCCCTGCCCGACGGTGACGCCGACGAGAACGGCCGGTTCACCGCCGCGCTGGAGGAGGCGATCGCCCCGGCCGCCGGCCACCGCTACGTCGTCTCGCGCCCGGTCGTCGATCCGGCGCTCGGTCCCGGAGGACGGCTCGGTGGGCGGTGGCGGGCCCGCTGGCGCACGCTCACCGGCCGCCCCGCCGCCGCGGTCGCCTGGCACCCGGTGCCGACCGATCTGGGGAGCCACAAGCGCCGGGCCGAGGCCTACGCCGCCGCGTGGGCCTCCCGGCTGGGCCCCGGCGATCTGCTCTTCGCGGGCCGCGAGGGTGCGGCCGGCCGTGACGCGCTGGGCGAGGCGAGCGCGGCCGCGGAGACGTGGACCGCCAGCCGTCGCACGCTCTGGCACTGAAGGACCCGTCCCTCGGGCGGGGTGTGCTGCGAACCCGACGGCGGTGGCCGGTGTCGCGACGCACCCCGCCCCGGCCGGGCCCTCCCACCCGATCGGCGATGCGCGCTGCCGGCTCCCCCGCGGCGGACCGGGTCAGGCCAGCCCGGTGCGTACGGCCGGCCGCTCGCCGTTCCCTCCCCGGTGGGTGATCACCCGGTCGATCAGCCCGTACTCGCGGGCCTCGTCGGGCGACAGGAACCGGTCGCGCTCGATGTCGCGACCCACCTGGTCGTGCTCCTGGCCCGTGTGCTCGACGTAGATCTCCTCGATCCGCCGCCGCAGGAACAGCGCCTCGCGGGCGTGGATCTCGATGTCGCTCGTCTGGCCCCGGAACCCGCCGCTGGGCTGGTGGATCAGCACCCGCGAGTTCGGCAGGGCCGCGCGCTTGCCCGGCGCCCCACCGCAGAGGATCGTCGCGCCCATCGACATCGCGATCCCGCAGCAGACGGTGGTCACGTCGCAGCGCACGTATTGCATGGCGTCGTAGATCGCCAGCCCGGCGTAGACCTCGCCGCCGGGGGAGTTGACGTAGACGTGGATGTCCTTCTCGTCGTCCACCGCCTCGAGGTGCAGCAGCTGCGCGACGACGAGGTTGGCGACGTTGGCGTCGATCTCGGTGCCGAGGAAGATCGTGCGGTCGTTGAGCAGGCGGGAGTAGACGTCGAACGAGCGCTCGCCGCGCGGGCTCTGCTCGATGACCATGGGAACGAGGGACACAGGGGCCTCCGGAATCGCGGATCAATACGCAACCTTTTGGTTGCACGTGCGCACCGTACCATGACGCAACCGCCCAGTTGCGTGTAGCATCGCCGCATGAGCGATCCCGCCGTCTGGCCCGATCCCGTCGTGCGTCGCGAGCGGCACCTGCCCGCCGACCGCGACGCCGTCTGGGCGCTGTTGCGCGACGCCGACGGCCTGGCAGGCTGGCTCGCCGACGAGGTCGACCTGGAGGTCCGCGAGGGCGCCGAGGGCCGGTTGCGCTGGGCCGACGGCGAGGAGCGGCTCGCCGTGGTCGAAGAGGTCGCCGACCGCCGCCGGATCGTCCTGCGGTGGTGGGAGGAGGATGGCCCGCCGTCGCTGGTCGAGCTGACCCTCGACGACGCCGGGGACGCCACGCGCCTGGTCGTCGTCGAGGTGCCGGTCGCCGCGCTGCGGGTCGTCGGCGACCGGCTGCCGACCGTCGTGGCGGGTCCCGCGGAACCGCGGCCCACCGACCTGAGGTCCACCCACCCCGCGGCGTCGATGCGAGCGCCGGCGTGCGTCTAGGGGCGCCGTCCGTGGGGTCGCCACGCGACGCCGATCCCGATGCGGCGGTCGGCGCGGTCTTCGCCGCATTGGCCGACCCGACCCGGCGGCGCGTCGTCCGGGCGCTGCTGGACCGCCCGACGGTGACCGCATCGGCACTGGCCGCCGAGCTGCCGATCAGCCGTCAGGGCGTCGCCAAGCACCTGGCGGCGCTCGCCGACGCCGGCCTCGTGTCCTTCGTCCGCGAGGGCCGCGAGACCCACTACCGCCTGACCCCCGCCCCGATGGGCGATGCGATGGGCTGGATGGCACGCGCCGGGGCGCAGTGGGACGACCGCCTGGAGCGGCTGCAGCGGCGTCTGGCCGACCGGGCCGGCTGACGGGCCGCCGGGCCGCCGGGCCGCCGGGCCGGCCAGCACGACGCGGCCGCGGGGTCCCGCGAGCCGTCCGGCACGGGACGTGCCCGCATGTTCGGCCGCAACGACCCCCGGCCGGGCCGGGGCTACGCTTCGCGGGTGAGCGGAGAGCGGGATGCGTTCGGTCGGCCGGTGGCCGGGTCCACCGGGACCCCCACCCCGGACGGCGGTCCGTCGGCGCCGGCGCCCGCGGCCCGGCCTGTGGCGACGCCCACCCCGACGACCGCCTTCGGCTCGTCCCGCCCGTCACGCGCCGACCGCCGGCCCGCCGGACCCGGACGGGGGTCGCGCGTCCTCGTCCTGCTGCTCATCACCGTCGCCTCTGCCGCCGGGGTCACGGCCGTCATGCGTTACGCGATCGACTGGTCCCGGACGGACCCGGCGGCCCTGTCGGCGGCGTTCACGCACGACCCGTTCGGCCCCCGATCGCTGTTGCTTCCCGAACCCGCGCGGGTCGCCTTGGACGCCGCTCTGACCCGGGTCCGCGACGGCGAACGGATCATCGGCCTGACCTTCACGCCGGAGCGGATCATCATCACGGCACTCGGCACTGACGGACGCATGCGCTGGATCGGCACGAGCGGTGGCCGGATCGCGGAACACCGAACCGACACGATCCGTCCGGTCGAGGGCACCACCGCCCACCGCGTGTCCGCAGCCGATCTCGAAGCCCCGCTGGCCGCGTTGCGGTCCCACTGGCAGGGCCTGCGTCCCGACAGCGAGCGGCCGACGCTGCTCATGTCCCCCGACCATCGCGGACGGGTCAGCGGCTGGTCGATCCTCGTCGAGGGCGTCCGGAGCGACCGTCGCAGCCGCACGATCGACACGCGGGGACGGGTGACCGGATGAGCCACTCCGACCCCGACCGGGCCCCGTCGCCGGACGTGAAGGACACCGGCTCCGCCTCGATCTCCACCCACGGTGCGGGTGGACGACGGGCGTCCGGTCCGGTACGTGTCGTGATCGGCCTGCTCCTCATCGCCGTCGGGGTCAGCCTCGTGTCGTGGGGGGTCTTCGCCGTGCCGCGTGGACCGGGGACCTGCGGTGGCGACAGCGGCGGCCCGGCCTGTCCGGCCGAGACGGTCACCGGTCTCGTCGGCGGCATGCTGAGCGTCTTCGTGCTGCTGCCGGCCGGCGTCAAGATCGCCGGCCGTGGCCGACCCGAGGTCGCCGTCCTGACCGTCGGCCTCGCCTGTGGCGCCGCCGCCACCGCGCTCTACGTGTCGCGGTTCGTCGCCGAGCCGACGACGACGGCGACCCTCGGCACCTGGGTGCCCGTCTCGATCCTGGGACTCGTCGCCGTCGGGTGCGCGCCGGCGGCGCTGCTCGTGGCGGTGGCGTCGCGCTCCGCTCGATGATCGCCGGTGATCCGCCGGGCGTCGTCGCCCGGCCCGCGCGTCCGCGAGGTGCCCGGCGCCGACGGTGGTGACGGCGTCGCTCCACGCAGCGGGACGTACCGGCCTCATAGACTCGCCCGTCGTGCGTGTGGGATCCGACCGTGACCCGTTCGGCCGTCGGTCCTCGGCGGATGCCTCACCGACC
>JBFWKS010000366.1:0-3620 GCA_050252545.1 Solirubrobacteraceae bacterium
AATATCGTCTTGAAGAGCCCGAACGCGGGGGACGTCATGGCGACGCCGAGACGCGACAGGGCGGCGAGCATGTTCTTGAAAGCGCCCCGCGTCGTGTCGCCTGACGCGAGCGCGGCCCCGCCGATGTTCTCCTCGATCACCTTGCGGTAGGTCTCGGCGTCGACCTTGCCCTGCGCGACCATCTTGGAGAGTTCCTGCTGGGTCACGCCGTACTCGTCGGCGAGCCACTGGAAGATGGGGATGCCACGCTCGGCGAGTTGGTTGAGTTGCTCGGTGTCAGCCTTGCCTCGGCTGGTGACCTTGTTGATGATCGCGCCCATTTCGCCCATAGACACGCCGGCGATGGTTGCGGCGTCGGCGGTGAGCGCGAGGTACTTCGTGAGTTCTTGGCCGGGCTTGATGCCCGCGGCGACGGCAGACGCGGCCACCGTCGCGGCCTCCTCGAGACCGTATGCGGTGCCCTTCACGGCGTCGAGGGCCGACGTCATGATCGTCTTGACCGAGTCCGCGTCGTGACCCAGCCCTCGGAGTTTGGCCTGGGCGTCCTCGATCTTCAGTTGGCGGTCTATGCCGCCTTTGATGGCGATGGCGAGCACCCCGGCGAGCGTCAGCGCGACGCCCTTGCCGAAGTTGACGAGCCCGTTGCCTAGCCTGGTGAGGACCCCCTGGCCCTTGGACTCGGCGGCGGAGAACGACCCGTCGAGGTCGGACTCGATCTGCTTCTTGACGCCCTTGGTCGAGGGCATGATCTCGACGTAGAGCTCGCCGTCTGCGGCCATGCCATCCTCCCTTGCGTCAGGTGCGCGCCGGTCGCCCGGTCATCTTGCGGATCTGCTCCCGACGCGCCTCGCGCTCCGGGTCGTGCGCGACCGTGGGGGCCGTGCTGGGCTTGCCTGCCCACGGGCGCTTGATGCGCTTGTAGGCGGCGCCCTTCTTGGTCTGTGTGTTGAGCCACCCCTCGAAGGTGTCCCAGGTGGCGATCTCCGGCCCCTCGGGCACGTAGAGGTCGCCAGCGAGCGAGGAGCGGAGGTGGCTCGAGGAGCGGCGGAGAATCTCGGAGACGAGACCCCAGGCCTCATTCCACGGGAGCGGCGTGCCGTCCGGGTGAGCGACTGCTGCCACTATGCCGCCCTCGACGTCGGCCACGCGGAGCCCGAGAAGGGCGCGGAGGTCGTAGTCGAGGGCGGCACGGTGGAAGAGTACGAGACCAGGGATCAGGGTGCTTTTGGGACGAAGCCGCGGGACTGCTCAACCCACGCCTCGAGCACGCGTGCCATGTCCTCTTCGTCGAGCCTGGCGATCACCATGACGGCCTCGGGGTACAGGTTCGCGAGCGCCTGGGTGACGTGACCCCAGGCGGACAGGACCGCCGCGCGGTTCGTCTGGTCGATGGACTTGAACACGGCGAACGCGGAGGTGATGCCGTAGGGCGTGTGCTTGTGCCCCAGCACCGGGAGGCGGAACTTGCCGATGCCGACGACGTTGAAGAGGATCATCTCGACCTCGCCGGACGCGGGGACAATCTGGACGACCGTCTCCTCGGGAGAGGTCGGCGTCGGAGGGGGCGGAGTCTGGGGTGCGGCGTCCTGCGCGGGCAGTGACGGGACGGTGGGGACCTCGGGGGTCTCGGTCATGGTCGGCAGCCTTTCGTCGTGGTGGTGGGTGGCAGCGGTTGAGGTAGTGCACCCCGGGGCGGGTCGCTGCCGTGAGCCCGCCCCGGGGGCGTCTTACGAGCCCGCCTCGGCGACGAGCGACGAGTGCCAGGCCTTGAGGTGGTAGGGGCTCGTCACCGCCGTGTCCAGGTAGGTCCTCAGCGTCATGCCGTAGGCCTGGAGGGTGGTGGGGTTGAACGTGACGGCGTCGCGGTCGCGGACCTTGACGCGCGGGTAGTGACCGAGGACGGTGTCGCCCTTGCCGGTCAGGCCGATGGTGATGAGCGAGCGGTACGTCTGCACCGACGCGCGGGTGAGGGTGATCGACCCGTCTGTCGTGTTGACCGTGGTGTCGAAGTAGGCCTCGGTGACCGTGACGCCGTCCTGGATGCCCGAGAACTGGACGGTCCAGTTGCCCGGCTCGTCCTCGTCGATCACGATCTGGGAGTTGTGGCCCTTGAACTGGGTGTTGTCGCCCGGCTCAGGGTTGAGGGTGAATCCGTCCTCGCTGTAGAAGCCGATGTCGGCGTAGTCCGTGGTCGGCGTGTACTCGTGCGAGGTGGGCACGTCAGCACCATACGGGCCGAGGAAGATCTGCCCGTCCTTCGTGAGACGCACCAGGTCGGCGTCGTTCGCCATTTCGGTGTCCTTTCCGTCTGCGGTGCTGGACCGCCGTGCCGCCGACTCTCGACGGCTACGTCTTAGCGCTGAACCTCGACCTGCGCGGTCAGCTCTTGGAACTCGCGCTGAGACTCTCCGGCCTCACGCGCTGGGGTTGGGCCGGTGCCGTCCGCTACCCGCACCACCTGAGCGGCGGCTGAGGGCCAAGCGTGGAGCAACTTGAGGACGCGAGCGCCGAGCGCATACGCGGCGTCGACGTCGTCGAGCCCATCCTCGTCGACGACCTGAGCGGTCATGACGAGCGACATGGTGCGCGAGATCAGGGTGACGCGGCCCTGCGGGACCGCCACCAGCGTCACGATTCCCGACGGGCTCGAGGTGGCAGGGCGGGAGCGGTGGAACGTCGGCTGGGGGTCATCGTCCGGGTACGCGATGGGGTACTGCTCGCGGAGGTACGCGAGCGCCATCTTCGTGCCGTCGGGCCACTCGACGGGGATCTGCGTCATGGCTGGACCCTCCCGAGAGCGGACTGCAGGCGCGTGCGCTGGTCGACGCGGTCGCCGTCGCCGTCCGAGTTGATGCGGACCGAGAGGCGACCCCGCTTGGTGAAGGTGCGGTGGAGGGTGGCCGTCTGGCCGGGTCCTGCTGCGGCTTGGGCCGCGGCGAGGAGGCGGTCAGCGATACCGCCCGTTCCTGAGTCGAGGAGCACCTGCTCGCGGATCGCCTTGTGATTACGGCCCCCAGGCTTCAGGGGGAACGTGACCTTGACCTTCACGGCTCACCTCCGGGGGACTCGGGAGACGCGGATCGCGTAGCCCTGGCGCCCGAGAGAGCCCGCCCAGTCGCGGGGGACGCCGTTGACGTGGTAGCGCACGCCGTCGACGGCGAGCTCGTCATCCTCGAGGACGTCGAGGGTGTCAGTGGTGCGGACGTAGACCGTCCCCGTCTCGGCGGCGACGACCTCGCCAGCGGTTGCGGCCTCGGGGGGGTTGTCGGGCGCGTAGAGGCCGGTGAAGGGCTCACCATGCGCGGCAGGCTTGCCGACGACGGTGTCGCCGTAGCCGTCCTCGCGTGTGGCCGGTCGGTAGACCTGGAGCGTCGCCACTAGATGCCGCCTGTGTACTGCTGGGGGGCGCGGTTCATGGGGATCGGTGCGCGACGGCGCACGCGGTACCGGCGTGCCGTCGCCTTGTCCTCGGGCGACAGTCGAGCCGTGCCGCCCTGAGCCCAGGCGGCGTAGGAGCGGGAGACGGTGAACGGCCCGTCCGTGTGGGAGGCCTGAGTGGCTCCCGCTCGAGCGTTGTCGTCGACGAGGAGCACCTGGCAGGCGATAGACGCGATGGTCAG
>JBFWKS010000367.1:0-3596 GCA_050252545.1 Solirubrobacteraceae bacterium
GCGCCGCTGCGTCGCCGAGCTCGCCGGTCTGCACGCCTGGTCGATGACCCCGGACGCGGCCGCGACGGTCGCCGCCTTCCCGAGCCTCGACTCGCCGGCGGCCCGTCAGGCGTTCCCCGCGCTCTTCGCCGAGGGGTGGGACGTGTACCGCGAGCATGCCCGCCGGGAGATCCCGTCGGTGGTCGCCGCCTACGGGGAGCGGATCGCCGAGCACGTCCCCCGGCTGCTGGAGGGTCTGACCGAGCGGCCGGGCCTGATCCACGGCGACATCCGCGCCGACAACCTCTTCTTCCGCGGCGACGAGCTGGCGATCGTGGACTTCCAGCTCACCGCTCGGGGCGTCGGTGCCGGCGACATCGCCTACCTCGTCAGCCAGGGCCTGACCACGGAGACCCGCGACGGCGGCGACGAGCGGCTCGTGCGGGAGTACCTCGAGCTGCTCGCCGAGCGCGGCGCGCCCGCCTATCCGTTCGACGAGGCGTGGCGGCACTACCGGATGGGGGTCGTGTTCTTCCTGCTCTTCCCCGTGATCGCGATCCGCGGCTACGCCGGCCTGCCCGAGCAGGCGCGCGAGCTCTGCCTGCGACTGTGCGAGCGCAGCATCGCGACGATCACCGACACCGATGCCCTGGAGGTGCTCGCATGAGCGACCGGCGACTGGACGAGCTCGGCTACTACCTGCTGGGCGGGCACCCCAAGGGTCCCCGCGCGATCCTCGACGAGGCCCGCCGCGGCGACGAGCTGGGGCTCGGCACCGGGTTCATCTCCGAGCGATGGAACACCAAGGAGGCGTCGTCGCTCTCCGGCGCCGCCCTGGCGGTCACCGACGAGCTGCAGGTGGCGATCGCCGCGACCAACCACAACATGCGCCACCCGCTGATCGCCGCGTCGTGGGCCACGACGATGCACCGGCTGTCGGGCGGTCGGTTCACCCTCGGCATCGGCCGGGGCGTCGCCGCGCTGTTCAAGGCGTTCGGCCTGCCCTCGATCACCACCGCGCAGATGGAGGACTGGGCCGGCCTCGTCCGCCGTCTGTGGGCGGGCGAGACGATCGTCGGCCACGACGGTCCGGCGGGCCGGTTCAAGGCGATGCAGCTGGACTCGGAGTTCGACGAGGACATCCGGCTGGCGATCGTGGCCTTCGGACCCAACACGTTGGCCCTGGGCGGCCGCGCGTTCGACGACGTGATCCTCCACACGTTCTTCACCGAGGAGACGACGCAGCGCTGCGTGGCCCAGGTCAAGCGGGCCGCCGAGGAGGCCGGCCGCGATCCCGACGCGGTCCGGGTGTGGTCGTGCTTCGCCACGATCGGCGACCACCTCCCGCCCGAGCTGCAGCAGCGCAAGATGGTCGCGCGACTGGCGACCTACCTGCAGTTCTACGGCGACCTGATGGTCTCGACCAACGGCTGGGACCCGAAGGTGCTGGAGCGGTTCCGCGCCGACCCGTTCGTGGCATCGTTCACCGAGACGATCGACGGTCGGGCGACCGACGAGGACATCCAGCGGATCGCGCCGCTGATTCCCGACGAGTGGCTGGAGGCGTCGGCCACCGGCACGCCCGACCAGTGCGTCGAGCGGGTCCGGCGGGAGTTCGACCTGGGCTGCGACCGGGTCATCCTCCACGGCGCCAAGCCGGACGAGCTCGCGCCGATCCTCGACGCGTATCGCGCCACCGACCAGCGGCCGGGCGGGGTGGCCTGAGATGGCCCGCTCCATCGACCCGTCGACCGTGTCGACGTCGCCCGGGACGACGGGAGCCGGAGCCCCGGCCGGCCTGCCCGCGTCGCCGCGCGCCGTCGTCGAGCGCTACAACCTCGAGCTCTGGAACCAGCGACGCTTCGCGCTCGCCGACGAGCTGCTCGCGGACGAGATGGTCCGCCACGAGCCCGGCCGTCGCACGGTGCTCACACGGGCGCAGGCCCGCCGGCGGGTCGAGGACCTGTGGGCCTCCGTCGAGCACGTCGAGTTCCGGCTGCTCCACACCATCACCGAGGGCGAGCTCTGCACGATCGTCTACCAGGCCGACATCGTCCTGCCGGATGGCACCGCAGACGTGATCGGCAGCATCGAGGTGTTCCGGGTCGTCGACGGCCGGATCGTCGAGGTCTGGAACAACGCCCACGAACACGCGGCGTGGCCGTCGCCGACCGAGGAGTCCTGACGTGCAGATCGAACGACGCCGCGTGCTGATCACCGGCGCCAGCCGTGGGATCGGCCGCGACCTCGCACGGGGGTTCGCGCGGGCCGGGGCCGACGTCGCCCTCGTCGCTCGCGGTGCGGAGGCGCTGCAGGAACTGGCTGCCGAGATCGGCGGCCGCTCCTATCCGACCGACCTGACCGATCGCGATGCGGTCCGCGGGCTGCTCGCGCGGGTCGAGGTGGACGGGCCGGTCGACATCCTCGTCAACAACGCCGGCGACGAGTGCATCGGCCGGTTCACCGACATGGACGCCGACACCCTGGAGTTCATCGTACGGCTGAACGCTCTGGCGACCGCCGAGCTCACCCGTCAGGCCCTGCCGGGGATGATCGACCGGGGCCGCGGGCACATCGTCAACATCTCCTCGTACGCCGGGATCGTCGTCCCGCCGCTGCTGGCCACGTACGCGGCGACGAAGGCGTTCGTCAGCCACCACAGCGTCAACCTGCAGTTCGAGCTGAAGGACACGCCGATCGGGGTGACGCGCGTCGAGATCGGCGAGGTCGACGACACCGGGCTGATGGAGAAGGGCCGCACCGCGCCGGAGCTGGCCGGGATGTTCGACCGGATGTACCGGCTGCGCGCCAGCCGGCTGATCCGCTGCGAGGAGATCACCGCCGCCACGCTCGATGCGGTGCGCAACGACAAGTGGTCGGTGCGCCTGCCGCGTCGGCTGTCGCTCGCGTCGTACCTGGCCGACGTCCCCCGACGGATGGCCTGGGTGTTCGGCCGGGGCCTGGTGGAGCCCGCCCGGCCGCGGCGCTGAACCGGCCCGCTCCGGAGCGCTGAACGGGTCCCGGGGCGCCCCGGGACCCGGGACCCGGAGGAGGGCTGGAGGACGGGGTCCGCCCGGCGCGTCCGACGCCGTGCGCGTCCCTCGGCCTCCCGCAAGACCGCGCCCGGGCTTGCACGCCGCGGACGGGAGCGAGAGCGTATGCGCCCATGCCTCGGTCGAGCGTGTCGATCTCGGCGGCCGCCTGCGGTCTGCTGCTGCTTGCGGGAACGGTCGGGCCACCGTCGGCCGCGGCGGCGAGCGCCGAGGTCGCGGCCGTGCAGGTGGCGATGCGGGGCGTGGGCCTGCGTCCGGGGCCCGTCGACGGGATCACCGGCCCGCGCACGCGTCGGGCGGTCCGCACGTTCCAGCGCCGGCAACACGTCCCCGCGGACGGGATCGCCGGACCGCGGACCAAGCGCGCGCTCGGACGACGCGGCCGTCCGGCGTTCGGGCGCCGGCCGATGCGCCGGGGCCAGCGGGGGTTCGACGTCGCCGCCCTGCAGTTCCTCCTCAAGGCCCGGGGATTCGATCCGGGCGGGATCGACGGGGGGTTCGGACCCGGGACCCTGCGGGCCGTGCGGGCGTTCCAGCGCGTCGCCGGCGTGGCCCGGGACGACA
>JBFWKS010000368.1:0-3585 GCA_050252545.1 Solirubrobacteraceae bacterium
GGTACTGCAGTCGCCGCGGATGCGGACCGACGGCTGATCGACGTCTTCCACGCGATGGCCGACCGAGACACGGCAGTCCTCGAGACGATGCAGCGCTGCCTCGACGAAGACGAGACTCCGCGTCGGTACGTCAACGTCAAGGCCGACCGCGCCGCCGTCCGTGCCCGTCGGATCGTGCAATCGATGATCGAGGAGGAGCGCGGTCTCTGAGCTGTCCGGCTCCTAGTACCGGCCGACGGTGTGCATGATCCGGGCCACGGCCTCGTCGATGCTCACCGTCGGCTGCAACAGGTGGCTCAAGGTCAGCCGGACCATGGTGTCGACCAGGGCGTCGGGCGGGTCGCCCAGCGCCTCGGCCACCGCTCGGGTGGCCTGTGCCAGGACGGCCTCCGGGCGCACCGTGAGCGGCTCGAGCAGCGCGGCGTCGTGACCGGGGCGCAGGATCGCCTTGAGGACGGCGTTGGTCTCGCCGTGCTCCAGGACGAACCGCGCCGCGGCTCCGACCGCGTCGATGATCGACCCGGGGTTGGCCGCGATGCCGTCGCGCATGCCGGCCAGGAACCGCTCCGCCTCGCGGGCCACCACGGCATCGGCGAGCTCGGCCTTCGTGCCGACCTCCTTGTAGAGGCTCTGGCGGGGGATCCCCGAGCGCTGGGCGACCTTGGTCATGCTCAGCCCGTCCCAGCCCTCCTCGGTGATGATCGCCACCGCCGCGTCCAACAGGCGCTCCAGGCGGAGGGCCCGGAGCTCGTCATAGAAGGCGGGCGTGGCCATCGTCCCAGAATATGACATTTGGTTTCCAGATGTCACAGTGAGCGATAGCACAATACCGCACGTCGCCCACGGCGACACCTCGATGCGCGCCGAATGGTGCGAGCCGTGGGGCGATCGCGCCCCGAAGACCACTGGGCGGCTACGAGTCGAGCCTCGACGAGCACGTCCTCAAGGTGTTCGGCGCGCGGCGCATCGGCAAGATCACCCCAAAGATCGCGCAGGAGTGGGTCAACCGCCTCGCGGCACGGTGCGCCACGGTCACCGCGACGCGGAACCCGCGCTCCCGCCCGACGACCGTGCGGTCCGCACCGACCGTGCCAACTCGGCGGTGGCGGTGAGCGTCGCCGCGACGAGCCGCTCCCGGCGGGGCGACAGGCGCCCGGTGCCACACGCCGGCGTCAGCAGCGACCGGGCGAAGAGCCGGTCGACGTCCAGGTCGGACGTAGCGCACGCGCCGATCGCCGTGACGATCCGGTTGACCGCCGCACCGGCGCCGTCGGGCTCCACCGGGTCGATGGCGCCCCACGCGATCCGGGATCCGCCGGCGACGAGCCCGGCGATCGCCGCCGCCCCCTCCCCGCCGACCCCGTAGCGGGTGACGTCGAACGACAGGACGTCCGGGGCGGCGGCGCGGACGGTCGCCCACGGCACCGCGCCGCACACGTGCAGGCCCCACGCCGCGCCGACGCGCGTCAGGGGGTCCCACACGTCGACGACGTCCCCGACCCCGGACCGCGCCAGGCCCGGCTCGTCGACGAGGACGACGGCGTCCAGGCCGTGCGTGCGGAGCGTCGCGACCTGGTCGGCGACGTTCGCCGCCAGCCAGGCGCTGACCTCGCGCCCCAGGCGCAGCACGTCCGGCGCGACGCCCGCGCGGACGGCCTCGCGCTCCAGGGCGATCGCCAGGGTGACCGGGCCGGTCACCTGCAGCTTGACCATGCCGTGCGCCGGCGGCCGATCGGCGAGCGTCGCGAGCGTCGCGTCCCACGCGAAGGGCCGCTCCCGGTCGCGCTCGCTCGTCCATCCGCACGACGTGGCGCCCAGCCACTCCGCGACCATGTCGCCGTCGTGGCGGGGCATCTGCGACAGGAACGGGAGGTCGTAGGCGCGCACGGCGTGCCGGGCGGCCTCGTCGGCCGTGGGGAACGGCAGGCTGCCGACCCCGGTGGTGGCCAGTGCCGGCAGGCGGTCCAGGGCCGTCCCGCCCGCATCGGGGCCCGGCCGGGCCCCGATCTTCCGGTCCTCGCGAGTACTCATGCTCGGGTGCTCTCCTTCGCCGGCGACCCGAACGCGAGGCCGCGTGTTGTCGGTCCCACCGGAGGCTCCGGCGGGGAGTCGACAGGTCTTCGGGCTCAGGTGCGATCGAGGAGCGCCGCCTTCCCGGGACGTGCCGCAATGCGGCGACACGTGGCCCAGTGGCCTCTTGGCGATCCTCCGCACCCCTACCGCTGCGCGCCAGCTCCGGAATTCGACCGGATTCCCTGGCCCTCGATGTGGTGAGGGTCGTTCGACTCTCCCGTGACCATAGCGCGCCGGCAGGTGGGCCGGACCGCAACCCGGGTCGACGATGGTCTGGCCCGAAACGGGACGCATGTGTCCCGAAAGTGACCGCACCTCCCCACCCCGTCGTGAGGTCTGGTCGGAAACCGGACGCATGCGTCCTGAGAGTGACCGCACCTCCCCACCCCGTCGTGAGGTGCGGTCGGCGACGGGGCGTCCACGTCCCGAACGTGACCCCGCCCCACCGGGACGGGGTCACACGCCCCTCAGCGGTGCTTGAACTCCGCGGGGCGCTTGGCGACGAAGGCGGCCATGCCCTCCTTCTGGTCCTCCGTCGCGAACATCGCGTGGAAGACGCGGCGCTCGAAGCGGATGCCCTCGCTCAGCGAGACCTCGTCGACGCGGTTGACCGCTTCCTTGGTCATCTGGGCGATCGGCTTGGACATCCCGGCGATCGTCGCGGCGGTCCTCAACGCGTCGTCGAGGAGCTCGTCGGCGGGGACGACGCGGGCGACGAGGCCGGAGCGCTCGGCCTCCTCGGCACCCATGTTGCGCCCGGTCAGGCACATCTCCATCGCCTTGGCCTTGCCGATGGCGCGGGTCAGGCGCTGCGATCCGCCCATGCCCGGCATGACGCCGAGCTTGATCTCCGGCTGACCGAACTTGGCGGTGTCGGCGGCGAGGATGACGTCGCACATCATCGCCAGCTCGCAGCCGCCACCGAGGGCGAAGCCCGCGACCGCGGCGACGATCGGCGTGCGGACGGTACCGACCGCGTCCCACCCGGCGAAGAAGTCCGCCGCGTACATGTCCTGGTAGGACTGGTCGGCCATCTCCTTGATGTCGGCGCCGGCGGCGAACGCGCGCTCCGACCCGGTCAGGACGATGCACCCGACGGTGTCGTCGACATCGAGGTCCTTGAGCGCCGTGGTCAGCTCGCGCATGACCTGGGAGCTGAGCGCGTTGAGCGCCTTGGGACGGTTGAGCGTGACGAGCGCGACGCGGTCGCGACGCTCGACGAGGATCGTCTCGTAGTCGGTGTCGGTCATGTCAGTTGCCCTCCAGGCCGGAGCTCTTGGCGATCTCGCGGTACACGACGGAGAAGTCCTTGCCCGACGCGTCGGTCTCGTTGAGATCGGCGTAGACCTGCCCGGCGAGCTTGCCGAGCTTGGCGTCGACGCCGTGCTTCTCGACTGCACCGAGCGCGAGGCCGAGGTCCTTGTTCATCAGGCCGACGGCGAAGCCGGGCTGGTAGTCGCGGTTGGCCGGGCTGGCCGGGACCGGACCGGGAACGGGGCAGTTGACGTTGAG
>JBFWKS010000369.1:0-3565 GCA_050252545.1 Solirubrobacteraceae bacterium
CTCGAGCGGGCGACGCTGCGCACCGCCCGGACCCCGGCCGGCCTGCCCTCCTGAACGCACGGCTACCGCCTGGGCCGGATCCGACACGCCCCAGCAAGCATGATCCGGCCCACGGCGCCGCCGGAGCGGCAAAGGTTCGGCGGGCGAGCGGGACGTCAGGTCGGTCCGCGGTGCTCGTAGCCGGCCCACTCCACCGCGCGCCCGCGATGGAGCAGGACGAGGCCCGGATCGCGCCCCTCGGCCGCCTCGACCTCGCCGACCCAGGTGACTCCGTCGACGCGGCCGGCGATCGCGGGTGGTGCGGTGACGAGCAGCTCGTAGTCCTCACCGCCGGCAGCGGCCAGTCGGGCCGGCTCGCGCCCCGACCCCGTCGCGATCGCCTCGACGCCGGCCTGGCGTGGCAGCCGGCCGGCATCCACCCGCAGGACCACACCGGACGCACGCGCGATGTGCGCGGCGTCGACGGCCACGCCGTCCGACAGGTCGATCCCGGCCCGCACGCCGGCGGCGATCAGGCCGGGCGCGACGTCCAACCGCGGAGTCGGCCGCAGGTAGCGGTCGACGAGCGCCGCGTCGAGCGCGGGATCGCCGGAGGTGACGGCGCTGCGCACGATCTCGAGCCCCGCGGCACTCCCGCCCAACGGTCCCGTCACGCCCACCAAATCACCCGGCTGCGCCCGATCACGGCGCAGCAGCAGCTCCTCGTCGGCCGCCCACCCGGTCACGGTGACCGTCGCGACGAGCGCGGGTCCGGACGTGACGTCGCCGCCGGCGACCGTCGTCGACCACCGCTCGGCGCACGCCTCGAGCGCCGACACGCATGCCAGGACGTCGACGTCGCCCCACGAGGGCGGGATCGTCAGCGCGACGTACGCCTCGCCACCGCCGAGGCCCATCGCCGCGAGGTCCGACAGCGCCGTGGCGAGCGCGCGGTGCCCGACGACGGCCGGCGTCACGCGCGGGTCGTCAGCCGGGAGGTGGACGCCGAGGACCGTGGTGTCGGTGCTCGTGACCGCCAGGGCGGCGGCGGGACGGACCACTGCGGCGTCGTCACCGGGGCCGATGAGCAGGCGATCGTCGCGGGCACGCAGGTCGGCGGTGAACGTCGCGATCAGAGCGCGCTCGCCGCCGGAGGGTCGAGGATCCGACGTGGTCCCGGGCGGCTCGTCGCCCGAAGGCCGAGCGGACGGACGGGGCTGATCGGCCACCTCGACGCGCCGATCGGGCGGAGGGACCGTAGCGGGGTCTACCGGTGGCGGTAGACGATCCGGGCGCGGCTCAGGTCGTACGGGGAGACCTCGACGCGGACCCGGTCACCGGGCAGGATGCGGATGCGAAAACGGCGCATCTTGCCGGCGACGTGACCGAGCACCTCGTGCCCGTTGTCGAGCTTCACCTTGAACATGGCGTTGGGCAGCGCCTCCACGACCTCGCCCTCGAACTCGACCTTGTCCTCTTTCGCCATGACGCCCAACGGTACCGCGTCGCCCCTGCCGACGACGGGCGGGACCTACTCCGGTGGGTTCTGCGGGGCCGACTCGTAGTCGGACTCGGGGTAGGTGCCGCCGGTCGCGTCCGGGGTACCGGCCGTGTCCGGCGTGCCGTCACCGTCGAGATCCTGGCCGGCCCCACCGCCACCGGCGGCATACCGGCCCGTGCCCGCCGAGCCGCTGAAGGGCGCCTTCGGGAAGTCGCCGCAGCTACCGCCCTTGGCGACGTTCATGAAGTCCGCCCACGTGCGGGCGGGGCGTCCGCCGCCCTGCTCGCCGGTCGCCTGCCGCGACGTCGGGTAGCCGATCCAGGAGATCGTCACCATGCCGCGGGTGAAGCCGGCGAACCAGGCGTCGGCCTCGCCGTCGGTGGTGCCGGTCTTGCCGGCGGCACGGCAGCTCCCGAGCGACGCCGAGCGACCGGTGCCGCCCTGGACGTTCTTCTCGAGGATCTCGGTGACCTTGCTCGCCACCCCCGCCTCGAACGTGCGCGTGCCCTTGGGCTTCTGCGGATGCCGGACGCGACCGTCGGGGAACTCGACCTTCGTGATCGAGCGGGGGTTCATCTTGCGGCCGCCGTTGGCGATCGTCGAGTAGGCGCGGGCCATCTCGAGCGGGGTGACGCCGTCGGTCAGTCCGCCGAGGCCCTCGGCGCCGACGCTCAGCAGCTTGGACGTGATGCCCATGTCGCGGGCGGCCTTGGTGACCTTCTCCGGCCCGACGTCGAGGTCGAGCTGAGCGTAGACGGAGTTGTCGGACGCAAGCGTCGCGCGGGTGAGCGACATCGACCCGCCGCTGCTGCCGCTGTAGGTCTTGGGGGCCCAGCCGGGCAGCAGCGTCTGGCCGCTGCGCGACGTATAGGTGGTGCTGTCGGGGTCGATCCCCTCGCGCAGCGCCGCCATCAGCACCATGATCTTGAACGTCGACCCCGGCTGACGCTTGCCCTGCGCGGGCAGGTTGAACTTGGACTCCGAGTACGGGACGGTCGACGCCATCGTCGTGATGTCGCCGGTGCGCGGGTTCATCGCCACGAGCGCGCCGGCCGGACCGCCGCTGTAGTAGTTCTTCGCGAGCGCCGCGCGGGCCTGCTGCTGGCGCTTGAGATCGATCGTCGTGTACACCCGCAGGCCACCGGCCCGGACGCGCTTGCGCCCGTAGATGTCGGTGAGCTCCTGCCGGATGTAGTCGAGGAAGTGCTGCTCCCGACGGCGGGTGTAGTACTCGCTCTCCTTCAACCCCAGCGTGCGCGACTGCGCGGTGGTCGCCTGTTCGGGCGTGATGTAGCCCTGCTCGGCCATCCGCCGCAGTACGTCGTTGCGGCGGGCGAGCGCCTTCTCGGGGTTGAGGTACGGGTTGTAGTCCGTGGGCGCCTGCGGCAGGCCCGCGATCAGCGCGGCCTGGTGGAGCTTGAGCTTGTCGGCGGTGGTGTCGAAGTACACCCGGGCGGCGGCCTGCACCCCGATGATCTCCTGGCCGTTGCGGGCGTTGCCGTACGGCACGCTGTTGAGGTAGGTCGTCAGGACCCAGCGCTTGCCCTCGCGGCCCGGGTGCTTCTTCTCGAGCTGGTCGGCGAGCTTGGCCTCGCGGATCTTGCGCTTGTAGCTGTCGTCGCTGTCGCCGGTGTAGAGGTTGCGGATGAGCTGCATCTCCAGGGTGGATGCGCCCTCCTTCGTCTCTCCGGTGGTGAAGTTGCGCAGCGCGGCGCGGAAGATGCCCTCGACGTCGACGCCGTTGTGCTGGTAGAAGCGCCGGTCTTCGACCGCGACCGTGGCATCGCGGATGGTCTGGGCCATCTCCTTGCTCGTGACCGGCTGGCGGAGGATGTCGCCGTGGATGAACCCCAGGCGCGTGCCGTCGGCGGCGTACACGACGGACGGCTCGCCGAGCTGCTTGGGGTCGAGCGTCTCCAGGTCGACGTCGTCGGCGATGTCCACGACCAGGCCGTACGCGGCCACGCCCGCGACCGCCATCCCGACGACGAGCGTGACCACCAGGACGATGAGGACCCTGGCGGCACCGCCCTTTGCCCGCCGACTGCGGCGCTTGCGAGATGCGTGAGACATGCCTGGCCGGTC
>JBFWKS010000370.1:0-3563 GCA_050252545.1 Solirubrobacteraceae bacterium
CCAAGATGGTCCTCGTCGGCAAGGTCAACAAGGACATCGTCGTGCGGATCAGCCGCCACGGCCAGGCTGCGGTCGGGCTCTGCGGCGACGACGGCAACCTCTTCACCGTGGAGACGACGACCGGTCCCGGTGGCGAGGACGTCGGCTACGTCGGGCGGGTGACGAAGGTCGACACGACCGTGATCGACCACGTCGCCGAGGAGTTCGTGCCGGTGATCGCGTCGGTCGGGGCCGACGACGAGGGGCGTTCGCACAACGTCAACGCCGACGAGGCCGCCGCGGCCGTCGCCCGTGCGCTCGGGGCGACCCGCCTGATCTTCCTCACCGACGTCGCCGGATGGCTCGCCGACGCGTCCGACGCCTCGACGCTCATCTCGCAGGCGGCGACCGACGAGGTCGAGGCCGCGCTGGAGGGCATCGACGGGGGCATGCGCCCCAAGCTGCAGGCCTGCGTCGACGCGGTCCACAGCGGTGTCGGTGCCGCGTCGATCGTCGATGGCCGCCGCCCGCATTCCGTCCTGCTCGAGCTCTTCACCGACGACGGCTGCGGCACCCAGATCCGTCCCGCCCGCTGAGCGCCCGCCCGAGGAGATCGCATGACGAAGCCGCTGACCCTGGACCAGCTCGAGGCGATCGAGCGTGAGCGGGTGCTGCCGACGTACGCCCGTCTGCCGCTGGCGGTGACCGGCGGGTCGGACGTGTGGCTGCACACCGTCGACGGGCGGCGCGTGCTCGACCTGCTGTGCGGCCTGGGCGTCACGTCGCTCGGACACGCCCACCCGGCGGTGACCACCGCGATCCAGGAGCAGGCCGGTCGCCTGGTGCACACGAGCAACCTGTTGCACCTGGAGGGCCCGGTCCGGCTGGCGGAGCGGCTGTCGCGCTCGTCGCTCGGCGGCGGCGTGTTCTTCGTCAACTCCGGCGCCGAGGCCAACGAGGCCGCGATCAAGCTCGCCCGCCGGCACCGTCGTGGGGGAGAGGTCCTCAGCGTCCACCGCGGGTTCCACGGCCGCACCTACGGCGCGCTGTCGGCCACCCCGCAGGAGGCCAAGCAGGAGCCCTTCGCCCCGCTCGTCGCCGGGTTCCGGGCCGTGGCGCCGACCGCCGACGCGCTCACCGACGCGATCGGTCCGCAGACGGCGGCGGTCCTCGTCGAGACGATCCAGGGCGAGAGCGGCGTGCTGCCGATCGACCCCGACGCGTTGCGGGCCGCCCGTGCCGCCTGCGACGCCCACGGCGCGCTACTGATCTTCGACGAGGTCCAGACCGGGGTCGGCCGCACCGGCACGCTGTGGTCCTACCAGGCCGGTGACGTCGTCCCCGACGCGATCACCGTCGCCAAGGCCCTCGCCAACGGGCTACCGATCGGAGCGCTCGTCACCGGCCCGCACCTGTACGACACGTTCCGCCCCGGTGACCACGGGTCGACGTTCGCGGGCGGCCCGGTCGCCGCCGCCGCGGCTCACGCGGTGCTCGACATCGTCGACGACGAGGCGTTCCTGACCCGGGTGCGCGACGCCGGTGAGCGCCTGCGGGCCCGCCTGTCGGAGCTGCCGGACGTCGTGGACGTCCGTGGTCGTGGCCTGATGCTCGCCGTCGAGCTCGACCCGGCCGCCGTCGAGCGCCACGGGTCGACCGCCGACCTGGCCCTGCGGCTGCTGACCGAGCACGACGTGTGGGTCAACGCCCCGAGCCCGACCGCGCTGCGCCTGCTGCCGCCGCTGACGATCGGCGACGCGCAGATCGACGACGGCGTCGCGCGGATCGCGTCGGGACTCGCCGACCGCTGACGTCACCGGACCGGAGGCTCGGGCTCAGACCGCGTTGACCGGCGGCAGA
This sequence comes from Solirubrobacteraceae bacterium, assembly GCA_050252545.1. Lineage (GTDB taxonomy): Bacteria > Actinomycetota > Thermoleophilia > Solirubrobacterales > Solirubrobacteraceae > Patulibacter. Next base: position 1,840 of record JBFWKS010000370.1, read on the forward strand.
TGGCCGATCCGGCGGGCGACGATCGCGCAGGTCGTGTCGACGATCGCGTCGAGCAGATCGAGCGTGGCGGCGACCTCGTCGTGCTCCAGGTCGACCTGCGCCAGGTGCACCGCCCGGCCGCGCCGCGTGATCGCATCGTCGAGCACGTCGGCCCCGGGGTGCCCGTCGATGGCGGGCCAGTGGGTCGAGATCGGGGCCATGCCGGCGATCTCCTCGGCGAGACGGTCGACGCCCTGCCCGCTGGGCGTGTTCCAGTAGCGGAAGCGGGTCTGCAGCGCCCGGCCCAGGTGGCGCACCGCGAGCTTGTGCCAGCTCCCGTGCAACCGCGCGACGAGATGCTCCCACGGCTCACCGGGCTGCCCGACCGTCTCCAGCAGCGCGGCCCGCACGACCTTCGGCAGGTCGTCCGGTCGTCGGGCGGCCCCGGTCACCGCGACCGCCGCCGCGCGCAGCAGCGCCTCGCAGCAGCCCTCCCACGCCCCGAGCGCGAACACGAGCGCCGACGCCGGAACGAGCGACGTCCGCGGGTCGTTGGGGTCGTCGAGCTCCAGCAGCCCGCGTGGGCCGATCATGAGCTCGGTGTACCGGGCACGGGCCTGCTGGACGGGGACGGGCTCCACGGCGGGGACGGTACCGACCGGCATCGGACCGCCACCGCGCCGGCGGCCGAGGCGTGCCCGGCGCACCCACCCGTCGTCGTGGCACGCCCACGGGCCACCGGCGTCACGGCCGCACGCCCGTCGGCCGGACCGCCCGATCCACCGACGTGCGCGCTACCGTTCGAGCGCACATGGTCCTTGCTTCAGGGGGGTCCGCCACCCTCGGCGCGCTCCTGGCCCTCGTGCTGGTGGCCGCCAACGGCTTCTTCGTCGCCAGCGAGTTCGCGCTCGCCAGGGTCCGCGACAGCCAGGCCGACGAGTGGGTCGACGAGGGGCGGCCCGGGGCGCGCTCGGTGCGCCACGCCGTCGACCACATCGACGCCTACCTGGCCGCGTGTCAGCTGGGGATCACGCTGGCGTCGCTCGGGTTGGGGTCGATCGGCGAGCCGGCGTTCCACGAGCTGCTCGAGCCGGCGCTCGGCGACGCCGCCAAGGTCGGATCGATCGGCGTCGCGAGCCTGCTGGCGTTCTCCATCATCACCCTGCTGCACGTCGTGGTCGGCGAGCTGGCGCCCAAGAGCGCCGCGATCGCCCGGACGGCCCCGGTGGTCCTGGCGATGATGCCGCTGCTGCGCGGGTTCTACCTGCTGACCCGGCCGCTGGTCTGGTTGTTCAACGGCCTGGGCAACCTGCTCCTCAAGCCGTTCGGGATCCCCCCGGCGAGCGAGGCGGGATCGTCGCCCTACAGCCAGCGTGAGCTCCTGCAGATCATCCGCGAGGCCGACGAGGGCGGCGAGATCAACCCGGCCGAGCGGCGCCTGACCGAGAACGTCTTCGAGTTCGACGACCGGCGGGTGCGCGAGGTCATGGTCCCGCGGCGCAAGGCGGTGCTGCTGCACGACGACCTGTCGCTCGAGGAGGCGGCGCGGCTGGCGGTCGAGACCGGGGTGACGCGGCTGCCGCTCTGCCCCGAGGACGCGGGACTCGACGGGGCCGAGAGCGTCGTCCACGCCAAGGACCTGCTCGCCGCGATGCTCGAGGATCGGCGACCGGCGCTGACCGACCTTGCGCGGCCGATCGTCCGCGTGGGCGACGCGTCGTTCGTCGGCTCCGCGCTGCGCGAGA
>JBFWKS010000371.1:0-3544 GCA_050252545.1 Solirubrobacteraceae bacterium
CGTCCTTCGCGCCCTGGTCGCCGAAGATCGCGGTGTAGCGCAGCGGCGGCCGGTACGCCGGCAGTCCCTCACCGAGCTCGAGCATCCAGGCGTGGTCGAGGTACAGGTGCTGGCGGCCCGACAGCGGGTGCCACGGCTTGTCGCATTCGACGTGCATCGTGAACGGCGAGTAGCGGCGGCCGTGCGCCTCGATCCCCGACCACTCCGGGGAGGTCATCACCGTGCGCGGCTGCACCTGGGCGTCCTCGAAGCTGATCCGCAGGTTCTCGCTGCCGGTCGCCAGGTGGTCCATCGGCACGCCGCACGTCTTCTCCAGCGATCGGAACCCCTGGACCGAGAGCCGGCCGTTCGTCGCGCCCGAGAGCGAGAGGATCGCCTCGCACGCGTGCTCGACGTCCACCAGCGACGGCCGGCCGGCGGCCGGGCCCTCGCGGACCGCACCGTTCTTCGCCCGCAGGTGGGCGACCTCCTCGTCCGCTACCCAGCTCGCGCCCTTGACCTTCGTGCCCTGCTCCTCGACGAGCGGGCCGAGCGCGCCCCACTTCGCGGCGACGGCCGGGTAGTCGCGCTCGACGACGACGAGCTTCGGCATCGTCCGTCCGGGCACCGGCTCGCACTCGCCGGCGCGCCAGTCGCGCACCTCGCCGAGCGGCTGCGCGATCTCGTCCGGGCTGTCGTGGCCGAGCGGCGCGGCGATCAGGTCGCGGCGGGTCCCGAGGTGCCGCTCCGCCAGCTCGGAGAAGCGCTTCGCGATGCGGTGGAACGTGTCCCAGTCGGTCTTGCTCTCCCACGCCGGCGGGACGGCGGGGTTGAACGTGTGGACGAACGGGTGGAGATCCGTCGAGGAGAGATCGTGCTTCTCGTACCACGTCGCCGCGGGGAGGACGACGTCGGAGAAGAGCGCCGTGCTCGTCATTCGGAAGTCGACCGTCGTCAGCAGATCGATCTTGCCCTCCGCGGCGTGCTCGCGCCAGCGGACGTCCTGCGGGCGCAACTCCGGTGGCGTCTCCTCCGCCCGGACGGCGCTCTCCGTCGTGCCCAGCATGTGCTTGAGGAAGTACTCGTGGCCCTTGCCCGACGAGCCCAGGAGGTTCGCCCGCCAGATCGTCATGACCATCGGGTGGTTCCCGGGGGCGCCCGGGTCCTCGCAGGCGAAGTTCAGGCGCCCCTCGCGCAGCTCCCGCACGACGTGGTCGGCCGGCGCGACGCCGGCCGCCTCCGCCTCGTCGACGAGGTCGAGCGGGTTGCGATCGAACGACGGATAGGACGGCAGCCAACCGAGCCGGGCGCCGAGCGCGTTCACGTCGGCGATGTGCTTGCCGTCCAGGAGCCCGAGCCCGAGCGGGGAGGCGTGGTCGGCCGGACGGATGTGCTCATAGCGCCACTGCTCGCTGGCGAGGTAGAAGAACGGGGTCGAGGACTGGTGGCGCGGCGGCCGCACCCAGTCCGTCGCGAACGCGAGCGTCTGCAGGCCGGCGAGCGGCCGGACCTTCTCCTGACCGACGTAGTGCGCCCAGCCGCCGCCGTTGACGCCCTGGCACCCACACATGAGGACGAGCGCGAGGAACGTCCGGTACGTCTCGTCGGAGTGGAACCAGTGGTTCGTCCCGGCGCCCATGCAGATCATCGAGCGGCCGTTCGTGCGCTCGGCGTTTCGGGCGAACTCCCGCGCCACCCGCGCGGCGAGGTGCCGGTCCACACCGGTGATCGCCTCCTGCCACGCCGGCGTGTGCGGCTGCGGGTCGTCGTAGTCGGTCGGCCAGTCGCCGGGGAGCCCGGGGCGGGCCACGCCGTACTGGGCGAGCGTCAGGTCGAGGACCGTCGTGACGAGCCGGCCGCCGACCCGCCGCACCGGAACGCCGCGTCGCATGATCCCGCCGTGCTCGCCCTCGCCGATGTCGAACCGCGGCAGATCGACCGGCACGTTCTCGTCGGCGCGGCCGTGGAGACTCAGCAGCGGCTCGACGCCGTCGAGCCGCAGGTTCCAGCGGCCTGGTGCGCCGTAGCGGTGGCCGACCGAGCCCGGTGGCACGACGGGCGCGCCGGTCCGCTCGTCGATGAGGACGGGCTTCCACTCGGCGTTCTCGGCGTCCGCGGCGGCCTCGTCCCCGAGGTCCGAGGCCCGGAGCATCCGGTCGGGGACGTACGCGCCGTCCCGCTCGCGCAGCGTCACGAGCAGCGGCATGTCGGTGTACTTCCGCGCGTAGTCCTGGAAGTACGGCGTCGGCCGGTCGACGTGGAACTCCTTGAGGATCACGTGGCCCATCGCCATCGCCAGGGCGCCGTCCGTGCCCGGCTGCGCGGCGAGCCAGTGGTCGGCGAACTTCGTGTGCTCGGCGTAGTCGGGAGAGACGACGACGACCTTCTGTCCGCGGTAGCGCGCCTCGGTCATGAAGTGCGCGTCCGGCGTGCGGGTCGTCGGCAGGTTCGTGCCCCAGACGAGCAGGTAGCCGGCGTTCCACCAGTCGCCGGACTCGGGGACGTCGGTCTGGTCGCCGAAGGTCTGCGGGGACGAGGGCGGGAGGTCGGCATACCAGTCGTAGAACGACAGGACGACGCCACCGATCAGCGAGTAGAACCGTGCTCCGGCGGCGTATGATGCCATCGACATCGCGGGGATCGGGGAGAACCCGGCGGTCCGGTCCGGCCCGTGCTCCTTGATCGTGTGGACGTGCGCGGCGGCGATCAGGTCGACCGCGTCGTCCCACGACGCCCGCACGAACCCGCCGCGGCCGCGCTCAGCCTTGTACGCCCGCGAGACGTCCGGGTCACGGACGATCGACGCCCACGCCGCGACCGGGTCGCCGAGGCGCTCGCGCTCCTGCCGGAAGAGCGTCAGCAGCGTGCCGCGGACGTACGGGCGCTTCAGCCGCAGCGGCGAGTAGATGTACCAGGAGAACGACGCGCCCCGCGGGCATCCGCGCGGCTCGTACTCGGGCATGTCAGGCCCCGTCGACGGATAGTCGGTCGCCTGCGTCTCCCAGGTGACCAGGCCCTCCTTGACGTAGACCTTCCACGAGCAGGAGCCGGTGCAGTTCACGCCGTGCGTGGAGCGCACCACCTTGTCGTGCGCCCAGCGCCCGCGGTAGCTCGCCTCCCAGCGGCGGTCCTTGGCCACTAGCTGGCTCCACGCCTCCTCGGAGACCGGCCCGCGCCGGAGATGGCGGTGCACGCTCAGCAGGGGGCTCTTCCGGGCCTTGGGGGGCATCATGGTCGGGCGTCTCCTGCGGTCAGGTCCCGGGCGTGAGGCTCGGGACCTCGGGACGACGCTCCCACCCCGAACCGGCTGCGTCAACCGGGGAATACCCGGTATGCGACCTCGGTCTACCCCGCGACCCGGCCGTAGCTCGCCCGGCTCGACCGCACCGCGATGGCACAGGTCTGATCGAGACGATCATCGCGTCGCTCGAAGGCCGCCTAGTGTCGTGATTCGTTGATTCGTGTGCAGTAGCGGCTGATGGATTCGAGGATCTGGTCGGCGGTCTTGGTCCAGACGTAGGGCCGGGGGTTCTCGTTCCAGGTCTCGATCCACGCACGGATGTCC
>JBFWKS010000372.1:0-3535 GCA_050252545.1 Solirubrobacteraceae bacterium
CGGACACCTTCGCGTCCACGTCGAACGACTCGTCGCCCGCGCGGATGGTGAGCGTGGCCTTGCCGCCGAGCTTGAGCGCCTTGAGGATCGCGCGGTGCTGCTCGTCCTCGAGCCGCAGGGTGATCTACCCGCCGAGAGCGACCTCGAGATGATACAGCCGGTAGCCCTCGACCCACGGGAGCTGCGAGGTGGTGCCGGAGCCCGCGGGGGCGGGCGGTGCATCTGTCGACACGGTTCCTCAGTGGTCGAGGTGATCGGTGCACTTCCGCTTTCGCGACCTCGTCTTGAGGGGGCGGCGCGCGGGCGCGCGTAAGACGACGGCCGCGGCGCGCGGTAGATAGAGCGAGGGGCCGCGCCGAGCGCGTGCGGCATCGTCCACCGCCGACGGGCGGGCGGCCCCTCACGGCGCTCCGTCCGATCGGATCGACTCTGGCGCCGGATGCGTCGTGCCGTACCGCAGGAACCGGCACACGGCCTCGACGTCCTCCTGCGCGGCCTCCGGGACGTACATGAGCCGGTTGACGAGCTCGAGCGCCGGGACGCCGTCGAGCGGGTAGCCGAGCGCCGCCGAGCGCCGCCGCACGGGCGCGACGAGCGCCTCGAGCACGGCCGCGCCGCTCACGCGTTGACGCCCCTCGCGCGGTCCTTCGCGACCTCGCGCTTGTACCCGGCGACGGCGATGCACGCCGCGTCGGCCGCGTCCTGTGAGCCCTCCGGGTCGAATCCGAGGAGGAGGGCCTGCATGTAGACGTGCGGCTTGCACGCCTGCCGGGTCGGCCACGGCGGATCGACGGCGTCGCGGACGTGGTCGATCGTCGCCGCCTTCTTCGGGCCCACCCCGGCGAGCGACTTCCACGTCGCGTCGCGGAGCTCCTCGAGCGGGATCATCGAGCCGAACACCGCGCGGAGCGAGGACACGGCGGCTTGCAGCGCGCGCCCGTTGTCGAGGGCGGCGTCGCCCTGGTACTGGCGCGGGATGGCGGGCCGCTCGACGTACACCGCGGAGACGTCGAGGTCGCCGAGCCGCTTCGCGATGAGGTCGGTGAGCGGCGCCTGCCGCCACGCCACGGCCCGGAGGTTGACGGCCCACCACCCGCAACCGATCGGCGACCCGTCGTCGAGCGTGACGAGCCCCCACCCGAGCCGGTTCGGCGACGCGTCGATGCCGAGGATGAGCTGCGGCATCACGGCCTCTCCGTGACGAACCGGCGGCACTCCGCGCACGCCGCCGGTGAGGTCGGGTCGAACGGCACGGCGCGCCCGCGGGCGTCGACCGCCCTGCCGCACCCGGTGAGCGGGACCTGTCCGCCGTGGACGAGTCGCGAGCGGAGGACGTGCGGCCGCTGCGCGAGCGGGTCGGAAGGATCGCCCTTGACGTAGACGACGCACCACCGCACGTGCGCCGTCGCCGTCACTCCATCCCTCCAGTGATGAGGAGGACCCGCTCGACCTTGTCGGCGTCCTCGGACGAGACGCGGCCCTTGAGCTCGCGGAGGAGGCCGTGCGTGGACATGAGCGCGTTGAGGAGCGCGAGCACCACGCCGACCGTGTCGCCGAGCGGGTCGGCCTCCGCCATCGGCACGCGCTCGCGGAGGAACTCGCGCGCCCGCTCGCCGAGCTCCGTCGGCACCTCGCGCGCCTCGCGGAGCACTTCAGCGAGGAGGCCGAGCGCCTCCTGCTCGCGCGTCTGACCGCCGAAGGCGCCCGACTTCTCGAGCGCGGCGCCGTGGAGCTTCTCGAGGTACTCCGGTCCGGGGATCATGCGGTGGTCCTCCTGTCGGTGATGATCTGCGGCGCGACGTGCGTCCGAGCCTGCCACTCGAGCTCGGCGCCGCCGCGCTGCGTGAGGCCGCGGCATGGGCCGCGGCGGTGTCCCTCCGGTCGCTCGCACCGTGCGAACGTGTCGATCGGCCCATCGTCGGTGAGGACGCGGGCCGGGACGTACTCGCCGCACCGCCTCACGACGCCGACCCGAAGTCGATGTTGCGGGCGTGGAGCACGGCGCGGAAGTCGGCCGCGTCGCCGCCCCGGTCGGGGTGCGTGGCGCGCATGGCCGCCCGCACGGTGCCGTGCTCGGCGATGAGCTCCCGCCCGCGCTGTAGGAGGTCGGGCCCGGCGCCGTCTCCGGCCTCGAGCGCCCGCCATCCCCGATACTGCTCGCCGCGCCGCGAGACGCCGTACCGGTCCACCGCGCGGAGCGCCTTGAGCGAGAGCGCGACCGCGCGGAGGTTGTCCTGCCACCGGTCGAACTCGTCGGTGAAGTAGCGGAGCGGGCCGTGCAGGGTGCGCGGCAGGCTGAGGACGACGCCGGGGTGATGCGCCACGGCCGCCGCGTACGGCATGCCGTCGCGCCGGAACTGCCCCGGCTCGACTGCGAGCTCGAGGACGGCGTCGCGCGCCTCGAGGTGGCGGAGCTCGTCGGCGAGGAGCGCCGCCGTGGAGACGATCGACGCCCGGAACGGGGACGGGCGCCGCGAGCGGAACGCGTCGAACGCCTCCGGCCACGCCTCGAGCGGCCGCACCGCGAGGCCGAGCTCGCGGAGGTCGGACCACCCGCTCACGACCGAACCCGTGCGACGAGCCGCTCGCACACGCCGTCGTACGTGTTCCCGCGCTCCTCGAGGTGCGCGCGGTCGCGGACGCTCACGACGCCGAAGAACCCGGCGCCGTCGTCCTCCTGCCGGATGCGAACGGCCCACTCTCCGCCCGGCCAACGTGCGGCGACCGCCTGCTCGAGCTCCTCGAACGACGTCCCCGCCGACTGCATTCTGTCCATCGTTTCCTCCGTTCGGTGGTCGTGGTGGGGGGCGGCCGCCCGGCCGGGGCCGCCCCCCGTTGCGCGTCGCGGAGCCCGTGGGGGGCACGGCTCCCGACGCCTCGCGCCCTTCGCGCTCGAGCTACCCGTGCGGGTCCTCAGCGCGGCCGGTGGGCGGCGGCGGGTCGCCAGTCGGCAGACGCCCCACGCGCTCATGCAGCGCGGCGCGCACCCGCTCGAGCTTGCCGACGGTGATCGCGCCCGTGTTCTCCTGTCCCGTCTCCTGACGGCAGACGAGCCGGAGCTCCGTGTCGGTGAGTCCGAGCTCGTCCTTGAGCGTGAATAGCGCCCGCCGCGCGTCGGCGTCGATCGGCATGTCCTCCGGCTTCGGGCGCCGAGCGGCCTCGCCGCGCGGCGGCGGCGGCGCCGTCGGCGGCAGGGGCGGAGCGTCGTCGACCACGTGGCCGCGGACCGGCTCGACGTGGCCGCCGCGGAGCGGCGTGGTGGGCGGCGGCGGCGCCCCCGGTCCGAGCGCCGGGCGCGCGGTCGGCGTCGGGAGCGCGAGCCGCGGACCCTCGCCGGACATGAGCTCCGGGATCGTCTGCTCGACGTCGATTACCGGCACGATGAACCGCGACACCTCCGTTTTCGTCTCGCCGGACTCATCCACGTACGGGCGCCGCGTCGAGCGCGGCTGAATGCGGAGCCACGCCTCCGTGATGAGGCCGCTCCGCGCGCGCGCGCCGAGCACGTTGAGCGCGCCCATGAGCTCCTCCGTCC
>JBFWKS010000373.1:0-3522 GCA_050252545.1 Solirubrobacteraceae bacterium
CGGGCAGGCCGCCGCCGTGGAGGACCTGGCGCGGGCGGCGGGATTCGCGGTGGTGGAGACCCGCGCCGACCTCGCCGGAATCGGCCGCGTCGTGGTCGCGCGGCGGGTGTCGGCCGACGCCGGGGACTGACCGCCGGCCGGCCTGACGTTCCGGTTCGGGCGCGGGACCGACCACCGGGAGGCCGGGCCGGGACCGCCGAGAGGCCTTGCCGGTTTCGGGACGCATGCGTCCTGCTTTCGGTCAGGCCTGCGGACGGTGGTCGGGGGCCTGGCCGGTTTCGGGACGCATGCGTCCTGCTTTCGGCCAGGCTCTTGCGGTGACGGTCGGGTCCCGGTCGCGACCCAGGCCGTACGGTGACGGCGTGGCCGACGACGTCCTGCCCCTCGACCCGGTCGACATCGCGCGCCTGACCGCGGTCACCGCCGCGGGGGGGATCGTCCTCTTCCCGGCCGAGGGCGTGTACGGGTTGGCAGCCGATCCACGACGCCCGGACGCGGTCGCCCGTCTGGCGGCGCTCAAGCACCGCGATCCGACGAAGCCGGTCGCGGTCCTGTTCTGGTCGGTCGACGACGCGCTCGCCGGGCGAGCTGCGCGATCGACAACAGGACAGCCCGCCGTGGGGGCGGCCAACGAGAGCAGACCGCAGGGCGACGTCACCGTTGCCGGCCCGTCGTCCGCGTCGCCGGCGCCCCGGGCCGCCGACGAGGATCCCGGCCCGACGGGGGGGGAGGAGCGGCTCGCCGTGGCGGTCCGGGCGCTGCTGCCCGGCCCGGTCGGACTGCTCGTCCCCGACCCGTCGGCCCGCTTCCCCGCCGCGGCGGGGCCGGACCCGACGACCCTCGGGATCCGGGTGCCCTGTCTGGACGGCGTCGCTCCGCCGGGTACGCCACCGATCGCCCAGACGAGCGCCAACCGCGCCGGCGATCCCGATCCGACCACCGTCGACGCGGTCCCCGCCGAGATTCGCGACGAGTGCGACCTGGTGCTGGACCGCGGCGCGCGTCCGGGTATCCCGTCGACGATCGTCGATCTGCGGGAGTGGACCCGGGGCGACGGGCCGTGGAGGGTGGTCCGGGAGGGCACGGTGCCGTACGCAGGGATCGCCCGGAGGCTGGGCCCGCAGCAGCCACGAGGATCGACCCGCGGTTGAGCGGTGTGGCGCCCGTGACGCCGGTCGGAGAGCGCCGCCCCGTACGATGCGTCCCATGCGGATCGCCGTCGCCTCCGACCACGCCGGCTTCGACCTGAAGGAGCACGTCAAGGCGTCGCTGATCGCCGCGGGGCACGACGTCACCGACGAGGGGACCCACTCGGCGGAATCGACCGACTACCCGCAGTTCGCCGCCCGCGCCGCCCGTGCGGTCGCCGGCGGGAGCGCCGAGCGGGCCGTCGTCGTCTGCGGATCGGGCAACGGCGTCACGATCACCGCCAACAAGATCGACGGGATCCGTGCCGTCAACGCCCACGACGCGGACGAGGCGTCGATGGCACGCAAGCACAACGGCATCAACGTCCTGGGGCTCTCGCAGGCCCGGATCACCGAGGACGCCGCCGGCCCGATCGTCGACGCGTTCCTCACCACCGCGTTCGAGGGCGGCCGCCACGAACGCCGGATCGACGAGATCGGCGACGTCGAGACCGGGGGAGAGGGATGTCCTCCACCCACCCCCTGACCGCCCTCGCCGCCCATCCCTGACCGGCACCCCGCCCGTCCTCCGCACGGCGCGCCGCGTACCCCTGACCGCGCACGTCGGCCGGTGGCCCCGCTAGCATCGCCGGGGTCGCGACTGGCGCCAGAGGGTGGAACCGACCACCGGGAAGCGACGCGAGCAACCCGCCGCGCGCCTGGGCACCCGGAACCCGACCACCAGACGTCGCCGTCGCGCGACCCGTTGCCGCGAGGAGCACCCGTGTCCGATCTGCCCGCCGACTTCTTCAACGCCTCGCTCGCCGAGCTCGACCCTGAGGTCGCCGACGCCGTCGGTGCGGAGCTGCGCCGCCAGCAGGACACGCTCGAGATGATCGCGTCCGAGAACTTCGTGCCGCGGGCGGTGCTGGAGTGCCAGGGCAGCGTCCTGACGAACAAGTACGCCGAGGGCTACCCGGGTCGGCGCTACTACGGTGGCTGCGAGCACGTCGACGTCATCGAGCAGCTCGCGATCGACCGGGCCAAGGCGCTCTTCGGCGCCGACCACGCCAACGTCCAGCCGCACGCCGGCGCGCAGGCCAACAACGCCGTCTACCACGCGCTCCTGCAGCCGGGCGACCGGATCATGGGCCTGTCGCTCGCCCACGGCGGGCACCTGAGCCACGGCATGAAGCTCAACGTGTCGGGCCGCCTCTACGACATCGTCGCCTACGAGGTCGACCGCGACACGTCCCTGATCGACATGGACGAGGTCGCCCGGATCGCCCGCGAGACGAAGCCGAAGATGATCGTCGCCGGCTGGTCGGCGTACCCGCGGCACCTCGACTTCGCCCGCTTCCGCGAGATCGCCGACGAGGTCGGCGCACTGCTCTTCGTCGACATGGCGCACTTCGCCGGACTCGTCGCCGCCGGCCTGCACCCCAGCCCGGTCCCGCACGCCGACGTCGTGTCGACCACCGTCCACAAGACGCTCGGGGGCCCGCGCTCGGGCATCATCCTCTGCCGCGAGGAGCACGCCAAGAAGATCAACACGGCGGTCTTCCCGGGCCAGCAGGGCGGCCCGCTCGAGCACGTCATCGCCGCCAAGGCCGTGGCGCTGAAGATCGCCGCCAGCGCGGAGTTCCGCGAGCGGCAGGAGCGCACGATCGCCGGGGCCCGCGCCGTGGCATCGGCCCTGCTGGAGGGCCCTGCCGCCGCGGCCGGGGTCTCGGTGCTCACCGGCGGCACCGACGTGCATCTGACGCTCGTGGACCTGCGCGAGACGGCCCTCGACGGTCAGCAGGCCGAGGACCGCCTGCACGAGGTCGGCATCACCGTCAACCGCAACGCGGTGCCGTTCGACCCGCGCCCGCCGATGGTCACCAGCGGCCTGCGCGTCGGCACCCCGGCGCTCGCCACCCGAGGCCTGGGCGAGGACGACTTCCGCGAGGTCGGCGACGTCATCGGCGCGGTCGTCGGTGCCGACGACGCGGGCTTCGCCGCGGCCAAGGACGACCTTGCCGCCCGCGTCCGCGCGGTCGCCGAGCGGTTCCCGCTCTACGCCGATCTCGGCTGATCGCCGCCCCGGCACGTCCACGGCCGGGGCGCCAACCGCGCTCGTCTCTAGGCTGTCTCCCCGATGACCTGGCGCGATCCGATCGTGGGGCTGCTCGTCGGCTTCGCGGTCGCCGCGGCGCTGACGCCGCTGGCGGCCCGCCTGGCACGGGCGGTCGGGGCGGTCGACCGACCGAGCGGCCGCGGCATCGCCGCCGGCGGCACCCCGTTGCTCGGTGGCGTGGCGATCCTCGCCGGCGGCGTCGTCGCGGTCCTGCTCGTCCTCGACGGGGACCGGTTCGAGCACACGCTCAGCCCCGAGATCCGGGCGATCGTGTTC
>JBFWKS010000374.1:0-3509 GCA_050252545.1 Solirubrobacteraceae bacterium
CGAGGACGTCATCTCCGGGTTCGAGGCCGTGCTCGGCACCAGCTACGACGACACCATCACCGGCGACGGGAACGACAACCTCATCAACGGCAACGGCGGCTACGACATCCTGGACGGCGGCGCGGGCAACGACACCCTGTCCTTCGAGTCCTCGAACGTGAACGGCGTCGAGGTGCGGATGTCCGAGGCGGGCGAAAAGGGAATCGTCTGGGACGGCGACAACAACGACCTGGGAACCTTCGTGAACTTCGAGAACGTCATCGGGTCCGCGGGGGACGATACCCTGACCGCCAACAGCCAGGCGAACCTGCTCCAGGGCGGCGACGGGGGCGACGAGCTCTACGGCATGGGCGGGGACGACACCCTGATGGGCGGCCTGGGCGGCGACACGCTCGATGGCGGCGACGGCGACGACCTGCTGCTTGGCGACCTCTGGAAGGAGAGCACCTTCACCGGCTCGGACGAGGGCTGGTTCACGGAGGCGGGGAGCGACCCGACCGTGGTGGACGGGCATTTGGAGTCCTCGGGCGACGGCGGGACGACGGTGAGCTTCGCCTCCAGCGACTGGGGCGGCGACCTCTCCTCGGTGTCGGGCAGCCAGATATCCTTCGACCTGGACCTGAGCGCCACGGGCGGCGAAAGCCCGAGCGGGATCACGGTCACGGTGGCGTTCGTCTACTTCAACGCCAGCGTCGGCGAGACCTGCACCACCTACTCCACCTTCGAGATGGGCGAGGCCCCGAGCGGCTGGCAGACCTACGCCGTGGGCATCAACACCGACATGTTCGCTATCCCGGACGGGCAGGAGATGGTCTTCGGGACCCTCCTGCATCAGGTCTCCGAAGTCCGCATCAGCGTGGACTGGGACGGCGGCTCCATGGACGTGGCCCTGGACAACGTGAGCATCACGGCGAACGGGGACGACGATCTGACGGGCGGCGCGGGGGACGACACCCTGGACGGCGGCCTGGGCAGCGACACCCTGGACGGTGGCGATGGCGACGACCTCGTCTACGCCACGAAGGGGGACGAGGCCTACGGCGGCGAGGGCGACGACACCGTGAGCTTCGCCAACGCCGAGGCCGGGCTGGAGTTCATCCTGAACGCCAGCTACGGCGAGGCCCGGCCCGAGGGGGGCTCCGACTCCGCCTTCTACGAGGGATTCGAGACGGTGATCGGGACCGAGCACGACGACACCGTGGACGTGTCCATCTACGCGGGCGACTCGATCGGCGGGGTGAAGACCGCCGGGCTGACGGCCCTGGACGCGGGCGGCGGGTTCGACGTGATCCATCTGGGCGTCGACGGCGGAGGGATCGTCACCGGCGCGACGGCGACCCTGGACTACCTGGGCAGCGGGGCGGCGCTCGTCGTCTTCACCGCCAGCGGCATGGACTTCTCCGCCATACCCATCAGCGGCGTGGAGGGCGTCATCGGCACGGACTTCGCCGACAGCATCACCGGCGACGCCGGGGACAACCTCCTGGCCGGCGGGGCCGGGGCCGACACCATCACCGGCGGCGGGGGCCAGGACACCCTGAGCTTCGAGTACGAGACCGGCACCGGCGGCGTCACCTACGCCATCGGCGTCACCGGCCACGATGCGGGCACGGGCTACGACCTGGTGACCGACACCAACGGCGCGACCGACTCCGTGAGCGGATTCGAGCACGTGTTCGGGTCCGCCAACAACGACGTCCTCACCGGCGACGACGAGGCCAACCACCTGAAGGGCAACGCGGGCAGCGACACCATCGTGGGCGGGGCCGGGGACGACACCATCTCCGGCGGGGCCGGGGCCGACAGCCTGGTCGGCGGCGCGGGAGCCGGCGACGTCCTGGACTACTCCACGGACACCCTGGGGGTGTGCGTCAGTCTGGAGGACAACGACCTCACCGGGTCGACGATAGGCTCCGAGGCGACGGGCACCGATTGTTTTGACACCATCCTCGGGTTCGAGCACGTGCTCGGCGGCTCCGGCAACGACACCCTCTACGACTCCACGGCCGACAACCTGCTCTCCGGCGGCGAGGGCGACGACGAGTTGTACGGCGGCTCGGGCGGGGCGGACACCCTGTTGGGCGGCGCGGGCGACGACACCATCACCCCGGGCGGCATGGTCGACGCCGGGACGGTGCTGGACGGCGGCGCGGGCGACGACGTGCTCGACACGGTGTGCGAAGAGATCCTGGACCTGCGCGACGTCGAGATCCTCAACATCGAGAGCGTTCACCTGGGGGACGGCGTCCTCCTCTCCATGGACCTGACGGACTTGGCCGGATTCAGCAGCGTCGTCGTCACCCACAGCTTCGGCGAACTGGACGCCTACGGCGCCGAAACGGCCGACGACGTCGACCTCTCCGGGCTGGATATCTCCGGGCTCACGGGCGGGGACGGCGGCACCCTGGCGGTGGACATGGGCTCGGGCAACGACAGCCTGACCCTGGACTCCAGCGGGTTCAGCAACTATGCGGACTACCTCAGCCTGGACGGCGGCGCGGGCACGGACACCCTGACCTATGCGGTCGGGTCGGAGCAGACCATCGACAACATCAGCAACTTCGAGGACATCGTCTTCGTCAACGCCGCAAGCGGCGAGGGCGTGAATCTCACCATCGCCGACACCGTGGCCGAGGACGGCGCGACCGTGACCCTCGACGGCCGCGCCCTGGAGGGCTGCCTGTTCCTCAACGTCTCGGGCGAGGACGACTCCACCTTCACGGTCTACGGCTCGGCCAACGACGACACCTTCGAGTACGGCGCGCGCATGTCCTCGGCCCAGACCCTGGACGGCGGCGCGGGCCTGGACACCCTCAACGTCAGCACCCTGAGCTCGGATGCCCTGGACCACGTCACCGGCATCGAGGCCATCGACTTCGCCATGGAGGTGGCGACCTCCGTGACCACCCTGGACTCTCTGGTGGCCGCCGGGGACTGGCTGTTCCTCGACGCCTCCGTGGGCGGAGGCACCATGGAAGGCGGCCTCACCTTCGACGGCTCGGCCGAGACCGACGGCCGCTTCTGGATCGTGGGCTGCCGCGAGGAGGACTCCCTGACCGGCGGCGCGGGCGACGACACCCTGATCGGCGGCCAGGGCGGGGACACCATTGCGGGCGGCGCGGGCGCGGACCGGATGGACGGCGGCGACGGCACGGACGTGCTGAGCTTCGCCGACGAGACCGGGAGCCTGGGCGTGAGCGTGGACCTGAACGTCGACACCCTCTCCGGCTGGGCCATCGCCACGGACACCTGGGGCAACGAGGACAGCATCACCGGATTCGAGCAGGTCATCGGCTCCGCCCACAACGACACCATGGTGGGCTCGGACGACGACGGCGAGCAGTTCGACGGCGGGGCCGGGGACGACTCCCTGATGGGCGGCGGCGGCGACGACTACCTGATCGGCGGGGCGGGCGACGACACCCTGGATGGCGGCAGCACCAACGAGTCCTGGGGCGACATGGTCAGCTACGCCGACGCCGGGAGCGGGGTCTCGGTCTCCCTGCTGG
>JBFWKS010000375.1:0-3494 GCA_050252545.1 Solirubrobacteraceae bacterium
GGCCGCCGGCGAGCCCGGCCGGTCCGCGCGCTCGGACACCGAGACCGGGCGCCTGCTGCAGGGCCAGCCGGCGGAGCAGCCGGCGTGGATGAGCCACCGCGACACCGTCTTCACCCCGCCGCCGGGCGCGACCGCGCTCGCCAGCTCGACGGCGTCGCCGGTGGCGGCGTTCGAGGACGTCGAGCGCGGGATCTACGGCATCCAGTACCACCCCGAGGTCGTCCACACGCCCTACGGACAGCAGACGCTCACGACGTTCCTGCGCGACATCTGCGGGTGCGCGATGGACTGGTCGGCGGCGAGCATCGCGGAGGAGCAGATCCGCCTGATCCGCGAGCAGGTCGGCGACGGGCGCGTGGTGTGCGGGCTCTCCGGCGGCGTCGACAGCTCGGTCGCCGCACTGCTCGTGCACAAGGCCGTCGGCGACCAGCTCACCTGCGTCTACGTCGACCACGGGATGATGCGCAAGGACGAGAGCGCCCAGGTCCGCAAGACGTTCGGCGAGCACTTCCACGTCCCGCTCGTCGTCGTGGACGCCCGCGAGCGGTTCCTCCGGCGGTTGGCCGGGGTCACGGAGCCCGAGGCCAAGCGCAAGATCATCGGCGGCGAGTTCATCCGGGTGTTCGAGGAGGAGGCCGCGCGGCTCGTGGCGCCCGACGCCGACCCGACCGCCGGGCCGGAGGGCACGACCGTCACGACCGACGGCGACGCCCCCGCCGCGCAGGGGGATCCCGGCGCGCGGTTCCTCGTCCAGGGCACCCTGTACTCCGACGTCATCGAGTCGGGGGGCGGCAACGGCGCGGCGACGATCAAGAGCCACCACAACGTCGGCGGGCTCCCCGACGATCTGACCTTCGAGCTCGTCGAGCCGCTCCGGGCGCTCTTCAAGGACGAGGTCCGCGCGGTCGGGACCGAGATCGGCCTGCCCGAGCGCATGGTGTGGCGCCAGCCGTTCCCCGGACCGGGCCTGGGGATCCGCATCGTCGGCGGCGAGATCACCGAGGAGAAGCTCGCGCTCCTGCGCGAGTGCGACGCCATCCTCCAGGAGGAGATCCGCTCCGCGGGCCTCTACCGCGAGCTGTGGCAGAGCTTCTGTGTCCTGCCCGACGTCCGCACGGTCGGCGTGCAGGGCGACGAGCGGACCTACGGCTACGTCGTGGCCGTCCGGGCGGTGACGTCGGACGATGCGATGACCGCCGACTGGGCGCGGCTGCCCTACGACCTGCTCGACCGGATCGCCGGACGGATGGTCGGCGAGGTCCGCGAGATCAACCGGGTGGTGCTCGACATCACGAGCAAGCCGCCCGGGACGATCGAGTGGGAGTGAGGACCTGATCCCCGGACCGGTCGACGGCGGTGAGCGGTAGGTCGTCACCGGCCCGCGGACCGCGGGCGGTCGTCTACCTCGGCGGAGGCGCGGTCGTCCTCGGCGCCGTGGCCGCGGACCGCCTGCCCCTCGACCGGGTCCCACTGGCGCTCGGGGCCTGCCTGCTGCTCGCCGCGGCCCTCTGCGGCCGCGACGACGGGCCGTGGGGCGCGGGACTCGTCGTCTCCGCGGCCGGCGTCGGCGCGCTCGGGGCGGGCGAGGGCTGGGCCGGCGTGGACATCGCCCCGACGACGGGCACCGCGGTCGGTGCCGCGGCCGGGCTGCTGCTCGCCCTGGCCGTCGACCGGTGGGTGGCCGTCGGCGTCGTCGGGACGGCCACGGCGACCGTCGCGCTCGTCTCCGTCCTCGCCGCGCGGGACGAGGTCCCGGCGCTCGGGCGCCCCGGTGCGTGGGGTGCCTGGCTCGTGCTTCTGGGGGCCGTCAACCTGTTGCTCTGGGCCCGCGATCGCGAGCTGGAGCTCACCGTTGGGCGGCGGTGAGTGGGCGCGGCCGGGCGACGGCCCGCGCACCGGTCGGGGCGGCCGTCCTCGGACGCGGTCCTTGCGCTATCGTGGTCCGCCGCTGCGCGCTGATCCCTGCTCGCGCCGAGTTTCCCGAGAGCCCGTGTCTAAGACCTACGTCGCCAACTCCGAGACCCGCGAACGTTCCTGGTACGTGGTCGACGCCACGGGCCAGACGCTCGGACGTCTCTCCACCCAGATCTCCGAGGTCCTGCGCGGCAAGCGCAAGCCGGAGTACACGCCGCACGTCGACACCGGCGACTTCGTGATCGTCGTGAACGCGGAGAAGATCCACGTCACCGGCAAGAAGCGCACCGACAAGCTCTACCACCGCCACTCGGGCTTCCCCGGCGGCCTGTACACGCGGACCTTCGAGGAGCAGCTCGAGAAGCAGCCCGAGGAGATCATCCGCAAGGCCGTCAAGGGCATGCTGCCCAAGAACCGGCTCGCCCGGAAGCAGCTGACCAAGCTCAAGGTCTACGCCGGACCGGAGCACCCGCACGTGGCCCAGAAGCCGCTTTCCCTGGAGATCGACGCCTGATGGCTGACGAGGCCCCCACCCCCGACGAGACCCCCGAGGCCGCAGCGGCCCCGGAGGAGACCCCCGCCGAGCAGCCCGAGGCCGCCGCGCCCGAGGCCGTGACCGCGGAGCCCACCGAGGCCGAGGGTGCCGCCGCCCCGGAGGCCGCCGAGACCCCGGAGGCCGCGGCCCCCGAGGCCGACGACGAGGGTGACGACGACGCCGACGAGTCGCCGCGCGTCAAGCCCGCGATCCCGGGTGCCGACCTCGAGGTCGACATCGTCCTGGACGCCGGCACCCCCGCCGGCCAGCCCGACGAGTTCGGGTACTACTACGAGGGCGAGGGCGAGCAGCCCACCGCCGACGGCGACACCGACGGCGATACCGACGACCAGCCGATCGCCGAGGTCACCATCGACCTCTCCGACGGCGCGCGCTACACCGCGACCGGCAAGCGCAAGTCGGCGGTCGCCCGGGTCATCCTGACCCCGGGCACCGGCCAGTACACCATCGGGGGCAAGGACCTCGAGACGTACTTCCCGCGCCAGGCCCTGCAGCGCACGATCCGCCAGGCCCTCGAGGTCGTCGGCTACCACGAGCAGCTCGACGTCATCGCCCGCATCCACGGCGGCGGCATCAGCGCCCAGGCCGGCGCGCTGCGTCACGGCATCTCGCGCGCCCTGATCGTCGCGCAGCCCAGCCTGCGCGGCGAGCTCAAGAAGCGCGGCTTCCTCACGCGTGACGCACGCGTCAAGGAGCGCAAGAAGGCCGGCCTCAAGAAGGCCCGTAAGCGTCCGCAGTTCAGCAAGCGCTAGTCCGCAGGTCCCGCAACCGTCATGGGACGGCTCTTCGGTACCGACGGGGTCCGTGGCCCCGCCGGAACGGTCCTCACGGCCGAGCTCGCACTGCGACTCGGCCGTGCGGCCGTTCTGGGGACCCCTCCGGGTTCGACGCACGCACGGGGCGCGGGCTCGCGGGTCCTCGTCGTCCGCGATAAGCGCGCATCGGGCCCGATGCTCGAGGCCGCCTTCGCCGCCGGTGCGGCTGCGGTCGGGGCCGACGTGCGGCTCGCCGGCGTGTTGCCGTC
>JBFWKS010000376.1:0-3492 GCA_050252545.1 Solirubrobacteraceae bacterium
GAGCCGGGTACCCGCTTGGCGGCCCGCACCAGTGTCAGGTGACCGTCGTGCAGCGAGCCCATGGTGGGCACCAGCATCACCCGGCGCCCCGTCTGCCGCAAAGCCCGGCTGACGTCGGCGACATCGCGCGGCGCCGAGTACACGGTGAGTTCGCCCGGGGTGAAGACCGGCCGCGGCGTCCGGTTCATCGCGCCAGCACCTCAATGACGTCCGCGGGAGCGTTCACGCGCCGCGCGGTGCGCAGCGCATTGACTCGGTAGGCGTCCGCCAGGACGGGGTCGACGCGCGCCAGCGCCGCCAGATGCCCGGCGACCGCCGCCGCGTCACCGCGGGCGACCGGACCGGTGAGCGCGCCCTGGCCCCGTTGCAGGGTGTTCTCCAGCGCCGCCCGCACCAGCGGCCCCACGATGCGCTCGGCGATGCCGCCGGGATCGTTGTCAAGCGTCGGTCCCCCGTAAGCGTGAGGCGGTTGCCCGCGCAGCTCCTCGCCGCGCAGCGCGGCCCGCAACGAGTCGAGGGCATCGGCCAGGACCGTCACCATGTGGTTGCCCGCGTGCGCCAGGGCGGCGTGGTAGAGTACGCGGGCGTCCTCTGGTACGCAGAACGGCTCGCCCCCTATCTCCAGGACCAGAGACTGCCCTACCGCGTACCCGACATCGCCGGCCGCCGTGATCCCGAAACAGGTGCCCGGCAGCCTGCGGACATCCTCGTCGGACCCGGTGAACGTCATCGCTGGGTGGATCGCGAGCGGTACGCACTCGGGGGTCAGCGGCGCGAGCACGCCGGTCCCATTGGCTCCAGAGGTGTGCACCACGATGGTCCCGGGCCGCACCGCCGACGTCGCGGCCAGACCCGCCACCAGACCGGGGAGTTCGCTGTCGGGCACCGCCAGCAGCAGCAACTCGGCGGCGGCGGCCACCTCCCGGGGCGCGACGACCGGGGTGTCGGGCAGCCACCGTCGCGCACGCTGACGGGACGCGCCGCTGACGGCGCTGCACGCCACCACGACGTGGTCGGTGCGCTCCAGCGCGACGCCAAGCGCGGTGCCCACCCGGCCGGCCGAGATGATCCCCACCTTCAGCCTGGCCGGACGCAAACCGTCGAACTGCACCATCGCAGACGACCTCACATGAGTCTTTGTTCGTTCCGGTCCCACGCTCACGGGTACCGGACGGTCACCAAGACTGTAGTCGATGGCCGGACCGGGCCCGCGACCCGGGCCGGCTCACACGTTGCGGCGGCGGCGGCGCCCGCCCCCGGACGGCTCGACCCGCAACCGTGCCAGCAGGTCGGCGACCGATTGTCCACCCGAAGGCGGGCCGTTTGCCGTGTCGGAACCGTCCGCGCCGCCATGCCGGGGTGGGTGCTCGGGGGCTGGCGGCGGCGCCAGTCGCGGCGGCGCCGGCGGCTGGGGGGCGGGGGGCGCCGCGGCGGGCGCACCGACCGGAGGCGGGACACTTGGGGGCTCGTCGGGGACGGTGAAATTGCGCACGCCGAATTCGCGGTATTCGGCCGAATGCCGCGACCGCGAGCGCCGGCCGGACTCGCCGTCGGGCCGCGAGGCCTCCGGCTCACCGCGTGAACCGGTGGGGACGGGTCCCCCGCGCGAGTCGCGGTAGCCTCGGGGCTCTCGCTGTTCGCGGGAATCTTCCCCGGGACTGTCGGGGCTGACGTGGCGGGCGCGGCGCGGCCTGACAGAACCGTCCCCGGCAGGCGGTGTCGCGGTTCCGGGCGGCGGCCCCAGGCCGCCGGCGACCTGCTCCCAGTCCTGCGTCCGGGTCCGCGCTCGCGGGTGCGGCGGCCGGCGGCCCCGGGAGTCGAACCGCGGCTCCGGCTCCGGCTCCGGCGGCCGGGCCGGCACCGGGGACATCTCCGGTGACGCCTCAGCGAAACGCGCGCGTTCGCGCGGGGGCGGCTGCCGCCGGGGCGGCAGCAGGGGCTCCTCGGGCACGTCGATGATGGCCGTCTCGTCGGCACGGCCGTCGGGGGGCGCCGGGCCCCCAAGGGCTTCAGTGCCTTTGGGCGCGCGGTCCCGCGGTCCCGGCGTCACCCGGTCGCTAGACACCCAATCAACGGGCGCACCCTCGCCGTCGCGGTCCCATTCGCTCAACGCGCGGGCGCGGGGCACCTCGGATTCGAGCGTTTCCAGCGCGGGGCGCTCCTTGAGGTCCGTGTCGAACAGGATCTCCAAGCTGGTCCGCAACGCGTTCAGCTCCGCCCGCAGCGCCGCGACCTCGTCGGCGTTCTGAGCCCGCACCTCGGAGGCCAGTTCGCGGCGCAGCTGGGACTCCACCGTCAGCTCGTACTCGCGGCGGGCCGCGATCTCCCGGTCCAGTTGCAGGTCGTAGACCAGCTTCAGGTCACGCACCCGCGACTGGTCGGCATCGCTCTGCCGGCGGTACAGCACCGATACGAAGGCACCAGCGACCGCGGCCCACAGCGCCAGGATCACCGCGAGCTTGAGAAGTTCCACGCGATTGGTGAAAACCAGCGCGGAACTGGCTCCCATCGCGAGAACCAGCAACACGGTCAGGAGTGTCCAACCCGGCCTGCGGCCGCCGCGCCGTACCCGGGCGCCGCGGGACAGAACGGTCATGGCCCGACTGTACCTGTGCGAGGTCACCGCGCGTGTCGGGCCGGTCCGGCGATTCTCGGTTTGCGGTCCCCGGCGCCGCGGGTTGGGTCAGTTCTCGGCGCCCTCACCGAACTCGGGCGGTTCTGGCGGAGATTTGCAGCAATGCTGCAGCCACAGCCCGGCGATGAGCAGCATCAGTGCGCTGATGGCCGCGACCGCCGTCCCGGCGGTGTCCTCAGCGGCGACACGCAGCCAGGACCGGCGCGGCAGAAAGTACACCAGCACCCCGATCCACCAGCCCAGCATCAAGGCGCCCACCCAGGCCGACGCCTTGGCAACCACCACGCTGCGCGCCACCGCCAGCGGGTGCAGTCGGCCGGGCCCCGGGCCGATCTCGCAGCCGCTGATCTTGTTCCGCACGTGACGCGCCCACAACCCCTCGGCGACGGCCACCGCGAGCAGCGAGAGCCCGGTCCACCCGGTGATGCGCGGGAACCACCGGTGTAGGGCGGTGATCAGCAAATAACCCAGCACCGCTGTCCCCACCACCGCGGCCGTGAGGTCACGTCTTCGGGTCGGGCCCATCAGTTCCTCCGCGGCATGAGGGTCAGGCCGGTCGGCCGCACGCCTTCCCGGTCGGCGGGATCGAGTTCGGCCAGCAATCCCGCGACCGGGCGCGCCCCCCCGGCCACCGTCAGCCGGGCGTCGGGGTCGACGGCCAGCCACGGGATCAACACGAAAGCCCGCAGATGGGCCAGCGGATGCGGCAGTGTCAGATCGCTCTCACGGGAGATCACCTCCGCCTCGCCGTGGCAGGCGATGAGGTCGACGTCGAGGTCGCGCGGGCCCCAGCGCTCACCGCGAACCCGGCCGGCGGCACACTCGAGTTCCTGCGCGCGCCGGAGCCAGCACTGGGC
>JBFWKS010000377.1:0-3486 GCA_050252545.1 Solirubrobacteraceae bacterium
CGTAGCAACCTCCGTCTCCGAGGCCCCCGTCTGGGGCCGCTCCGAAGGGCAGATACGCTCCCGGAAATGTCGAAGGGTACAGATACCCAAACCGAGGGTCGCCACCCCCACCCGCACCACCACTCGGCACCGCAGCCCCGACGAGCGAGCCGCCCGAGCGCACCAGCATCTGCCCGTCTGCGACCGTGCCCACGCCGAGGGACGTGACCGCGATCTGGGCCGGGTCGAGGCCGAGCGTGCGATCAGCGGACAGGTCACCCCCGCCGGTCAGCGGGGCGGTCGTGTTGATCGTGCGCGTCGCTGGGACATCGGCGTGCGTGTGGTTACCTGCCGCCGCCGTGGTGCCAGTCGAGCCGATGGTCAGGTTCGACGTGCCCGCGCCAATCGCAGACCGCGCCGCAGCGGCATCGGCGGCGGTGATGAGCGCGCGGCCCGTCGAGGTCGAGTCCGAGACCTGCGAGGCGGTGTGCGTGTGGCTGGACGGGGCCTTGCCCGCGAGACCGGGGACAGTCGGAGCCGCAGCCGTGCCGCCGAGGTCGCCCGCGAGTTGGACGATGCCCTTGACCGTGGTGGTCGCGTCGGGGGCGGTGCCCGCTGGACCCATCGGACCCTCAGGACCAGTCGGGCCAGTCGGACCCTGGGGGCCAGTCGCACCGGCAGGGCCTTGCGGTCCCGCGGGACCGGGTACGCCAGTCGCACCGGCAGGGCCTTGCGGTCCCGCGGGACCGGGTACGCCGGGCTCGCCCGGAGCGCCGGGGGCACCTGGAGCTCCTGCCACCGCTGCTGCACCGGAGTCCACCCATGTCGGCCCTGACCGCACCCACAAGCGGCCGGTGTCGCCGGCGACCATGGCGTCTCCCTGCGACGCCAACGTGGGCAGGTCAGCCGACGTCGGCACCGTGCCCTGCAGCGTGATACCGGCACCGTCCTTACCGCGGATCACGCGCACCAGGTGCACGCCGTCTGGGCGGGCACCGACCCACCCTGATAGGGTTGCTGAGCCTGCGGCGATCCACTCCACCCATCCCGCCGCTACGACCTTGCCGTCCTCGACCAGGCGGACCCGCTGCGTCCCGGGCGGGCGGCCGTCGAACAGGGTCTGCGTCTGCGCGGCCGAGATCGCGAACGACGCCGTCTCTACCGCCACCGTGCCGGCCACCGACAGGGCCGGAGCGTCGAACTCGAGCGACACGGACACGCCCCACGGCTGTGGCGCGTCATGCTGGTCCACGCGCCCCACCAGCAGGTCCTGCGCCTGGCCCGCGACCAGGCGGAGCGTCATCGACTGCGGGTGCTCACCGACATACAGGGTCACAGGAGATCTCCTCAGATCGTCTTCAGGGACAAGGTGGTGGTCATGCGACCCTCCGCCGTCGTGCTGATCTCGTGCTCGACGCCATGCACCCGCGCATTCACCGCGGGCCACCGCGAGCGCGTATCGGTGACGGTCACGACGTCACCGATCTGGTAGCGCGGGTCGCCAGGGATCGTGATGTCCTCCAGCTCGACCCTGGGGCGGGACGACGCGGCGAGGACGATGTTCGCTACGGATGTGGCCGTGGTGCGGGATTGGATCCATGGCGACTCGGGCATGCGGAATACCCGCTCGCCCCACGCCGCCAACGTGTCCGCGTCGGACGTGGACACGCGAGCGCGGGGGATGTCGGCGTCGGTGAGGGTGTGTCGGCCGAGGATGACGAGTGACCCGTCGCCGGGCTGGATGGTCATGCCGGGAGGGTTGCCCCACCCGGACGGCCACACCGCCCACATCGTGCTGGTGATGTTGTGGTAGTCGATCCTTGCCGTGCTGGGTCCGATCATGTGCAGTGACGCGGTGACCGCAGTCAGGGGTGCGAGCGACGTGCCGGCCTTGCTCGTGCAGATCGCCCACGACGCGGGATAGTCGGCTGCCATGCCCGCGGCGCTGATGGGTGTGATGATCCCGGTGGTCGCGTGGATCTCGCGGTCCAGGTCGATGATGATCGACCCTTTGCCGGAGGGGATCTCGATCGGTTCGTCGTGCAGGTGCGACGGGAGGCGCAGGCCGCTTCCCATGCCCGCCTCCCACAGCCGGAGCCGCTGCGCCTTCACGACGACCTTGGACCGGACCGACGTGGCCGACGCGGACCCCCCGACGCTCGAGGCGAGGTCTGTGCTGATCGTCGCGTCGACCGGGGTCGCGTTGGCGTTCACCGTCGACCGCTTCCGGTACCGGAAGGCTCCGTCCTCCGTGAATGTGGCCTCGCCCATCTCCGCCGACGCGATCTCGGTGATCACCTCCCACGGTGAGCGCGCGTCAATCGGTGGGACCTTGTCCAGGGTCAGCATCGACTGCTCCAGGATCGCCTGCTGCGACACCGACGTGCTGCCCGCGGTCGGGTACGTCAGCGACCCCACGCCGAGCGCGTGGTGCAGTTCGATCCGGGTCCGGCCAGTCATTGCGGTCTGCATGATGTAGACCGGCCCAGCATCACTCTCGGACGGAACCGCCGTGCCGCCAGAGACCACCGTCGTCGCGCCGAGTTGCACGCCGTCGACGTGGATGCGGATGTTCACGGTCCCCGGCGTGGTGGTGCTTTGGATCGTGGCGGTGTAGTTCCTCCAGCCTGCGCCCGTCAAGGCGCCGAAGTTCGTCCAGGTGAACGAGTTCCCACCGACCGACTTGATGCCGACCTGGATGCGGCCATCCGAGAAGTGCGAGATGCGCGCCTCACCCGGCCCGAGCGACACGCCAAGCACCACCTGAGATGAGACTCCATCCCACTGGAAGTCGCAGCCGAACTGGACCGCGGCGGTCCGCTCCCACCGCGCCCACCTCGACGGCCAACCCGTGATCTCCGCGTTGTGCCCCGACGCGTGGGACTGGAGGCCCTCGGCCGTCCAGCGCGAGTTGGTCCACAGTCCGGTGCCCTCCGGCGCGCCAGCACCGGACAGGGAGACGTGCCCGACGTCGGGGATCGAGCCCCAGATGCCAGGCACCGACAGTACACAGTCCGGCCGCGGCGCCGGCGTCACGCGGATGCCCATGCGGTGCAGCGCCGCGATGATCACGGCCGTGCCGTTCAGGGGGTACCGCATCAGGGCCTTGCTCGCCGCGGCCCGGTATGACCCCATCGACGGCAGTGACAGGTCCGGCTGGGTGAGCGACTCCGGCCCATCCATCGACACCGTGATCGTATCGCTTCCCTCGTCCACACCGATCTCACGGACCACACCCGTCGCGATCGGGACCTGCGTGCCACCGAACGCGATCGCCAGCGCCGCCGAGCCCGTCAGCTTGTCCCGACCCACTGTCGTCGCCGGGTGCAGGCCAGGAGCGGTGAGAGCGTCGAACTCGGCGTCGACACGCCACCGCGACCCGCCCGCGACGTGCAAGACGCCCTCCGGCGCGTCGCCGTCGACCTCCTGCTGGACCTTGATCCGCGACGCGAGATCCAGCCGCACCGTCGCGAACGGAGCGCCCGACCTCGACACGATCGACCCCGA
>JBFWKS010000378.1:0-3450 GCA_050252545.1 Solirubrobacteraceae bacterium
CGCGCCGTCCCCAGATCGGCCCCGATTCCGCCGGCGCCCGGATCGGCACCTGCTGGCCCGAGGGCGGCATCGACACGGTGACCGTCACCGACCTCAACCTCGTGCTCGGCCGGCTCAACCCCGAGTACTTCCTCGGCGGCGACATCGACCTCGACATGGACCGTGCGCGGTTCGAGGTCGACCGGCAGATCGCCAAGCCCCTGGGCCTGTCGATCCCGGACGCCGCGGCCGGCATCGTCGAGCTGTTCGAGACGACGCTGCGCAACGAGGCGATGGGCCGCATCCACGGCCGCGGGTACAGCCCGATCGACTACACGCTGCTCTGCTACGGCGGCGGAGGACCGCTGCACGTCGCCGGCTACACCGAGGGCGTGCCCTACCAGCAGGTCATCGTGCCGTCGTGGGCGGCCGGGTTCAGCGCGTTCGGATGCGCCTGCGCCGACTTCGAGTACCGGTTCGACCGCACCGTCGACCTGCCGCTGCTGCCGACGATGGACGAGCCGACGAAGCTCGGCGTCGGAGCGATGCTCGGGCAGGCGTGGACCGCGCTGCGCGGGCGCGTCGCCGACGAGTTCGCCAAGTCGGGCGTCCCGGCGCAGTCGGTGCGCTACGTCCACGGCGTCCGGATGCAGTACTACGGCCAGCTCATCGACATCGAGGTCGACGCGCCCGGGGAGCAGCTCACCACGATCGAGGACGTCGAGCGGCTGACCGCGACGTTCGAGACCGCCTACGCCCGCACCTACGCGCGGTCCGCTCCGTCCCCCGAGCTGGGCTACCTCGTCACCCAGGCGATCGTGCGCGGCGTCGTCGACGTCGAGAAGCCGGTGCTGCCCGACATGCCGCAGCAGTCCGGGGCACCGCCGACGAAGGGCAGCCGGTCGGTGCGCTGGCGCACCGAGACGGCGCAGACCGACGTCTACGAGATGGGCGACGTGCTCGCCGGACACACTATCGAGGGACCGGCGGTCGTCGAGGCGCCCGCCACGACGTTCGCCATCCCGCCCGGCCGCCGTGCGTGGCTCGACGGCCACGGCCTCTTCCACCTGGAGACGACATGACCGAGTTGCTGATTCCCCGTCGCACCCCGATCGGGTGGGACGGACAGACCCTCAAGGCGATGCTCGAGGACTCCGAGCAGCGGTTCGCGGACACCGGGCGCTACCACGGCCTGGACCGCCTGACGCTGAAGGAGGACGACCCGATCGGGTACGAGAAGCTCTTCGCGCGGGTGCGCGGCGGCCTCGTGTCCGCCCGCGAGACGGCACTCAACATCTCGGCGTCGCCGATCGTGCGCGAGCTCGGCGAGCTGGCCTTCGCCCTGTACACCCCCGAGGGCGACTCGGTCGCGCTGTCGACGGGGATCATCGTCCACGTCCACACGATGTCGCAGGCCATCAAGTTCATGGTCCGCAACGGCTGGGAGGACAACCCGAAGATCCGTCCCGGCGACATCTTCGCCAACAACCAGCCGCAGATCGGTGACGTCCACAACGCGGATGTCCAGACGTTCGTGCCGATCTTCGACCCGACCAGCGAGGAGCCGGTGCTCCTGGGCTGGGCCGGCGGCGTCTGCCACGTCGTCGACATCGGTGCCGCGACCCCCGGCGGCGCCCCGGTCGGTCCGACGACGCGGTACGAGGACGGCATCGACCTCTGCTGCATGAAGATCGGCGAGGAGGACCAGATCGCCAGCTGGCACTGGAAGCGCTGCGAGCTCATGAGTCGCTCGCCGCGCAGCTACATCCTCGACGAGCGCACCCGCCTGGCGGGCTGCCACATGATCCGCGACGCGATCGAGCGGCTCGTCGTCGAGGAGGGTGCCGAGCGGTTCAAGGGCTTCATGCGCGAAGCGATCGAGGACGGCCGTCGGTCGTTCAAGTCGAAGGTGCGTACGGTCACCGTGCCGGGCCGCTACCGCTCGCCGGGGTTCCTCGACGTGACCTTCGCCGACAAGGAGACGCTGCCGGCCCGTGCCCGTCGCGACTTCATGATGCACGGCGCGTTCGAGTCGATCATCGGCGGGGACGGGCACTACACGGCGAGCTTCGACGGCAGCTCCGCCTGGGGCTGGCATTCGATGAACGCCACCCCGGCGGCGATCACCGGCCTGATGTGGATCCAGTTCACCCAGACGCTGATCTTCGACGAGCGGGTCAACGACGGGGCCCACTTCGCCACCACGGTGGTCGCACCGCCCGGTACGTGGGCCAACCTCGACACCGCCGAGTGCTCGACGTCGGGCGCCTGGGGCGTGCTGTTCCCCTCCTACAGCGGGTACCCGCGGTCGCTCTCCCGGGCACAGCAGTCGCGCGGCTTCATCGAGGAGGTCATGGGGTCGTTCTCCAGTCCCGGCAACGTCATGCAGGGCGGCGGGATCGACCAGTACGGGCAGATGTCCGGGTTCATGCACTTCGAGGTCGGAGCGCAGGGCCAGGGTGCCAAGTACTGCCTCGACGGCCTGGACTACGGGGCGGCACCGTTCAACCCCGAAGGCGACATGGGCGACGCCGAGATGTGGGAGCTCATGGCCCCGATCCTCTACCTGGGCCGGCGGATCAAGCCCAACACGGGCGGCCTGGGCCGCCACCGCGGCGGGTCGAGCTTCGAGTCGCTGATGATGGTGTGGGGCAGCGAGAACTACGAGCTGCAGAACATCCTGACTGGGGGCGTGTTCTCCTCGCCCGGGCTGTTCGGCGGCTACCCCGCCGCGACGAGCTACGTCCACACGATCTACGGGCCCGACACGCTCGAGCAGGCCCGCGAGGGCGGGACCTACCCGATCCGTGACGGCAGTTACGACGCTCCGGAGCTGGAGCAGGTCACCACCGGGGTGCGCGAGCAGCGCCAGGACGCGCTGACGACGCTGAAGGCGGTCCGGACCGGGGATCTGTATCTGTCGGTGCTCAAGGGCGCCGGTGGCCTGGGCGATCCGCTGGAGCGGCCCGTCGAGGCGGTCCAGGCCGACATCGAGGGCAATCACCTGCTGGCCCGGTTCGCCCAGGACGTCTACGCGGTCGACGACCGCGAGACCGCCCGTCGCCGTCGCCTCGACACCGCCGAGCCGACCGCCGACTGGTGGGCCCGGGCCCGCAAGCGGATCCTCGACCAGGACATCATCGAGGCCGTCTCGGTGATGTACGCCGAGTCGATGAAGCTCTCGCCGCGCTGGGCGGCCGAGTTCCGTGGGTTTTGGGATCTGCCGGAGGACTTCGCGTTCGACACGCCCACCCCGACGGTCGCCGCTGCCGCACCGGAGCCCGGTCGCGTGACGCCCGAGCAGTCGGTGGCGGAGTACCTGGCGAGCGCGACGGCGTTCCGGCCGGAATGGGATCCGGAGCCGCCCGCGTCCGACGCGGTCGCGCCCGAGCTGCTGGCCGACCTGCTCGACGAGCGACTCTCGCGCGACCAGGTTCGCTCGTTGCAGTCGTCGTTCAAGGACCCCGGCCG
>JBFWKS010000379.1:0-3450 GCA_050252545.1 Solirubrobacteraceae bacterium
GCCCGACATGTCGAGCTTCATCCGGATCATGCCCGCGGGCGTCTTGAGCGAGTACCCGCCGGTGTCGTGCGTGACGGCCTTGCCGACGAGGCCGAGCACCGGGCCACCGACCTCGGCATCCGGGTCGACGGCGGACGGATCCCACTCGGCGACGATCAGGGCCGGCGGCTCGTCGCTGCCGCGGGCGACCGCGTCGAAGAGCCCCATGCCACGGCCCTGCAGCGCGCCGCGGCCGATCTCGGTGGTCACCCGCAGGCCCTCGATCTCGCGCCCGAGCGCGGACGCCTCGCGGGCCAGCGCGCGTGGGGTCAGGTGATTGGCCGGGAGCTGCTGCAGGCGGCGGGCCTCGTTCTGGGCCCGGGCGACGAGGACCGCGTCGGCGACGCGGGCCGCGACGACGTCGCCCAGCGGACCGTCGGGGGCGGCCACCAGGACCATCCGGCCGGCGGCGTCGTCGGGGGCGATCGGGTCGTCGGTCGTCGGATCGTCGAGGGCGGTGACGGCGGTCATCGTCGCGGGGGCCCCGGTCCCCGCGGCGACGCCGACCGCCCCGGCGGTGCCGCGGATCCGTGCCGGGCGGTGGGTTGCCAGCACGATCGCCTCGGCGGCGGCCGGCGCGCCCTCAGGTGCGTCGACGACGACCCGGACGGTCGTCGACCGCAGATCCCACGCCCGACGTACCGCCGCGCCGTACGCGGTGCGTCGATCCTCGTCGTGCCGGGGCCCATCGTCACCCAACCCGACGAGGATCCAGCGGACGCCGTCCGGGCCGTGCACGTGCGCGACGGCGCCCAGGCCGGAGCGGACCTCGCCACGCTCGCGCAGGAGCTCGACGAGCGAGCCGGGCGCGGCGTCCGGCAGGCCGATCGGGCCGGCGGCCGTCACGCCGACGACGACGGCGTCGGGTGGCGCGTCCCCGTCGGTCTCCGGGCGGACGGTGAGGGTCGTCGACGGATCGGTCACCGGGCCAGCCTACGACGCGCCACCGACCGGCCACGGGCTCCGGGCGCGAACCCCGCCACCCAACGGCCCGGCGACGCGCCACCGGTCGTCCTGGGGCCCGCGGCGGTGATCCTCTACGCTCCGACACCTACCGACGGTACCAAAAGCCGTCGGCACCACCGATCCCGCAGCGGCGGGACAGGCTCCAGCGGAAGGACGTCACATCATGGCCAGGACCGTCATCCTCGGCTCGGCTCGTACGCCGGTCGGCAAGCTCGGCGGAGGGCTCTCGACCCTCCGGCCGGTCGAGCTCGGCGGGATCGCGATCGCTGCCGCCCTCGAGCGCGCCGGCGTCGCCCCCGAGCAGATCGAGCACGTGGTGATGGGCCACGTGATCCAGGCCGGACAGGGCCAGATCACCGCCCGCCAAGCGCAGATCGCCGCCGGGATCCCCGACAGCGTCTCGTCGGAGACGATCAACAAGGTCTGTACGTCGAGCATCCGCTCGGCGGCGCTCGTCGACCTGCTCGTCCGCGCCGACGGCCTCGGCGTTGCGGTCGCCGGTGGCATGGAGTCGATGTCGCTGGCCCCCCATCTGCTGCCCAAGGCCCGTGTCGGCTACCGCATGGGCCACGGCGAGCTGCTCGATTCGATGGTCCTCGACGGGCTGACCAACTCGTTCACGCACCGCCAGATGTTCGACGAGACGACCGAGGTCGCCGACAGGTACGGCTGGTCGCGTGAGGATCTGGACCGCTGGGCGCTGCGCTCGCACGAGAAGGCGCTCGACGCGATCGACGGCGGCCGGCTCGGCGAGGAGATCGTCCCGGTGACGATCAAGGGTCGCAAGGGCGACGTCGTCGTCGACACCGACGAGGGCCCGCGCCGCGGCTCGTCGTTGGAGGCGCTGGCCAAGCTGCCGGGCCTGGTCAAGGGCGGCTCCCACACCGCCGGCAACTCGCCGGGCGTCAACGACGGGGCCGGCGCGCTCGTGCTCGCGTCCGACGAGTGGGCGCAGGCCAACGGCAAGGAGGTCCTCGGCGAGGTCGTGGCCTTCGGTCAGTCCGCCAACGAGTTCCCCAACCTGCTGACGACGCCGGCCAGCTCGTCGCAGCGGGCGCTCGACAAGGCGGGCCTGAAGGCCTCCGACGTCGACGTGTGGGAGATCAACGAGGCGTTCGCCTCGGTCGCGCTCAACACCATCAAGGAGCTGGGCATCGACGAGGACCGCGTCAACGTCAACGGCGGCGCGATCGCCCTCGGCCACCCGCTCGGCGCGTCCGGCGCCCGCATCATCGGCTCGGCGCTGCTCGAGCTGCGCCGTCGCGGCGGCGGCTACGGCATCGCCACCGCGTGCTCCGGCACCGGCCAGGGCGACGCCATCCTCATCAAGGTCTGAGGCTCGCGGTCACGCCGCTCGACCGGCCGGCCGGGTGTGCCGGTCGGCGGGAGGTCCGGGCGGGGGTGTGCTGCACACCGGCGTCTCACGTCCGGGGCGTCGGCCCGTGTGCCATCGACCGAGCCACCGGCCCTGCGCCGCCGGTCGCATGCGGTGACACGAGCGCCACCGGACGACGAAGGGCGGCCCGTAGGCTGTGGGCGTGACCGACGTGACCCCCGACACCCCCGTCGCCGACGTGACGCCGTCCGACGCCGCCCCGGTCCCGAACGCGTCCGTCGAGGCATACGGTCGACGCGCCGCCGCGTTCTTCGACCTCGACAAGACGCTCGTCGCCGGCTCGTCCGGGTTCTACTGGGCGCGCGCGGCCGCCGCGCACGGGCTGATCACGCGTCGACGGCTGGCTGCGGACGGGTGGGAGAACCTCAAGTTCCGACTGCGGGGGTCCACCGACGAGTCGACGCAGAAGGTGTGGGACCGGGTCGGAGCGTTCCTCGCCGGCCAGCGGGTGCGCGACTTCGAGCGGCTGTCGCCGCGCGTGCTCGCCGGCGTGCTGCCGCGCCTGTACCCCGAGATGCTCGCGATCGCGTGGGAGCACCAGGACGAGGGACGTCCCGTCTACATCGTCACCGCGTCGACGCAGGACACCGCGTCGATGGTCTCCGACGTCCTGTTCTTCGACGGTGCGCTCGGCGCACCGCTCGAGCAGGTCGATGGGCGCTACACCGGGCGGCTCGCCGGGCCGATGACCTACCGCGAGGGCAAGGCCGACGCGATCCGCCGGCTCGCCGAACGCGAGAACCTGGACCTCGACGAGTCGTGGGCGTACTCCGACAGCGAGTCCGACCTGCCGATGCTGCGCCTCGTCGGTCACCCGGTCGCGGTCAACCCCGATCGTGAGCTCGCGCGCGTCGCTCGTTCCGAGGGCTGGGAGATCATCCGCCTGGAGCGGCTGACCAGTCATCTGAAGACCGCCGCCGCGCTCGCCGCGATCGGCGCGATGGGCGGCCTGGGACG
Organism: Solirubrobacteraceae bacterium; assembly: GCA_050252545.1. GTDB lineage: Bacteria > Actinomycetota > Thermoleophilia > Solirubrobacterales > Solirubrobacteraceae > Patulibacter. Next base: position 3,359 of record JBFWKS010000379.1, read on the forward strand.
GGTCGCGGCCGCCGGTCGTCCCGTCGGCGGGCTCGGACGCCGTCGCGGCTGAGCGACCGCGCGCGGGTTCCTCGATGCGACGTCGACCGGTC